>JAGBLH010000298.1 GCA_017635515.1 Selenomonas sp.
CTGAACTTTTGGAATTTCTGGAAAGCCAGGCCATTGATGCCGGGGAGGGGCAGGTGATTGTCACTCGTCAGCTGACCAAAGGAGGCAGGGGCATGGTGTTGGTGAATGGCTGCCATGTGACTTTGACGGTGCTGAAACAATTAGGCACCTTGCTGGTGGATATCCATGGGCAGAATGAGAATCTGGCTTTGCTCAAGGAGGCCAGCCAGTTCAGCCTGGTGGACAGCTTTTTGCCTGAAGTGCAGGCATCCCTTAAAGATTACCGCCAGCTTTACGATGAGTGGCATGCTTGTCAGCAGAAGTGCAAGGAAAAGGAGCAGGCAGCCAGGGAAAATGCCCAGCGGCTGGATATGCTCTGCTGGCAGGACAAGGAAATCAGCGAAGCCCAGCTCAAAGAAGGCGAGGATAAGGAACTGGAAGCGGAAATCCGCAAACTTTCCCATGCCGAGAAAATCGCCACTCATGCCGAAGAAGCTTACGGTCTCTTCGAGGGAGGCGGCAAGTCCGGGCTGGGGATAATGGCGGCTATCTCCATGGTGAAAAAGCATCTGGCTGATATCAGCCGCTATGATGACAGCCTGGCCAACGCCCAGGGCATTGTGGAGGAAGCGGAGATTTCCCTGCAGGAGGCTGCCTATGAGCTGCGGGATTACGGCGAGTCCCTCGATTACAGCCCAGCCCGCCTTGACAAGCTGCAGTCACGCATGGACCATATCGACAAGCTCTGCCGCAAATACGGTGCCACCGTGGCTGATGTGCTCGCACATCAGCAGAAAGTGCAGCAGGAGCTGGCCGATATCGAGAACTACGATGACGATATGGCGGCTTTGAAGGAGCAGCTTGCCAATCTTCATGGGGAAATGGAGCAGAAGGCGTCAGCCTTGACTGGATTGCGACAGCAATCTGCCGGGGCGCTTTCCAAAGCTATATGGGAGCAGCTCTTGTCACTGGGCATGCCCAAGGCAGTCTTCCGCATTGAGATAGGAGCAGCTGGCAAGTTCACTGCCTCAGGGGCGGACACGGTGGCCATGTTCTTCTCCGCTAATCCAGGTGAGGCAGAGAAGCCTTTGCAGAAGGTGGCTTCTGGCGGTGAGCTTTCCCGCATTGCCCTGGCCATCAAGGCCGTGGCGGCTTCCCGTGACCGGGCTATCGGCAGCATGGTCTTCGATGAGATTGACACGGGCATTGGTGGGCGCACCGCCCAGATGGTGGCGGAGCGCATTGCCTTGGTGGCGAACTTCAAGCAGGTGCTCTGCATTACCCATTTGCCCCAGATTGCTTGCATGGCAGACCAGCACCTCTACATTGCCAAGAGTTCCGTGGGACAGTCCACGGTCACCCAGGTGCGCCCCTTGTCGGAGCATGAGCGGGTCAGAGAAATCGCCCGCATGGCCTCAGGCGCTGACATTACCACGGCTTCCCTTGACAATGCCAGAGAGATGGTCAGTCATGCCCGCATGAAGAAGCAGCAACTTGCTCATACAGCCTAAGATTAAAGCAGGAGGAAGAGAGAAATGGATGAAGCATTGATTGAGACAGGCATAGGTTCTGAGAAGATATTTGACGGGACTCTCCTGCATGTGTGCAGAGATACGGTGAAGTTGCCAAACGGCAATACTGCCATCAGGGAGTGGATCAAACACCCAGGGGCGTCCTCCGTGATTCCCCTGCTGGAAGACGGCACCATCATCCTGGTGAAGCAGTATCGCTATCCTGTGGGCAAGATTACCCTGGAGGTACCCGCAGGCAAGTTGGATGCCCCGGATGAAGACCCGTTGGTCTGCGCTGAGCGCGAGCTTTCCGAGGAAACGGGCTACACGGCAGACAAGATGGAGAAGCTCACCACCATTGCTACTACCGTGGGCTTTTCCAATGAGTACATTCATCTTTATCTTGCCACAGGCCTTCATTCCGGCAAACAGCACACGGATGCTGACGAATTCATCAATGTAGTTAAAGTGCCCCTGAAGGAAGCAGTGGCAATGGTTAATGATGGTAGGATTATTGATGCCAAGTCTGTGGTTTCCATACTGATGGCAGCTTCCAGACAGGCTTGAAGCTAGGAGGTTTTCTATGTTTGATTTCAGCTGGCAGTCTATCGTAGCTGGCTTGCCTGGGCTCATTATTGCCCTGGTGATACATGAGTACGCCCATGCCAGGGTGGCGGTGGCTATGGGGGACTTCACTCCCAAGATGATGGGGCGCCTGACCCTGAATCCCAGGGCACATATCGACCCCATCGGCCTCTTGATGCTCTTCCTGGTGCGCTTTGGCTGGGCCAAGCCTGTTATGATTAACCCTAGGAATTTCAAGGATCCCAAGAAGGGTGATATCTTGGTCTCTCTGGCAGGGCCAGGAGCCAACCTGCTGACTGCTTTTTTGGCTCTGGTGGTGTGGCTGGTGCTCATCAAGATGGGCTTCGGAAAGTCCACTGGGGTGACCATGGTTTTTCAGCTTATTGTCATCTACAACATCAACTTTGCCATCTTCAACATGATACCTTTGCCACCTCTGGACGGCTCTCATATTCTGAAGTACTTCCTGCCCTCAGACCTGGCCTATAAGTTTGTCCAGCTGGAGCGTTACAGCTTCCTGATTTTGATTGTCCTTATTTGGACACCTATCTTGCACATGATTTTTGTGCCGGCACAGCGGATTATCTGGGATATTTTCATCACTGTGCTCAGCCCCTTCTTCTGATAATGCAGGAAGAAGCAAGGCCCAAGGGCTATACGGTGCATCTGGAGGCCTTTGAAGGGCCCATGGACCTTCTCATGCACCTGATTGAGAAAGATAAGATTGATATCTACGACATTCCCATTGCCCAGCTTACGGAGCAATATCTGGCTTATCTGCAGCAGATGAAAGAGTTTGACATGGAGATTGCCAGCTCCTTTTTGGTGATGGCAGCCACCCTTCTGCAGATCAAATCCCGCCTGATGCTGCCCAAGCCTCCCGCCCCTCAGGAAGAGGAAGAGGAGGATCCCAGGCTGGAACTGGTGCGGCGCATCCTGGAGTATCGCAAGTTCAAGCAGGTCAGTTCCGTGCTGGAGGGCATGGCTGGTCACTATGAGAAATATGTTTCGCGGGAGCCGCTGCCTTTGCCCGTCCACCATCTGCCCCCGGAAAATCTCAAGCTATCCCAGCTCCTGGAGGCTTTCCAGATCGTGCTGGATGTAAAAGAGGAGCTATCTATCCCCAAGGCCATGGTGGAGCCGGAAAGCTATAATATCCAGGACAAGATGCAGTATCTGCTGGCACTTTTGGACCGCAGCGGAGGACGCTTGCTTTTTGCTGAGGCCTTTCCTACGGGCAGCCGCAGTGAGCTGATAGTCACCTTCCTGGCCATGCTGGAACTCATCAAGCTGAAGGCGGTGGTGGTCAGGCAGCAGCGGCTTTTTGCGGACATTTATATCTGCGTAAATGGGGAGGAGGAAGGAAATGAGTGAAGGAACTCTCACTACGGCCGCACTGGAAGCGGTGATGTTTGCCGCTGGCGACCCCATGAGCATGGAAGATTTGGCGGATATCCTTCGCACAGACCTCTTGACTGTGCAGAATCTCATGACCAGGCTGGAGAAGGAACTGGTGGAACGCCATAGCGGGCTGACCGTGCGCCGGGTGGCAGGGGGCCTGCAGCTGGCCACCCGGCCGGAACTTTACCCCGTGGTGGAACGTCTCTCTCAGGTGGTGGACAGGAAAATTTCTGCCCCCACCATGGAAACCCTTTCCATCATCGCCTTCAAGCAGCCCATCACCAAGCAGGAGATAGAGCATATCCGCGGAGTGCGCATAGAGCGTGCCTTGACCAAGCTCATCGAGCTGGAACTCATCGCAGAGGTGGGGCGCAAGCAGGTCTTGGGACGGCCTATCCTCTACGGCACTACGGATACTTTCCTGCGCACCTTCGGTCTCAATTCTCTGGAGGATCTGCCCAATCTGCCCAGCGACAGGGAAGCTGCCGTGGGCATGGATGATGAGCAGCTGGAACTTTTAGGCGAACTTGAAGGCTTGGAGGAAAGCGAAGAAGACGATGAAATAGCTGAGATGGAAGAAAACGATAGCGATAATAGCCCCCTGCCGTGACACGGCGGGGGATTTTGTGTTAGAATAGAACATAGCTTTAGAAGGAGGGCAATAGCATGGAATCAATGATAAGAGACATTAAGCTGGCACCATCCGGCCATGACAAGATCGAGTGGGTCAAGAACTTCATGCCGGTGATGGCGGCAGTGGACGAGGAGTTTTCCAAGTCCAAGCCTTTTGCTGGCAAGAAAATGGTCATTACCCTGCACCTTGAGGCCAAGACGGCCTATATGGCTGAGATTTTCCACCACGCAGGAGCTGAGGTGGCCCTCACCGGCAGCAATCCTCTTTCTACCCAGGATGATGTGGCAGCTGCCCTGGTAGAGGACGGGGTGCATGTCTTTGCCTGGCATGGCTGCACCGATGAAGAGTACAATACCTTCATCAACAAGGCCTTGGATATTAAGCCGGATATCGTCATTGACGATGGCGGCGATTTGGTGCACATGCTCCATACCAAGCGCCGTGAGCTTCTGACAGGGATTATCGGCGGCTCCGAGGAGACCACCACGGGCGTGCATCGCCTGCGGGCTCTGGCTGACCAGGGCAAGCTGGAATTCCCCATGATTGCCGCCAATGATGCATACTGCAAGTACCTCTTCGACAACCGCTACGGCACGGGTCAGTCCACCTGGGACGGCATCATGCGTACTACCAACTTGGTCATTGCGGGCAAGACAGTGGTCATTGCAGGCTATGGCTGGTGCGGCAAGGGCGGCGCCATGCGCGCCCAGGGCCTGGGTGCTAATGTCATCATCACCGAGGTTGACCCTATCAAGGCCATCGAGGCTGTCTTTGATGGTTTCCGGGTCATGACTATGGACGAAGCTGCCAAAGAGGGCGATATCTTCCTGACTCTCACGGGCGATAAGGATGTGATTCGCGACCGTCACTTCAAGGTCATGAAGGACGGGGCCATGATGGCCAACTCCGGCCACTTCGATGTGGAAATCAACATTCCCGAGTTGGAGGCTATGTCCAAATCCCGCCGCAAGGTGAGGAACAACATCGAGGAATTCATGCAGGAAGACGGCAGAAAGCTCTACCTGCTGGCAGAGGGGCGCCTGGTGAACCTGGCGGCAGGCGACGGCCACCCGGCAGAGATTATGGACCTGTCCTTCGGCGTGCAGTTTTTCTCCGCCCTGCACCTGCTGGAGCATGGCAAGGAGATGGAGAAGGCTGTACATCTCATGCCGGACTCCATCAATCAGCGCATTGCAGAAATCAAGCTGAAGTCCCTTGGGGTCAGCATCGACAAGCTGACTCCTGAGCAGCAGGCTTATCTGAACATGGCTTGATGGGGAGGATCAGTTTTGAAGACGCTAATCAAGAATGTGCATGCCCTTTTGCCTGATGGAACAACGCCACTTACCAATATCATGATTGAGGGCGACCGCATCAAGGCCATGGGGGAAGTGCCGGAGGGTTTTTCGCCGGATAAGACCATAGACGGCAAGGATCACTTTGCCATTCCCGGCCTGGTGAATGCCCATACCCATGCTTCCATGAACCTGCTGAGAAGCTATGCAGATGACATGGAGCTCATGGACTGGCTGACCACGAAGATTTGGCCTGTTGAGGAAAAGATGGGCAGCGAGGATATTTACTGGGGAGCCATGCTGGCAGCGGCAGAGATGATCCGTTCCGGCACTACTGCCTTTGCTGACTTGTACGGGCCCTGCGAGGAAAGGGTAGCCGAGGCGACCATCGAATCCGGCCTGCGGGGGATTCTTTCCCGCGGCCTCATAGGCGTGGCTCCTGACAGTGACAAGAAGCTGGAGGAGGCTGTAGCCCTTTACAGGGATTTCCATGGCGCAGGGGAGGGCAGGGTGACAGTGATGTTTGCCCCTCATGCCCTCTACACCTGCCCGCCGGAGTTCTTGAAGAAGGTCAGCAAGGCGGCTGATGAATATAATGCTGAAATCCATATCCACATGTCCGAAACTCAGGGGGAAGTGGAGAATTGTCTGAAAGAATACGGCAAGCGTCCCTTTGCCCATGTGGAGTCCACGGGGCTTTTCGAGCATGGTACCATGGCGGCTCACTGCGTGCATGTGGATGACGAGGATATTGATATCATCAAGAAGCATCATATCCGCGTGGTTCATAACCCTGGCAGCAATATGAAACTGGCCAGCGGCGTGGCTCCCGTGCCCCGCTTGCTGAAGGAAGGCATCTGCGTGGCTCTGGGCACGGACGGTGCTTCTTCCAACAACAATCTGGATATGCTGGAGGAAGTGCAGCTCTCTGCCCTTTTGCACAAGGTTTCTGCCTGCGACCCGCTGGCGGTGCCCGCCTTGGAAGCTGTCAAGATGGGCACAGAGTATGGTGCTCAGGCTGTGGGTCTGAAAGATGTTGGCAGGCTTGAGGCTGGTGCCCTGGCAGATATTGTGCTCTTTGACCTGAACAATGTCATGTGGTGCCCCCGTCACAACTTGGTGTCGCTCCTGGCTTACTCTGCCCGTTCCTCCTCTGTGGATACGGTGCTGGTGGCAGGCAAGGTGCTGATGGAAAAGCATGAATTAAAGACCTTGGACGAGGAACGCATTCTTTTTGAGGCACAGCGCTGCGCCGACAGACTGACCAAATAACTGCTTGAAACTGCCTGACTTATCCGCCCTTAGGAGTTTTGAAGGGCGGATTTCTTTTGAACTTATATTTTTATGATAATCAATTTCACTGCCAAGTTGAAATGAGGTGATGAATTGCCTAAGAAAACCAACGGCACCCGCAGCCGAAAGGCCAGGGCTGCCAAGAGTACCAATACAAATTCTGCCAATCCTGGCCGCCCCTACGAACTTCTAGGGCTTGCCTGCGTGGCGGCGGGGCTGATTTCCCTGGGCGGCCTCTTTGGCCTCAATGTGGGCTTTGTAGGCCTCTACTTTGCCAAGTTCCTGCACTATTTCTTCGGTGTGGGGGCTGTGCTGGTCTGCGTGCTGATTCTTCTTATAGGCTATCAGTATATTACCAAGCACTGTGGCCTGCGCTATTCCCTGCGTTTCTTCGGTCTGGGATTGCTCTATATTTCGGCCCTGGCTATCTGGCATCACTTTGTCATACCGATTGGAGAGGAAATTCTGCCCTCCAGTTTGCCCGAGGGGGGAGGTCTCCTAGGCGGGGGCTTGCTGCTTATCCTGCGGAACTTCTTTGGGGTGGATGGAGCCATCATCCTGCTGGGAGCAGGTGTCATCGGCTCCGTGCTGCTATCTACCACCTGGTCTTTGGCCACGGGAGTGATCAAGACCAAGGAAACTGCTGTCAAGGGTGCCAGCGTGGCAGGCACAGCCCTGGCTGCTACCACCAGCAAGGTGGCAGAAGTGGGGGGCAGGGTAGAGGAACGCATGGTGGAAGCTGTGAAGACCACCGTGAAGAATTCCTTTTACAATCAGGAAAGGGACGGGCACTTTGCAGAGACAGCAAAGACAGAACCTGTGACTGCAAGGGAACCGGAGATTGCTCCAGCCGAGGAGTTTATGCCTGTTGAGGAACCGCCCAGAGAAGCACCCAAGCCACCTGTCTTTACCATTGAGTATGGCAGGCAAGAAGCGGAAGAAGAAGAACAAGCTCCTCACGAAGAATTTGAATTTTCGTCAGGAGCATCTCAAGAAGCTGCTGCTATGGGGGCCATGACTGCCAAGCATGCCGTGGCTGAAGCAGAGGCTGAGGCTGAAGCAAGCATGCAGGCCATGGCCCGGGCAGAAGTTCCTGCCATGGAAAATCCCGAGGAAAAGCCCAAGAAGCCTTATGTGATTCCGCAGGTGACACAAATTCTTTCCAAGCATGTCAAGCAGAAGAATGTGGCCTTGGAAATGGAAATTGAGGAGAACGCCCGTACCTTGCAACAGACTTTGGAAAACTTCCATGTGAAGGCCAGGATACTCAATGCTTGCCACGGCCCTGCCGTGACCCGCTATGAACTGGAGCCTGCTCCCGGGGTGAAGGTCAGCAAGATTACCAATCTGGCTGACGACATTGCCCTGAGCTTGGCGGCTTTCTCCGTGCGCATCGAGCCTATACCTGGCAAGGCTGCCATCGGCATCGAGGTGCCCAACAAAGAATTGGAAGGTGTGCAGCTCAGAGAAGTGCTGGAGAGCGAAAAGTTCAGCAGTGCCCAGTCCAGGCTCACCGTGGGCCTGGGCATGGATATCGGTGGGCAGGCTATCTTTGCGGATCTTGGCAAGATGCCCCATCTGCTGGTGGCGGGTGCCACCGGCTCCGGCAAATCCGTCTGCATCAATACCCTGATTACCAGCATTCTTTTCAAAGCCAAGCCGGATGAGGTGAAATTTATCCTCATCGACCCCAAGATGGTAGAGCTCTCAGGCTACAATGGCATTCCCCATCTGATGGTGCCAGTAGTGACGGATGCGAAGAAGGCGGCCTCGGTGCTGAACTGGTCAGTGCAGGAAATGGAAAGGCGCTACTCAAGCTTTGCCGACCACGGGGTGAGGAACATGGCTGGCTTCAATGAGCATTTCCCCGACCAGAAGATGCCCGCCATCGTCATCATCATCGATGAGTTGGCTGACCTCATGATGGTGGCTCCCCACGATGTGGAGGATGCCATCTGCCGCTTGGCTCAGAAGGCCCGCGCTGCTGGCATCCACATGGTGCTGGCCACCCAGCGTCCCTCAGTGGACGTCATAACGGGCATCATCAAGGCTAATATCCCTTCCCGCATTTCCTTTGCGGTATCCTCCCAGATTGACTCCCGCACCATTCTGGACAGAAGCGGGGCGGAGAAACTTCTGGGCAAGGGCGATATGCTCTTCTATCCCGTAGGTTCCTCCAAGCCCCGCCGAGTGCAGGGGGCCTTCATAAGCGATGAGGAAGTGGAGCAGCTGCTGGACTTCATCCGCAGCCAGGGACAGGAAGCAGAGACCAACGAGGATTTGGTGAATTTCACGGAGAGAGCTTCCGCTGAAGCAGAGGAAGCAGAGAGCGGCAAGAAGAGCAAGGAGCCTCAGCAGGACGAACTGCTGGGGGAAGCTGTGAACCTGGTGCTCAGCACCGGCCAGGCCTCCACCAGCTCCGTCCAGCGCCGCTTCCGGGTGGGCTACACCCGCGCCGCCCGTCTGATTGACGCTATGGAAGAATTGGGCATTGTGGGACCCAATATTGGCAGCAAGCCCAGGGAAATCCTCATGAGCAGCGAGGAAGCCCAGGCCGTGCTGCAAGGAGCTCAATAACAAAAATATGAAGATTTGTCTGTCGACAAAAATTGAATATTGGTGTTATAATATCTTTATTTGAGTTACTGTATATGGGGAGTTTGGTATTGCCCTTAGTATCATAGACAACTACAGGGAAAGAGGTATAGGTCATGCCCAAGACAATTGATATGGATTATTTGAAAAAAAAGCTGCAAGAACGTCAGCATAAGATGACTCCTCAGAGGCAGATTGTATTACAAATTTTTTTGGATAACCCAGGTGAGCACCTGAGTGCTGAGGATGTGCACGGACTTCTGAGGGATAAGAAGGCTGAGATTGGCCTGGCTACGGTTTACCGCAGCCTGGAGCTTTTGTCCAATCTGGGAATTCTCCAGAAGATGGAATTCGGTGACGGCTGCAGCCGTTATGAGGTGAACACCACTGATCCGAAGGCACACCATCATCACCACCTTATCTGTACCAAGTGCAACAAGGTGATTGAGTTCGAAGAAGACCTGCTGGATGATTTGGAGCAGGATATCTGCCGCAAATCAGGTTTCAAGATTCTCGACCATCAGGTGAAGTTCTTCGGCATCTGCAAGGAGTGTCAGGCAGACAGTGAGGATTAAGACCTTTACCCTGAACAGCAAGCAGGAGGTAATCTCCAAAATTGTCAGGGAAATCCTGAACCTCTTCAAGGTGGAGGTGATTGGTTCCCACGGTGAAGCAGACTATCTGCAGCTTTCCGTGGTGAACCATCAGCTGACTCCTTCTGCAGACGGCAGCGGCAGTGGCGTGACGGTGGAAAGCCGACTGCTGCTCTTTGACAAGGAGGGCAATAAGCGAGAGTTTTGCCGCCGTGATGAGGGCAAGGGGGACGAGCGCGAAGCTGCCGCCCGGCACAGGCTCATCAAGCTGAACCTTTACCATATCTTCCTTGAGCATTTGGGAGCAGAGGCCGCCCCCTGGGGCATACTCCACGGGGTGCGGCCCACTAAGATTGTCCACCGCTGGATAAGGGGCGGGGCAGGGCAGCAGGAAATCATTGAGCGCATCCAGAAGGATTACGCCTGCAGCCGGGAGAAAGCGAACATCATCGTGCCCATGGCCTTCCGCCAGTTGCCTTTCCTTGAAACCTCCGATGACAAGACTGTCAGTATCTATGTGGGCATTCCCTTCTCCCTGACCCGTTGCCTCTACTGTTCCTTTCCCGCCAATATCCTGCCGGGGGAGAAGCAGCTTCAGCAGTTCATGGAAGTTTTCCGCCGAGATCTGGAAGCGGGAAAGGCTGCGGTGGAGCGATATGGCTTCAAGGTGCAGAATATCTATGTGGGAGGTGGCACTCCCACCAGCCTCCCAGACGCTTTCTTTGCGGAAATGCTGGAAATGGTATATAATGCCTTTTATAAGTCAGATTTGGCTGAGTTTACCGTGGAGGCGGGGCGGCCTGACAGCATAACGCCGGAAAAGATTGCAGCTATGAAGTGCTTCAAGGTCAGCCGGGTCAGTGTGAATCCCCAGACCATGCAGGCAAGGACTCTGCAGCTCATTGGGCGCCAGCATACGCCCAAGGCGGTGGCTGAAATGTTCCATGCTTTGCGGGAGGCTGGGTTGCCCCATATCAACATGGACTTGATTCTTGGCTTGCCCGGAGAAACAGCCAAAGATGTGCAGGACACTTTGGAGAAGGTCACGGCTTTGGAGCCTGACGATATTACCCTCCATGCCCTGGCCATCAAGCGAGGCTCCAGGCTGAAACTCCTGATGGAGGAGCGTCATGTGGAACTGCCCTCCGATGAGGAAACCCGCAGGATGTCAGAGGTGGCCTTAGGCTTTATGGAACGCGGAGGCTATCAGCCCTATTATCTCTATCGTCAGGGCTATATGTCCGGGGATTTGGAGAATATCGGCTGCGCCCGTCCGGGAGCCGAGGGCATGTACAATATCCAGATCATGGAAGAGCACCAGACCATCATCGGCATTGGCGGCTCTGCAACCACCAAGGTGGTTGACCCTGTCACCGGCCGGCTGCGGTCGGTCTTCAATGCCAAGGATCTGGCCACCTACCTTCGGGATATTGATGTGTATATAGAGAAGAGAAAGCAATTACTGGAAGAGATATACGGTGATGCTTCCAAATGAATATTTAGGTAAGGGGAAGATGAGCATTGCTTACTAATGCGCCCAGAGGCACCAAGGATATACTGCCTGATTCCGTAGGCAGCTGGAATTATGTGGAGCAGAAGATAAGGGATATTTGTGCCCGCTTTGGCTATGAGGAAATCCGCACCCCCATGTTCGAGCACACGGAACTTTTCCACCGTGGCATTGGCGAGGGCACGGATGTGGTGGACAAGGAAATGTACACCTTCGAAGACAGGGGCGGCAGGAGCATCACTCTGCGTCCTGAGAACACGGCCTCTGCTGTAAGAGCATATCTTCAGAATAAGCTTTACGGGGACGGCGCTCTGACCAAGCTGTTTTATATCGGCTCCATGTTCCGCTATGACCGCCCCCAGGCGGGGCGCATGCGGGAATTCCACCAGTTTGGCGTGGAGGCTTTGGGAGAGGCCAATCCTGCCGTTGATGCCGAGATTATCCTGCTGGCCATGGAATTTTTGAAGTCCCTGGGTCTCAAGGATTTGAAGCTCAGCCTGAACTCCGTTGGCTGTCCTTCCTGCCGTCCGGCCTATCGCAAGGCCCTGCAGGATTATTTCCGCCCGCATCTTGAGGAACTCTGCGGGGACTGCAAGGAGCGCTTTGAGCGCAGCCCCCTGCGCATCCTGGACTGCAAGGCTGATGCGGATAAGAAGTTCATGACGGGTGCGCCCAATATCACGGACTGCCTCTGCGATGAGTGCCGCGAGCATTTCGAGAAGGTTCAGTCCTTCCTGCGGGATGCTGGCGTGGACTTCGAGCTTGACCCGCGTCTGGTGCGCGGCCTTGACTACTACACCAAGACTGCCTTTGAAATCAAGTATGCGCCCTTGGGGGCGCAGAGTGCCGTGGCAGGCGGTGGCCGTTATGACGGGCTGATTGCGGAAATGGGTGGCAATCCCACTCCTGCAGTCGGGTTCGCCACGGGTCTGGAGCGCGTTTTGCTGGCGCTGGAGAAGCAGGGCCTCCTGCCTGAGCAGGAGAAGAAGGCTGATGCCTTTGTGGTGGCTCTGGGGGCAGAAGCCCAAAGCGCTGGCTTCAAACTGTTGCAGAAACTGCGTGAAGCAGGCCTCAAGGCTCTCATGGACTATGCAGGTCGCAGCATGAAAGCACAGATGAAACAGGCTGGCAAAGCCGGGGCACGTTTTGCCCTGATATTAGGTGAGGATGAAATCAAGGAAAATGCTGTGATGCTCAAGGATATGGAAAAGAGCGAGCAGCAGAAGGTATCTCTTGATGAAGTCATAAATCAGATTCAATCAATTCTGAGGTGAAAGTTAAAATGGAAATGGAAACACTGAAAGGCATGGAGCGCACACATCATTGCGGGCAGCTCCGCAAGTCTGAGGTAGATCAGGAAGTTGTGCTCTGCGGCTGGGTTTCCCGCCGCCGTGACCATGGCGGGCTTATCTTCGTGGATTTGCGTGACCGCAGCGGTCTGGTGCAGGTGGTCTTTGACGAGGCAGCTATGGGGGAGGGCACCTTCCACAAGGCTGAATCCCTGCGCTCTGAGTTCGTGGTGGCTGTCCGCGGCAAGGTTCGCAGCCGTGCAGCAGAGACTGTGAACCCCAACATGGAGACCGGTGAGATTGAGGTAGTCTGCGAGGAACTGCGCATTCTCAACAAGTCCAAGACTCCCCCCATCGAGATTCAGGATGGTATCACCACCGATGAGATGGTGCGCCTGAAGTACCGCTACCTCGACCTGCGCCGTCCGGAGATGCAGAAAAACATCATCCTGCGTCACAAAGTCACCAAGATCATGCGTGATTTCTTTGACCGCGAGGGCTTCCTGGAAATCGAGACCCCCATGCTCTGCAAGAGCACTCCTGAGGGTGCTCGTGACTTCCTGGTGCCCAGCCGTTTGAATGCTGGCGAGTTCTACGCTCTGCCCCAGTCTCCCCAGATTTTCAAGCAGCTCCTCATGGTGGCAGGCTTCGAGAAGTACTTCCAGATTGTCCGCTGCTTCCGTGACGAGGATCTCCGCGCTGACCGTCAGCCGGAGTTCACCCAGCTTGATATCGAGACTTCCTTCCTGAACCAGGAAGATATCCTCCAGCTCATGGAGAACATGGTCACCGAGCTTTTCGACCGCGCTATCGGCGCCAAGATTGAGAAGCCCTTCCTGCGCATGACTTGGGACGAGGCTATGCGTCGCTTCGGTTCAGACAAGCCTGACCTCCGCTTCGGCATGGAGCTCATGGATATCTCCGAGTATGTGAAGGGTTCCGAGTTCAAGGTCTTCAACTCTGTGCTGGAAAATGGCGGCCAGGTGAAGGTCATCAATGTAGAGGGGTACGCTGATATTCCCCGTCGCGAGCTGGACGGCCTGGTACAGTATGTCCAGGGCTACGGCGCCAAGGGCCTGGCCTGGATTCAGTATGCTGAAGAGGGCATCAAGTCTCCCTTCAAGAAGTTCTACAGCGACGAGACCTTCGAGAAAATCAAGCAGGCTACCAGCGCCAAGACCGGCGACCTGCTGCTGGTTATCGCCGACAAGCCCCTGGTGGTGGCACAGGCTTTGGGCCAGCTCCGTCTGGAGATGGGACGTCGCCGTGGCCTCATTGACGACAACAAGCTCTGCTTCCTGTGGGTGGTTGACTTCCCCATGTTCGAGTACAGCGAGGAAGAGAAGCGCTGGAAGGCCATGCACCATCCGTTCACTTCTCCCCGTCACGAGGATATCCAGTATCTCCTCAGCGACCCGGGCCGTGTCAAGGCAGATGCCTACGACATGGTGCTCAACGGCGTGGAAATCGGCGGCGGCAGCCTCCGTATCTACAACGCTGACCTGCAGGAGAAGGTCTTCGAGGCTCTGGGCCTGTCCAAGGAAGAGGCTCACACCAAGTTTGGCTTCATGATGGACGCTTTCCAGTATGGCACGCCTCCCCACGGCGGCCTGGCCTTCGGCCTTGACCGTCTGGTGATGCTTATGGCCAAGAGGAAATCTATCCGCGATGTCATTGCTTTCCCGAAGAACCAGAGCGCTGCCGATGTCATGAGCCAGGCTCCCAGCATGGTTGATGAAAAGCAGCTCCGTGAGCTCTACATCCGCACGGCTGTGCCCAAGAAGAAGGAAAAAGAGAATAACTAAATATCCAATCTTGTTCTGGCATAGAAAATCCCCTGCCCACGATGCGGCAGGGGATTTTTTTGCCTCTTTGTGCTATACTTCTGAGGAGGAAAGCTTCATGCCTACCCGCCAGCCTAGCATTTCGACCGTGCCGGCCGGTAGCTCTATGCAGGCATATGCCCCCGGGGCAAAGGCAAGTCCCAGCCAGGGGCGCAGATGGGGGACAATCTTCACAATGCGGTTGTCCCTGTCCAAAAAGATGGCGTCAATGGCAAAGCGCATGAACATCATGTGGATGCTGTTGCAGGGGGAGAGGAGCAGCCCTTGCTTTTCTGGCAGGGACTTTCTTCCCATCAGCCCTAAAAACCTGTCCAGGAAGCTGCCTGCTACCTTTGCTTGTATAGAATTATCTAAGGCTGTGAATGTCACTGTTTTCATGGTGGAATACTCCTGATTGATATAGAAAGGCAGATGAAAAGATGCTTGCACCCCTCTTTGGCCTGTCAGTTGTTTTAGCTCTAGGGGCCTCGGCATGGATAGATTCATTATACCAGGCAGAGAGAGGCATATTGACCTTTCCTGCCAAAGTACGCGCTTCTGCCTATCGCATGCCCTTGCTTGTGGCAGGATTTTGGCTGATAGCAGCGTGCTTGGCAGGGGAAGGCATCTTGCTCCAAGACCTGCTTAAGCGATTGCCGCTGGCCTACTTCCTGCTGATGACTATAGTCACGGATTTTGAGCAGCATCTGATTTTTGATAAAATGCAGCTGCCCTTTGCCGTACTGGCCCTTGTCTTTATGTGCCTGTCAGGACAGATAGGCAATTACTTGCTGGCGGCTGTGGCAGGGGGCATGGCCTTCCTCCTGTTGGCACTTCTCACCAGAGGGGCCATCGGCGGGGGAGATATCAAGCTGATGTTCGTCCTGGGCCTTTGGTTGGGCATGGAAAAGCTCCTGCAAATCGTTGCAGGAGGCTTTATCCTTGGCGGGCTGGTAGCAGGTGTCATGCTGCTATCGGGACGCTGGAAGCGTGATGAGCATTTTGCCTACAGCCCTTATTTTTCTGTTATAGCATTGATATTGTTGCTGGTATGACAGCCTTCCCGGCAGGGGAGGCTTTTCTTTTACCCTTCCAAATCATCTGCCAGGCTATACCTGTCCCTGCCTTTCTCTTTGGCATCGTAAAGGGCCAAGTCAGCGGCGTGGAAGAGGTGGTTGTAGGTTTTGCCGTTGTGGGGGGCGATGGCTACGCCGATGCTGACGGTGAGGCCTACCTGCTGCCCGTTCAGGGTCACACTATGGGCGGTTTCTTTGATGAGCTGCGCCTTTTTCCTGATAGTATCCGCATCCTGCTGATTATCCAGTACCACGACGAATTCGTCTGCCTCCAGACGGCCTATGCACTCGCCGTTCGGGAAGGCTTTTCTCAGCCCTGCGGCAAACTCCTTGAGAATCTTGTCTCCGTGCTGCCGTCCTTCATCCCGGTTGGCCTTCTGGAAGTGGTCCAGGTCCACCAAATAGATGGCCAGCAGGCCTGGAGCAGCAGCCTCCTCATACTCACGCAGTTTATGGCGACAAATCTCCTCGACGGAATAATGATTGTAGAGCCCTGTGAGTTTATCCATTTGGGAGTCTTTTCGTAGTCCCTCACTAATACTGTACGCTTCATTGATGGCTTTGGAGATTCTACCAAGTTCGTCATCTGAATAGTGGTTTAGTTTTTCTATATCAGCTTTGCCACTGGCCAGGTCATCTGCTACCTGACTGATCTCCCGCAGGGGACGAGTGATACGGTTAGCAAGCAGATAAGCGATGAGGTTTACAAACAGCATGATGAACAACCCCAGCAAAGCTCCTCCGGACACAGCATCATGTACTGAATTCCATATGAAGTGGTAGGGGGTGACAGTAATGATGCCCCACTCGGTTAATCTGTCCCGGGAGAGGGTAATCACACAGTCTTCTCCGTTGAGGTTCATGCGTATGACTCCTTCACCCCAGTCAAGGGCTTCAGAAATCAGACGGCATTCCTCTGACAGATCCCTGCCTGTGCTATAACTGCCTTCGTCATTGGTCTGTGCCACAATCTTATTTTGTCGGTCTACGATGATAACAGAAAGTGCTTCGTTGCCCTGGGTCTTGACAAATTTCTGCAGTTTATTCAGAAAAAAATTCCTTTGTACCAGGCCTATGACCTGATGCTGGTCGTTGAAAACGGGGGAAACAGCCACCAGTACCATTTCGCCATTGGCGATGCTGACCATCATATCGGAGACATAATCATGACCGACCATGGCTTCCTGGAAGTGCTTTCTGTGAGAGATGTTTACCTTGGGGAGATTATCTGTGCGGATAAGCTGCATACCAGTGCTGTCTGTCAGGATAATGGCGTTATTATCCTGAAAAATCTCATTGGTATTGCCTAGCAGAGGCCGCACTATGGCTTCATTTTGGGGAGTGGGATTCTCCAGATACTGTTTTACTATTGGCGCTCCGGCAAGAGTGCGCAGCACGAATAAATTTTTTTCTGTTATCTGGTTCAGGTGGTCGTTGATGGTGAGGTTCTTTGCCCAGGCATCGGTTTTGACGTGTTTTTCCATATGGTCGACGCTTCGCCAGCCTATGAAGATAATGGCAACGATGAAAGGGATAGCCCCCATAAGGGCCAATAGCAGGAATAATTTTGATTTGATGCTTCTACTGCTCATGCTCGTGTACCTCGTAGTGTCGGGTATGATTTCTTAGTCTTCGGCATCACTTGCCAGATGGTAGCAATCTCTGCCCTGTTCCTTAGCCTTGTAGAGAGTCAGGTCAGCTGCGTGGAACAGATGATTGTAGGTCTTGCCATCTTGCGGGGCAACAGCCACACCGATGCTGGCAGAAAGACCGGCATTTTTTCCACCTACAGTTATTTCCCGGGCCATTTGGTTGATTTGAGCTGCACTCCGCTTTATGGAATCCACATCCCGCTGGTTATCCAGTATGATCATGAACTCATCTCCCTCCAGACGCCCCAAAAAGGCAGAGGAAGTGAAAGAACCTTCGAGCCGACTGGCAAAATCCTTGAGGATATGATTTCCGTATTCATGACCCTCATCTTTGTTTGCCTTCTTGAAGTTATCAAGGTCGATGAGAATGATGGATATAAGACCAGGGGAAATCGCTGCTTCACTGTATTCCATCAACTTCCTGCGACAGATGTTTTCCATGGCTTCCCGGCTGTAGAGCCCGGTCAGGAAGTCGTGTTGGATAGGATTTGAAGTGTTTTTCCGCATGGTGCGCATTTCATTGACAGCCTTGGCCATTTCTCCTAGTTCGTCATTGGACGAGACTTCCAGTTTCTCAATATCTGTTTGGCCACTGGCAATCTTTGTGACGGCGACGGTTATGTCATGCAGGGGACGAGTAATGCGATTGGCCAGCAAGTGGGCAACCAGGTTTACAAAAAGCATCACCACAAAGCCCAGCATGAGACCGCGGGCTATGGCATCATTCACTGTCAGCCAGATGTATCTGTAGGGCATGAGCGTGACAATGCTCCAGCCGCTCAGCTCATTGACAGAGAAAGTAGCCAGGAGGTTCGTGCCGTCCTCATCCACGTGGGCTGTGCCATGATGGCCGCCAAGGGCCTTTTTCACTAAGTCGAGTTCTTCGGAGATATCAACTTCTTCCAGAGATTTATCCCCCTCTGAGTGGGCGACAATTTTGTTCTCTCGGTCCAGAATGTAGATAGAAGTATGCTCATTATTCTGAACCTGGATGAAATTCTGCAGCACATCCAGGTAGAAGTTTCTTTCCACCATACCGATGACCTTGTGATTGTCATCGAATATCGGGGAAGCGATGGCTACCATCAGACTGCCTGTGGACATGCTGATCATGATATCCGAGACATAATCATTTCCCTTCATGACTTCTTGAAAGTTTTTCCGCTGGGAAATATTGACCTTGGGGGAATTATCGGTACGCAAGAGTTGATGCCCGCTGGTATCTACGATGGCTAGCAGATTGTCATCTTGAAAGGTACTGTTGGTACTTTTTATGATTTCTGCTACAATCGCTTCATTTTGTGGATTTGGGTCAGTCAAATAACGTTTTATAGACGGTGAAAGGGCCAGTGTGTGTAGTACATAAAGATTTTTGTCCAGTTCCTGGGTCAGGTCACTGTTGATGGTGACGTTCTTGGTCCAAGATTCTTCCTTGGCATGCGTGTCCATGTGAATGACGTTCCTGTAGCCTATGAAAATGATGGCTGCCAGGAAGGGAATCGCTCCCATAAGGGCTAGGAGCAGGAATAACTTTGTTCTTATGCTTCTGCTGCTCATCCTTGTGCACCTCTCAAAAAATTAATGAAATAAAAGGGCTGCTCGAGAATTTTTTTAATTCTCTGTCGGTGAATATTATATCAAAATTTTCGCAATAAGTACACAAAGATTAAGGAAAAATGAACGAAAAAAGGAAAAAATTAACTTTATAAAAAAATATTCATCGGTAAAGGACTGAAATATTGAAATTTAAGCACATAAATGATATAGTTTGAGTAAAGACGGAATGTTTTATATGTTTACCGTTTTGACAAATCCGCTCAAGGTGCTATAATTTAGTTAGGTATAACTGAAAAACAAATGAAAATCGAGGGGATGCCCATGTTTTCCAAGTTGCTGGATGTGTTAAATGATCTTCGCCCCAGGCAGCTGATGCTGCTGGCTGGAGCCACTGCTTTGTTGATGTTTGTGGTGGTGTATTTTGCTTTGACAGGGCTCACAGAGAAAAAAGAGATGACGGTAACGGCACCTGTCTCGCAGGTCGTCACACGCTCGGTGGTAGTTGCCCGGGATGACATAGCTCCCAATACCGTACTTCGGGAGGACATGCTGGAGGTGAAGGAACTGCCTGCTACAGCTGTGCCCAAGGGTTCTGTTATGGTCATGAGAGATGTGGTGGGTCAGCCTGCTGCTTCCACCATCTACGCAGGTGATGTCATCACCGTCGCCAAGGTTTTTTCTGATAAGAGCGCGACAGGCTTCACCGGCACCATTCCCGAGAACTGCCGGGTAGTTTCTGTGGGAATCAATGATATTACAGGTGTAGCAGGTTTTGCCAAGCCTGGGGATTATGTGGATGTGATCCTGGTAGAAAAGGGAAAGGCAGGAGCTTCCAGCCGCTTCCTGCTTCAGAATATACTGCTTTTGGCTGTAAACCAGAGTGCAGGTGCCAAGGAAGATGCTCAAGGAGAAGGGGCTAAGAAAGCGACTTCCAAGCCAGCTATAGCAACGCTGGCCCTTACTCCGGAAAATATGCTGGAGCTGGTATCTGCTGCTGCGGTAGGGGAGATTCATCTGGCACTTCGTCCTTTCCAGTCCAAGGATATTTATGCAGGTTTTGGAGAATATACCTTGAAAGCCTCTCAAGTAGAAGCTACAGTCCCGGTATCGGCGCCGGCACCTGTGGCACCAGCACCGGCCTATCAGCCCCCTGCAGCATCGCCTCAGCCGGCTGAGGCATCAGCGGCGCCTTCCAGGATAAGGATTATCCAGGGCGATAAAGTAGTTGGGAAGTGAGGGTGTCTGCCGTGAAGAAGGGAATAATCAAAAGTTTGGGATTGCTGGCAGCCGGGTGCTGCTTTTGGACGGCTTCGCCTGTGTCTGCTGCGGAGCTGCTGTCTGTTGATATGCATAGCTCGCGTTGCATAGCCATGCCGGACAGCATTACGCAGATTGCCGTGGGTGATCCTGAGATAGCTACAGTCATAGAAGTGCCGTCTTCGGACAATGAATTCTTGCTGGTAGCTCACAAGGCGGGAACGACTTCCTTGTTTGTCTGGACATCTTCGGGCAGCCGCTATGAATATGTGGTGGGCGTTTCCCCGGAGGATGCAGGGCAGGCCAAGGTCATAGAGCGTGTCATCAATCTGCCTGATGTCCATGTGAAGATGGTGGATGGCAAGATCATGCTCACAGGTACCGTGGAGAACCAGTATGAGAGAAATTACGCTGTGCGCACAGCACAGCTCTTTGCCAAGAATGGGGACAAAGGGGGGCTCAGCGTAGGCAGCAATGCCAACATGAGCCTTGCTACCCAGAGCTCTCTGAACAAGGAGGCCAACCGCACTATAGGCGGCAGTGAGTTGTCTGATGACGGCTCGGTCATTGACCTTCTGCACATGACCCATCCTTCCCAGATTCGCCTTGAGGCTCAGGTCATAGCCATCAATCCTACCGATAGCAAGAATTTAGGCATTGTCTACGGTTCTAGCACGGGTTCAGATTTGTTCACCTCGCCGGGGGTTTTCTATGTGGGTGAGTCCTATGGCTCCGGTGATACGACCTTTGCCCATAATCCCTGGAAGTGGCTGACAGACAGGCGCTCCGGCATCAATATGGGCATCAGCGCCCTTGTTACCCAGAACAGGGCCAAGATTCTCTCCCGTCCCAGCATCACTACTATGAGCGGTGAGGCGGCAGTCATACAGGTGGGCGGCGAGATTCCCTACACCACCAGGGATAGCAACGGCACTCCCCATACGGAGTTCAAGGACTACGGCATTATCCTGCAGTTCAAGCCGATAGTGGATGCGGAGAACCGCATTGTCACCTCTGTGCATACGGAAGTGAGCATGCCCAGCGGAGAATCTGTAGATGGCCAGCCCATCCTGGACCGCAGGCGGGCAGATGCGGTGGTTACGGTAGCTTCTGACTCCACCATGGTCATTGGCGGCCTGATGGATTCCAGGGATTACAAGACCGTGCGGAAATTCCCCTTCTTGGGAGATATTCCCGTGATTGGCGAATTCTTCAAGTACACGACCAGCACGAGGGACAATCAGGAGCTTATTATTCTGGTGACGCCGCATCTGGTAAGCGAGTATGAGACTAATCAGGCCAAGATGACTCCTGATATGGAGAAATACTACAATCAGGGACGCCGTGAAGAGGCTGCCAAGAAGACTGTAGACCTGGATGCGCCTTTGGAAGACCCCAAGGAGGAAAAGGCCTTGGCTGCAGATGAGGAAGTGGCGGCTCCTGCAGCAGCGGAGAGTCAATCTACGCTTGGCAAGTACCTGAACAGGGCTGTTTTGCCAAAAGCCAGACAGGCAAGCGACAATGAATAAAAAGGAGGGGTACTGATTTGGAAGGACATAGAAGTATAGTCATTGCTGTCTTCAGTACCTCTGCCGGCAGCGGCAAAACCATAACAGCTATCAATCTGGCGGCAGGTCTGGCCAAAGAAGGATACCAGACCTGCCTGGTGGACCTTGATCTGCAATTTGGTGATGTGATGGGCTATCTTGACATGGTCAGCGATACGACCTTGGCAGATGCCCAAAGGGCTTTGGAGCGGAATGCAGCTTCCTTTCGGGTGGAGGATTACCTGACGGAATACAGCTGTGGCGGCGTTTCCTTTTCGGTGCTGCCCCCTCCCAGAGAGATAAACGATGCCTACATGGTGAATGTAGACATAGTGGCAGAAATCATCCGCCGCATGGGCAGCTTCAATTTCATCGTGCTGGATATGACGTCGGTCTTCAGTACCTTGAACCTCGTGATGCTGGACATGAGCACCGTCATCAATTTTGTGGGCGTGGTGGATTTCCTGCCAGCGGTGAAAAACTACAAGGTGGGCTATGATACTCTCCTGCGTTTCGAGTATGAGGAACGAAAGATTCGCCTGGTGGAAAACAAGGCAGATGAGGAGAAATACATCAGCTCAAGGGATGTTGAGCGTCTCCTGGGAGCGAAATTCTATCACAGGCTCCCCAGTGACACGGCGGCTGTGACTCAGTCCATCCGCATGGGCAGGCCTCTGATGTTCGCTGCTCCCTTGTCTCCCCTCACCCAGAGCTACTGGCAGTTGGTGGGCCGTTATACCAACCGTGATGATTCTGCGCAGGCTCAGAGCAAGAATCAGCCAGCTTCTGCCCAGGAGGGCAAGAAGTCCCGTGGCTTGTCTTGGCTGCTGGGTTTGGGCGGCTTTGCGGCTCACGGCAGCAAGTGAGGGGGGTGAGGTGCTATGAAATATCGTACAGTGCTGGTTGAGCATGAATCAAGCATGCTTTCTCATTTGGCAGGTGCCCTGAAGGCAGACAGCACTTTTGACCTGGCATCGACTTATCACTCTGCCAGCCAGGCTTTGGGACAGAGCAGCATATTCCTGCCAAACCTCTTCATCATTGATGTGGATGACAATGAGGCTCTGAGTATGTTGCCGAATTTCATCAGCCTGTTCCCTAATGCAGATTTTCTGGGAACTATGGAGGCGTGGAAGGCAGACAGGGCTGAGAGAGTAATACAGGCAGGTGCCCTGGGGTGCGTACAGAAGCCCTTCCGTGCCAGGGATATCCTGGAAGCCATAAGACTATATACACGGCGGGGGCAGAAGCGTCCCACCCGCACCATGGCGTTCTTCAGTCCCAAGGGACATTCAGGCCGGACTACCCTCGCTTCGGTGATGGCCATTGAGCTGGCTAAAAAGAGCGGGGAGGCAGTGGCCATCATAGATGTGGATTTGCAGTTCGGAGATGTGGCTATTTTCTTCGATGCAGTGCCTCAGCATAATGTGGTGGAAGCGTCCCATGATATACGGCTGCTGACTCCTGCCGCGCTGGAGCCCTACTTCCAGCCCGTAGGAAATGGCATTTGGATCATGGGGGGACCCACCAGGCCTGAGCACGCAGAATTGGTAGAAGCCAATCAGCTGATAGATGTGGTGCGCATGGCGGGGTGCCTTTTCCGCTATGTACTGCTGGATCTTCCCTCTGGCTTCAATCCCATTTCGCTGGCCCTGGCGGAGTTTGCAGATACGGATATTCTGGTGTCCATGATCAGCAGCGGCCAGGAAGTCCGTCATATGAAGCGTACCATGAAGATGTTCCATACCTGGGAGGCCTATGGCAAGAGAATCTATCCTCTGTTTGCCGGAGTGAAAAACTGCACTTCTGAGCAAAAAAGGAAAATTGAGGAGGAATTTGGCCGGCATGTGACGAAAATATTACCAGAAGAGAAAAGACTTACCTCTATCGCAGGCAGCGGACGACTGATGAAGGATTTGCCGGAAGACATGCCTTATGTGAGTACCGTCGCGAGCCTGGCCAATGACATTGTCGTGGGCAGGAGGTGAGAATGTGGTTGTTGCTATTGTAGCTTTGATGGCAGCGATGCTGGCGTTTTTGCTGATGACGTTGCTCGTCATATATATACGGCAGCAAAGGCGCATGAACATCTTCTACCGTCTGCGCCGCTATAATATCGTGGAAGCCGGGGTAACAGTTGATGAGCAGACCCCTCTTAGAGACAGGCTCAGGTACTGGCTGAACAGAGTGGCGACTCCCTTGGCAGAGTTTCGTCCCATACAGGCGCTCGACCTGAAGATGCGTCAGGCAGGCATCCCGCTGCTGGGAGGAGAGTTCATGATTTTCCTCTTTGGCACTGCAGGTGCAGCTGCTCTGGTTACTTGGATGCTGACACTTGATGTCAGTAACGCATTTCTCATCGGCATCATGACGGCAGGCCTTATCTGGGGCATGGTGTCCATAAGAATCAGCCGCCGCCGCACTGCTTTTACAGAGCAGTTGGGCGATTGCCTTATCACCGTGGCCAACGCCCTTAGGGCGGGCTACAGCTTCCAGCAGGCTATGGAGGTGGTGGCCAGGGAAATGGAGCCTCCCATCAGTGATGAATTCGCACAGGTTACCCGAGAAGTCACCATGAGCGTGCCCCTGGAATCAGCCTTGGAAGGCATGAACAACCGGGTGGGCAGTGCTGATTTTGACCTGGTGGTGACAGCGGTGCTGATTCAGAGAGAGGTAGGCGGCAATCTGGCCCAGATTCTCGATACCATCAGCGATACCATCCATGAGCGCATCCGCATGAAGCGCGAGATTTACGCTCTGACAGCACAGGGCAGGCTTTCGGCCTGGGTGCTGATATTGATGCCTTTTGGTTTGGCCTTTATTATGTACCTGTTCAATAGGGAAAGTCTGATGTTGCTTATAACAGAACCGCTAGGACGTATGGCTCTGTTGGTGTCGTTCTTCCTTGAGATTATCGGCTATGTGGTAATCCAGCGGATTGTCCATGTAGATGTATAATATTTACTGTTTAGAATTTAATATTTGAGAGGGGAGTGGATGTCATGTTACAGCGTATCAACAATTTTTTCAGGAAGTCTCAGATTGGGCAGGGCATTGTGGAGTATGCCCTGATTCTGGCCTTTGTTGTGGCTGTTGCTGTAGTGTTGGGGAATAATGGTGGAATAAGAAATGCTGTAAGTAATATTTTCAATAAAACACAGACGCAGCTGAACACCGAGGCCCAGGCAGGTGGCTAATTCGTAAAAGGGTTTTGTTCAATTTGTATCTGAGGAAAGAGCTTCCTGTTTTCGGGAGGCTCTTTCTTACCTATTTCGTTTTGTTAATCTTACAGGAGGTGACGGTAATGAAAGGACAAAAAGGGCAGTCAGTGGTGGAATTTGCTCTGGTATTGCCGATATTCCTCCTGATAATATTAGGCGTGTTGTATGGCGGTTTGGCCTATGCGGATTATCTGCAATATAGTACAGCGGTGCGGGAGGCTGCCAGGGATATTTCAGTGAAGGATAGTGCAAATCGCAGCGCCATTGTGTCAGGGCTTAGCAATAACAATGCCACTATAGTGGAGAGATATGCTGACCCTCTGACAAAGCTGTATAAAGCCACTTTTTCCGTGCGTCCTTTTGTGCGCAATCAGGATGGATCTGAAACTGTGACAGATATCAACAGCGCAGATTTTGTGACGGTGAAGGCGGAATTTGTTCTGAATAATACAAACATAAGTGTCCTGCCTGCGACACTTAAGGCTGTGCAATGCACTATGCCTGTGGAAAATGGGCCGTAACAGAATCAGCCATAATATGATGAGGCTTGCGACGGTATGTAGATGAGGCGGTGGGAAGATGTCACTCTTAAAGCGCTTGGGAAAGACGAAAGAAAATGCCATAGAGGAAGTGGGGAAACGGGAGAATCCTCTGGGAGAAGTTGGGAGACCGCCTGCCAGGGAGCAAGCTCCTGCAGGCAGAGAGTTGGAAAAGCAGGCATATCCTCATCTGACTGATACTAGTCATCAGGCACGTCCGCAGATGGCTTCTGCCTTCGCAGCCAGGCGCAATGCTGCTGTGGAGGTAGACCAGATTCAGGAACTGAGACTGGCGGTTCATCGTCGCATCGTGGATGAAATGACGGTGGCAGAGCATCAGCTGCTATTGCAAGGCTCAGTGGCCAAGGAGCAGATTCAGAATCTGATTTCCACTTATTTTGACAGGGAGATGTCCAATCATTCCTACGCCCTGTCCCGGGCAGACAGGCTGGCGTTGATAGAGGATATTTCTGACGAAATCCTGGGTCTTGGCCCTCTGGAACCACTGCTAAAGGATAACACCATCACTGAAATCATGGTCAATGGTCCCCGGGATATCTTCGTGGAGCGGGCAGGCAAGCTGCTCCTTACGGAGTCGCGTTTTTATGATGAAGCTCACTTGATGAATATTATCGAGCGCATCTTGGCACCTTTGGGCAGGCGAGTGGATGAGTCGTCCCCTCTGGTGGATGCCCGTCTGGCTGATGGCTCCCGCGTGAATATCATCATTCCTCCTCTGTCCTTGGTGGGACCAGCGGTGACCATCCGCAAGTTCTCACAGAAGGCATTATCGGTGGAAGACCTGATGAACTATGGCACTCTGAGTGAGGATATGGCAGACTTTTTGGAGGCCTGTGTCAGGGCGCGACTGAACATTCTGGTGTCCGGAGGTACAGGCTCCGGCAAGACAACCACGCTGAATGTGCTGTCTTCCTTTATCCCTGCCACTGACCGTATCGTGACCATCGAGGATGCAGCCGAGCTAAGGTTGCAGCAGCGCCATGTAGTGACTTTGGAATCCCGACCTGCCAATATCGAGGGTACAGGTGCCATTACCATCCGTGACCTGGTACGCAATGCCTTGCGTATGCGTCCTGACCGCATCATCGTAGGTGAGGTTCGCTCCGGCGAAGCTCTGGATATGCTTCAAGCCATGAATACGGGCCACGATGGCTCACTTACCACGGCTCACGCCAACAGTCCCCGCGATGTGTTGTCACGTTTGGAGACTATGACCCTGATGGCAGGTATGGAACTGCCTGTGCGGGCTGTGCGTACCCAGATTTCCTCTGCTATAGATCTTATCCTGCAGCAGTCCCGCATCAAGGATGGTACGCGCAAAATCACCCACATTACGGAAGTGCAGGGCATGGAAGGGGATACCATCATCCTGCAGGAACTTTTCCACTATGTGCAGGATTACATTGACGAAAGCGGGAAGTCAGTGGGGCATTTCGAATCCACAGGGATGCAGCCAGCTTTCATGGATAAATTCCGCATGAATGGCGTGACACTTCCCAGAAATCTGTTTGCCGGAGGACATTGACCATGGTATTCTTGACGGCCTTAGTAGTTACAGCGCTTTTCATGCTGATGTTACTTTTGATATTCTGTTCCGGGCACATGTCCCAAGTGCGGATTCAGCACCGTATGTCCAAGATGATTGCGGAAGCAGAGCAGGAGCGCAAACTTCTTAAACGCCAAAAGCAAAAGGGTGCAGAAGAAGCGGAAGACAAATCTCCAGTCCGCAGTCTGGCAGAAATGCCCTTCAGCGAGCGTGTCATACTGCCCTTTCTGAAAACCATAGAAGATAATCTTAATCAGTTTGCTCCCCGGGAGCTAAAGAACATGATGGAAATGATGCTCTTTCGCCTGGGGGGGCAGGAGAGATGGACGGTCAATCATTTGGCGGCAGGTTGGGTGCTTTCCGTGTTGCTTGGGGGAATGTTAGCTTTTCTGGTAGTATACATCCTTACCAGTCTTGCGCTGATTCAGAAGATAACCTTTGTGGTTTTGGGAATGGTTGCGGGGGCAGTCCTGCCCTTTATGCTTTTACAGTCTGCCATCGGACGTCGGCAGGCTGCTATAAAGAGACAACTGCCGGATTTTCTGGATTTCCTCTGTGTCAGCGTGCAGGCTGGTCTTTCCTTTGATGGTGCCGTGGCAAAAATCGTCAGCCGCATGAAGGGGCCGTTGACAGATGAATTCCGCAGGGTGCTGAGGGATACCAGCCTGGGCATGACCAAGCGGAGAGCTCTGACCCAGCTGGCCAAGAGATGTGATGTGGAGGAGATGTATCTTTTTACTTCCTCTGTAATACAGGCGGAGCATCTGGGCACCAGTATGTCCAAGACTTTGCAGGTGCAGGCAGAGAATATGAGGGACAGGCATCGTCAGGCTGTGAAGGCGGCGGCTCTGAAAGCTCCTATCAAGATTATTTTCCCCATGATTGTCTTCATTTTTCCTTCGATTTTCGTCATGGTGATTATGCCGGCGATTTTATCATTGGTGAAATCCTTGGGCAAGTGAGGGGGTGCAGGCAATGTTGTCTATACGTAAACTCCAACATCTGTTGAATCATCAGCGGGGGCAGGGCATGGTGGAGATGGCTCTCCTTATGTGCTTTGCAGTGGCAGTGGTGGTGGGGGTAAATTGGGATAGCTTCAAAGAAAGTATGGGAGTTCCCTATCAGAATATGGCAAAATATGTAGGGATGAAGACTTCCTCTACAAACCCTGTAGATGTTTCTGCTTATGCCACTATGTCTACGTCTGAACTGCAATTGGTGGATAATGAAGAGCGTATTGCTATTGACAAGGCTACCATGACTGCTTTGGGAGAGTTTCTGCTGACATTGAACAAAAGTGATATTGCGAATCTGTTTCCTGGAACTAATGAGTCTCGCTGGACAGGCACAGATGGCAGTGGTAAGCCTGGTGTAGCCTTGTTTGACTACTGCATTGAAAATGCAGGTGATAATGGTGAAGACTTGCAAGTCAAGCTTCGCTACAATGGTACGGGATATCTTAGTAATCAGCAAGCTATACAGTGGATGCAGGGGAATTTTGATATCAACAGAAATAATTACACGAATAATGCGCAAACGGTATCAAATCGCTTCTTTTACTCGAATGATGCTATAAACCCCAGACCGCAAGCACATTTAACAAAGGGAGAACAGTCAGCTACATTGTGGGCTGCTTTTACTTTTGATAGTGGTGGGGATGTAACATCTGTTAAGTTAAGTATGAGCAGGAGCTATCAAGAAAACGGAAATTCTGGAGCATGGAAGCGTACAAATTGTGAGGGGTTGACTGATGTTGTTGTAAGCAAATGAGGGAGGTGTGAGTAATGAGAAGACTGGGAAACAGTTCACAGAAGGGGGCCGTCCTGGTCTTTGTGGCCCTCCTGTTGCCTATGCTGGTTTTCTTTGGGGGCATGGCCATAGATTTCGGACGGGCTTATCTGTATAAATCTGACCTTCAGAATGCAGCAGATGCGGCAGCCCTGGCAGGGGTGGTGGCTGCATCGCAAAGCAGCAAGGCGCGTCTGATAGATGATGCTCCTGCCAATAAAACAACTCCCGCGGATGTTGCTGTCATCAAGAGCAGGGCAGTAAGTGCATCAAATGTGACTCTCGTCAAGGATATCGGGAGAGCTGGCGCAAGCAATGCCAATACAAAGCTATTTACTGATCCACAAAATGAGGAAGATGAAGAACAGCAGAATAATACTTACTATTACATGGTAGAACTGACTGATGAGGTAAAGATGGTCTTTGCCCGGCTTTTTCTTCCAGACAGTCTCCTGCCTGATGGTTGGAATATCAAGGTAGTTGCCAGGGCTTGGGCCAAGGCCGGTGATGGTGGTAATGATGGCAATGATGGTGTAGATTTACTAACTCAGCTGCAAGAAATGGTAGGACTTGAAATGTCTTCGACTTTTAATGAGTGGTGGAAGAAAGATGTCAAAGGTACCTTCGAAGAAGCGCAGACACTCAGTTACACCAATACGGGAGTAAAAATTGGTACTGATGGCAGCCGCAGTGAACTTTTTAGAGTCATCTGCACCCTGGGTAGATGAGCAGATGACTGTATAGACTTGAAAAAGCCATCCCGTTTCCTTTAAACTGTTGTTTTGCACAACGAACACAGAAAGAAGGAAACGCAATGGCTTCACCTCTTAGTATACTGAAA
>JAGBLH010000299.1 GCA_017635515.1 Selenomonas sp.
CTTCCTGCCCGGTGAGTACATCGACATCAACTCCTTCGAGACGGCCAACACCAAGGCCATCGAGGAAGGCGGCGAGCCCGCTGTGGCCAAGCCTATCCTCTTGGGTATCACCAAGGCCTCCCTGGCCACGGATTCCTTCCTGTCGGCAGCCTCCTTCCAGGAGACCACCCGTGTGCTCACGGACGCTGCCATCAAGGGCAAGGTAGACCCGCTCATCGGCCTCAAGGAGAACGTCATCATCGGCAAGCTCATCCCTGCCGGTACCGGCATGAGCCGCTACCGCGGCCTCAAGGTCGTAGACAACGACCCGAAGCCGGCTGAGACTGATGGGGAGACGGAAACTACTACCGCCTGAGGTACTGAACTAAAGTGAATATCAGATTCCCCGCCAAGCATAAATAGGCTTGGCGGGGAATTTTTTTGCTTTGTGGCGGAAGATTGGATAAATTTTATTTCAGCAGGCAGGGATTTTTGCCCCTTATAGCGAAATGTATCTAAAAATATTGCTAAGAGTGACTAATGGATTGAAGCAGATGCAGATTCATAGAGAAGTAGGTGAGCCTTTGTGGAGAAAGTCAAAGTAATGGTCGTCGATGATTCCAAGGTCAGCCGGGCTATGCTGGAAAGGACTCTGGCCAGGACGAACTTTGAGGTAGTAGCGATGGCCAGGGACGCCGCGGAAGCTGTCAAGATGTACAGCGAGTTCAGTCCTGCGGTAGTGACCATGGACATGAACTTGCCGGACGCAGACGGCATCGAGTGCTCCAAGCGCATCCACGCCATAGACCCCGAGGCCAAGATCGTCATGATCAGTGCCATGAAAGATGCCAGCCTGGTGGCCAAGGGACGCGAGGTGGGCATCAGCGCCTTCCTGCAAAAGCCAGTAAGCCCCAATGAGCTGTTGGATACCCTGATGATTCTCTGCCAGAACAAGGCAGGGAAGGTGGCAGTGCTGCGCGAGTCCTACGCCAAGCCCTTCATGCGGGCCTTGCAGCAGGGGCTCTTCAGCCTCATAGGAGTGCACAGCGAGGTGGAACTGGAACTTGATGAGCGCCGCTTCCTGGAGGTCTCCGGGGTGGCTGTCATCATCGGCCTCACAGGCTATCCCAGCGGCAGGGCTATTGTTTACATGGAGGCAGAGACCATGCGCAAGTTTGCCATGGTCATGCTGGAAGAAGAAGGAGCGGAAAGCATTGGTGATGATGAGGCCAGCGAATCCGTAGAGGAAGCGGCCAATATCATTGTGGGCAGAGGTGTTTCCAATATCAACGATGTGTTCAAGGACAAGGAAATGCGCATCACCCCGCCGGGAACTATCTGCGGCGTGGATATCCGCATAGCCAGTCCGAAGCTCACAACCTTCCGTGTGGTTGCCAAGACCCGTATTGGCGATATCAAGATGAATATTGGCTTTGCGGAAGGAGAATGATAGTATGGACGCAAAATTAGTGAATCCTTTCGTTGACGCATTTACCACCGTCATGCCCCAGATTGGCTTCCCTGAGCCCAAAAGGGCCAAGCTCTACGTCAGGGACCAGAATGCCGTGGGCCTGGGAGTATCCGTGGTGGTGGGCTTTACCAAGCAGATTCGCGGCAATGTAGTATACAACATGGAAGAGGAGACGGCCAAGTACATCGCCTCCACCATGATGATGGGCATGCCTGTGGCAGAGTTCGATGCCATGGCTCAGAGTGCCATCTCTGAGATGAGCAATATGCTCACGGCCAATGCAGCCACTAACCTCACGGGCATGGGCTTTGAGGTGGATATTTCCACGCCTTCTCTGTCCATTGGCAAAAATTTTCAGGTGAAGATCAGCGATGCCCAGTACCTTACGGTGGAGATGGATCTAGGCGGCCACATAGTGGAGCTGGATATTGCTGTAGACCAGAACAACTGAAGCGAAACATGAAATGCCTTCCTGCACAGTAGGGCTGATGCCTTCGCAGGAGGGCTTTTTCTGTGGCAACAGAAATTATTTCAAAAAAAGTGCAGAAAAAATAAATTTACCTGTTGACACTGGTGGGGGACACTGCTATAATAATTCATGTCGTCGGGGCGTAGCGCAGTTTGGTAGCGCGCTTCCTTGGGGTGGAAGAGGCCGTGGGTTCAAATCCCGCCGCTCCGACCATTGTGAATAGTCAAGGTTCTGCAGAGTTCTGCAGGGCCTTTTTCTTATGCTATAGCATTTTAGGTCTTCGTATACAAAAGAGTCTAAAGATTATTGACAATGACCTCTCCATCTGCTAAGATATTACAAAAGGGGAGTGTAGCCTCCCGGGAATGGTAATGCTAGCCGAAGGGAAGCGGAGCTCTTGCCGTGGGTTGGTAGACTGGAGCGCAAAGGAGGGGGACGTCCGATGGGCCCGTAAAGCGATCCCAAGGCAGACATGAGAACGGAAAATAGCATCCTGGATAAACCGGCAGCCAGTCAGGTGGACGCACCCGCAAGGCTTGCCGGTTTTCTTATGGGGCGGCTGGAAAATTTGCCCTCAATCATTGACAGGGGATAGCACCTATGTTAAGATTTTGAAAATATATTTTTACACTCTACAGAAAGAAGGGGTTACGTTGGCATTCTATTTCAAGGAACCATCACATACGTTCGGGGAGTATCTTCTGGTACCGGGCTATTCGTCTGAGCAGTGCATCCCGGCAAATGTGTCCCTCCGCACGCCGCTGGTGAAGTTCAGGAAGGGGGAGGAGCCCCAGCTCTCCATGAATATCCCCATGACCTCCGCCATCATGCAGTCCGTGTCCAACGACACCATGGCCATTGCCCTGGCCAAGGAGGGCGGCGTTTCCTTCATCTATGGCTCTCAGACCATTGAGGAGGAAGCAGACATGGTGGCAAGGGTCAAGAGCTACAAGTCCGGTTTCGTAAGCTCCGACTCCAACATCAAGACCACCACCACCCTGGGCGAGATCCTGGCACTCCTTGAAAAGACCCGCCACTCCACCATGGCCGTCACCGAGGACGGCACTTCCAGCGGCAAGCTCCTGGGTATTGTCACCAGCCGTGACTACCGCATCAGCCGCATGAGCCTCGACACTCAGGCCGGTACCTTCATGACCCCCTTTGAGAAGCTGATTTGCGCCGATGCCGACACCACCACTCTTTCCCAGGCCAACGACCTCATCTGGGAGCACAAGCTCAATATGCTGCCCCTGGTGGATAAAGAGCAGCGCCTGCGCTACATGGTCTTCCGCAAGGACTATACAGACAGCAAGGAGAACAAACTGGAGCTACTGGACAAGGACAAGCGTTACATCGTGGGCGCGGGCATCAACACCCGCGACTATGCCGAGCGCGTGCCGGCCCTCTTGAAGGCTGGTGCTGATGTGCTCTGCATCGATTTCTCCGAGGGGTTCTCCGAGTGGCAGCGCATCACCCTGAAATACATCCACGAGAATTTCGGTGAGGATGTGAAGGTGGGCGCAGGCAATGTGGTGGATGCCGATGGCTTCCGCTTCCTGGCTGAGGCCGGGGCCGACTTCATCAAGGTAGGCATCGGCGGCGGCTCCATCTGCATTACCCGCGAGACCAAGGGCATTGGTCGCGGCCAGGCTACAGCTCTCATCGATGTCTGCAAGGCACGTGACGAATACTATGAGGAGACGGGCATTTATGTCCCTGTCTGCTCTGATGGTGGCATTGTCCACGACTACCACATGACTTTGGCTCTGGCCATGGGGGCTGACTTCCTGATGCTGGGCCGCTATTTCTCCCGCTTTGACGAGAGCCCCACGGCCAAGATCAAGCTCAATGGCAACTACTACAAGGAGTATTGGGGCGAAGGCTCCAACCGCGCCCGCAACTGGCAGCGCTACGATCTGGGCGGCGCCAAGAAGCTCTCCTTCGAGGAGGGCGTGGATTCTTACGTTCCCTATGCAGGTACCCTGAAGGACAACGTGATGACCACTACCGCCAAGATTCGTTCCACCATGTGCAACTGCGGCTCCCTCAACCTGCCCGAGTTCCGCGAGAAAGCCCGCCTGACCCTGGTATCCGCTACCTCCATTGTGGAGGGTGGCGCCCATGACGTCATCAAGCGCGACCAGCTGGGACGCAACTGATAAGCACATCAAAATTCGAGAGCAAGGCTTCGCTTGCTTTTGACCCCAAGAGCACCGCAAGGTGCTCTTTTTCATTATAATTTCAAGGTCGGAGGTCTATAATGATAGTGGGATTCCAGAAAGATTGAAAAAATCCAGGAGGCGGATGAGATATGCGGGTTCTTTTGGCAGAAGATGACAAGCGCTTGGGCAAGCTGATACAATACATGCTGGAGCAGAACAACATTCAGGTGGAGTGGGTCACCAACGGCAGCGACATTTACGAGTACGCCATGTACGCCGACTATGATATTTTAGTGCTGGACTGGATGATGCCAGGGGAGAATGGCGTGGATGCTTGCGCCCGTCTGAGAAAAGACGGCTACGAGCGGGCCATTCTCATGCTCACGGCCAGGGATTCAGTGGAGGACAGGGTCACGGGCCTTGATGCAGGGGCGGATGACTATCTGGTGAAGCCCTTTGAATTCGCCGAGCTCTTGGCGCGCCTCAGGGCTCTGGGCCGCCGCAGCACCCAGAAAATCCAGCAGGACGTGGTGGAGGTGGGGGATTTCACCCTGAACCGCACCGCCAAGGTGCTGAAGAAGAAGGATCAGGTCATTCAGCTATCTCCCAGAGAGTTCCAGATTTTTGACCTGCTGGCCCAGAACATCGGCATCGTGGTGCCCCGCGACATTATCCTTGACCGCATATGGGGGCTGGAGTCGGACGTGAGCTCCAACAATATTGACTCTTATATGAAGATACTCAGGAAGAAAATCGACACCGGGGATGGCCAGACTGTCATCAAGACCGTCCGCGGCGTAGGCTACAAGCTGGAGGCTGGTGCCTGATGGCCATTTCCGAAAATCTTTTCGGCCGCAGCCGCCAGCGGCTTACTATGCTTTATTCTCTGGTGATGATAGTTTTTCTGGCGGTGATACTCTTCGTCATGCACCGTTCCATGGAGTGGTCCATCACCTCCGAGCAGGCCAGGGAACTCCTGGATACGGCGGAAAATGTCAGCGATGCCCAGAACTACCTCAACCAGCACCCGGAGCTGGTGATAGATGACAGCGTGGTTTACAAGAACACCAATGACAGGCTCTTCTTCTATGTCTTTGACGGGGAGGGGAGGCTATTGAACTTCTCCAGGGCTTCCTTCCGCATAGAGCCTTTTATCCTGGACGTCATGCAGGACTGGAACCTGCCTGAGGGAGAGGTGTCTGTCTTCACCAAGTCCGGGGAGAACGGTCACAAGAGCAAGATCATGATGACTGCCAGGGAGGTCACGGGCACCTGGAACGGTGCCACGGGCCAGCGGGTTTATGTGGGCAAGGATGTCACGGCCATGTACAACGGCATGGAAAAGTCCACCTATGCCCTGGCTATCGTGGGGGTGCTGGCCCTGCTGATTGCCGCCGGGGTAGGCCATATCCTCTCGGGCAGGGCTATGGTGCCCCTGAAGGCCGCCTATGAGAAGCAGCGGCAGTTTGCGGCAGATGCCTCCCATGAGCTGAGAACTCCCCTGGCGGTGGTCATGGCTTCGGCAGAGCTTTTGCAGAATGACCCCAGCATCCAGTCTCCCTTCCTCAAGCAGGTTCTTGAGGATGTGAGGGACGAGGTCAAGAAGATGACCAAGCTCGTGAGCGACCTCTTGGTGGTGGCCCGCAGCGACAACAAGGCCCTGAAACTCAAGCCCCAGAAATTCGATTTGGCGGGCCTCATCGAGCAGACTTCTCGCCTCATGCAACCCCTGGCTGACCAGAAGCATATCACCCTCAATACCTATAACCTGGAGAAAACGGAAATCCAGGCCGATGAGCAGAAGATCCGCCAGCTGATCCTTATTCTGGTGGACAATGCCGTGAAGTACACCCCGGAGGAGGGCTCCGTCACCGTGTCCCTGCTGAAGGCGGAAAAGGGCCGGGTGAAGTTTGCCGTGGCCGACACGGGCATCGGCATTGCCCCGGAGGATCAGGAGAGGGTCTTCGACCGCTTCTACCGGGTGGACAAGGCCCGCTCACGTGAAATGGGCGGCAATGGTCTGGGGCTGGCTATCGCTCAGGAAATCGTGAACCTGCACAAGGGCCATATCCGCATCGAAAGCGCCCTGGGCAAGGGCACCACCTTCATCGTGGAATTGAGGACCCGCCTTACCAGCAAGGGCTGGGCAGGACTTACCCGCCAGGAAGAGAAGCCGGCGGAAGTATGATAAAATTTTCTCTGGCCAGCAGGAAAAAGAGATTCCCAATGCGAATATATAGTGATGGGCAGCAAGTGAGGACTTTCAAAATGGGGAGAAATGAGCCTTGCTCGCTACATGGAGGTGCTTTGCTTGAAGCATGGCAGTTTTGAGGAAAGGCTGGACGGCATACTGACCAGGGCCGCCCTGCGCCTGCAGGAACGCATGCGCCTGGCCTATTTTCGGGGCGAGCTCATAGATTACTTAGGCAAGCTGGGCCTCAAGGAAGATATAGATGGGGAAATCCTGGCCCGGGAAAGCTTGCTGGAACTGCAGGATGAAGCCGTGCTGGTGCTGGCCAGGAAAATCCGCTACGCCCGCAAGCAGGGGTATCTGAAGGACTACCTGAGGCAGGTCAATATGCTGGAGATCCTCTACATCGAGCAGCAAAAGAAGGCTGCCGCCAAGCCAGCCTTGCGTCCCGTGCCCACTAGCCATGTGGTGGCTAAAGAAAACCGCGATTCCGCTCAGTCGGCTCAGGACAGGGAACTGAGGCTGCAGCGGTTCCGGGTAATAAAATGAGATGAAAAATGCGCTCCAGGGCCTGATGTGGCCTTGGGGCGCATTTTGTTCTGCCGTCATGTTTCTGCGGAGGTTTCCCGCTTTTCCGTGATGAGTATCTTGTCCACCCTGGCCCTGTCCATGTTCAGCACCTCGAAGGTGAAGCCCTGCCAGTCCTTTTTCTCGCCTACCTTGGGAATATAGCCGAAGTAGGAGGTCAAAAAGCCCCCCATGGTCTGGTAGTGGTCATGGTCTTCGTCGGGGAGTTCTTCGATGTCGAAGCGCTCCTTGAAATCATCGATGGAGTAGAGGCCGTCCACCAGCCAGGAGTGGTCATCGCGAATGGTGAGCTGGGGCAGATCTGGGACTCCTGCGGCGATGGTATCGCCGATGATTTCTTCCAGAATGTCCGTGAGGGTCACGAAGCCCACCACGCCGCCGTATTCGTCCAGCACCATGGCCTCGTGGATGTCGCTGTCCTTCATCTTTTCCAGCACACGGAAGGTCTCCATGGAGCGGGGCACGAAGATGGGCTTGTGGATGTACTGGGCCAGGTCCAGCGGCTTGCGGGCCAGGCTGGCATCCAAAAGCTCCTTGGCGTAGAGCACGCCGCAGAAGTCGTCCAGGCTGTCCCGGCCCACGGGGAACACCGTCTGGGCGGTCTCTCGTATCAGCCGCAGATTGTGCTTCAAGGGGTCTGCCAGATCCAGCCAGAGCATCTGGGGCCTGGGGGTCATGAGGGCATAGATGGTCTGGTCGCTCATGTGGAAGATGTTGTCCACCATGGCCTGCTCCGTCTTTTCAAAGGTGCCTTCCTCTGTGCCCTGCTCGATAAGGTCCTTGACCTCGTCTTCTGTGACGCTTTCCTGACTCTGGGGTGTATGGCCAGAGAGCAGCAGCAGGAGCTTGGCCAGGCCGGCAGTGAAGATAAGCCAGGGGGCGGAGAGGGTCGAGAGCCACTTGACTGCCCTTGGCAGCAGGTGGGAATCCTCATCCTCGCCATCGCTGGCCTTGGGCAGGTAGCCCCTGAGGGTGAGGGTGAGGCAGGCGGCGAAGGCAAAGAGGAAGAGCACGGCAAGAAGGGCGATGATGATTTTGAGCCAACTATTAGGGTCGGGATTGTCCAAAGCACACACTCCTTAGAGGTCAGAATTAGTCAGAATTAGATAAAAACCGCCCGAGGGCGGTTTCTTTGCTTGCTCATTTGTTGTTGCGGCGGGCCAGGATGCGGATGACCTTGGAGCCGGTGTTGTGGATCTTGCGCAGGGGAGCCACATGGGTCTTGACCTTGGGCTTGATTTCCTTCGCAGAGGTGAAGTCCCCGCGCTTGAGGAGAGTGGTCTTGGTCTTGTCCGGCTTGAAGAAGGAGCGCATGGCCTTGGAGATGGCCTCGGGCTGGGCGTTTTCCATGCAGAGGAAGATGTCCATGGCCACATATCTTAGTTCGCCATAGATTTGCAGGGAGATATGGCCTTCCTCCAGAATGCCCATCAGGGCATGATGATCTTCCTCCACCTTTTCGCAGCAGAGGCTGATGAGACTGGTTCCGTACAGGGAGAGGCTTTTCTTCAGGGTTTCCTTGATGAGCTCTATGTCGGTAAGTTGGCTGTTCTTGCAGTTATACAAATCCACCGTCAGGTGTCTTGCATTGAGTTTCACGAACCAAACCCTCCTTTTTTGTGTAGTCATAGGGAAAATTATACCGTATCTCATACTAATTCGTCAATCAACGTCAGATTCCTTCTTTTTTTTGCTGGTGGCGGCAATGATGGGAGAAAGCCTGCGCCTTTTCCGCTGCCTCTTTTCATATAGCTGCGCGCCTACGAAGGCCAGCAGGGCAAGGAACATGAGCACGAGGCTGGTGGTCTGGGCACTGGTGAACAGCCCCAGCACCTTGTCTGTGTAGTCGCCTCGCAAGAATTCCAGGCAGAAGCGGGCAGCGCTGTAGAGAAAGACGTAGAGGGCAAAGCACTGGCCCTTGGCGTGGCGTCGGCTGCGGAACATCAGGAGCAGGGCAAAGATGACCATGTCAAGCTGCCCTTCCCAGACCTCCGCGGGCCAGAGGGGCTGGCTGCCGTAGGTGCGGTAGGCCAAGGTGGTGTCGGGGTAGAGCAGGCCGAAGCTGCCGCCTGTGGGAGCACCGAAGGCATCGCCGTTCAGGAGGTTGGCGCAGCGGCCCAGCGCCTGTCCCAGGATGATGGCAGGAGCCAGAATGTCCATCAGGGCCAGGGTGTCCAGCTGGTGCTGCCTGCAGTAGTAGACCCCCGTGAGCACCCCCAGCAGCACGCCCCCCTGGATGGCCATGCCCCCCTGCCAGACAGCGAAAAGCTCCGTCAGATGCTGGGAGTAGTAGTCCCAGTCAAAGAAGAACACGTCCCAGAGCCGCGCCCCAATGAGTCCGGCTATGCCGCAGTAGATGCCCAGGTCCACGATATGCTTCTCATAGCCTTTTCTTTCCATCTTGGCCAGGAAGTACCCCACCCCCGTGGCCAGGATGATGGAGAGGGAGATGACAAGTCCGTAGCTGCGGATGGGAAAGTTCCCTATATGGAATAAATACTGGTGCATGTTGATTCCTCCTTAGGATAGTTTACATTATAACGCATTGATGTTACGAAGGTCAAAACATATGGTGATGCATATGCTTTGACCTTTATTTAAGCTTGCAAATGATTTCAATGTATGGTATCCTATGGGAGTATTCTTTGCAAATGATTTGTTTTGCTTGTTGCTGGGAGCGTGTGTGTGTGATGTTTTTGCATAATGTAGAAATGGCATTCCTGGCTCCTGTGTACAATATAAAAATACATATGTCTACTAGGGGGGGCATAGTGGCGAATTAGCTGATATAATTCAGAATAATGCGCCTGTAGATTCCCTTTGTAACTCCATAGCTATAAATGTAAGCCAAGTGTTTTAAAGAGCACCTGGCTTATTTTCGTGCCTAAAAATCTGCAAGGAGGTGTGTCATATGAGCGAGTTGATAATATACGGTCGGGGACTCATAGCCGAGGAATACTGCCGTTATCTGGAAGGCCAGGGGCGTGGGACAGACATTGCCGCCTTCGCTGTCACCAGCATGAATGGACAAGGAGAGTCATACTGTGGCCGTCCCTGTCTGGAGATACGAGAAGCCGTAAAAATCTATCGCGAAGCGGATGTGCATCTGGCCTTGCAGGAAAAGTATCATCAGGAAGTCCTGGCCCTGCTAAGGGAACTGGGGAGGATGCCCAAGGAAATCATCGGCCTACATCGCATGACGGAACTGCTGGGGGAACAGGGCATCAGGGAAATCAGCGCCGCCTGCCCGGAACTGACGGTGCAAAGGAATCCCTATGATTATTCTATGCTGGAGATAGCCAGCAAGGAACAGCCTAAGGTAAAATTCACTTTCTATCCTATGACTCAGGTGCCTTTGAGTGAGGACGATTTAGGGCATATACGGGATTATTTGCAGGGAGAAGAGCTATATATAGCTATGGCAACCTCTCAAAAGGATGCCATAGTAAGAAAGGAGAACCTGCCCACCTATGTGCATACCGTCATGGGAGGTGCTACAGATTATGATGTACCTCACAATGACAAGATAGAGTATGACGATGAGGGAGAAAATATCTCCAGATATAACCGCTTTTATTCCGAGCTGACTGTTGCTTATTGGTTATACAAGAAGGCTCCCAGAGCAAGGTACCTGGGCCTCTGCCACTATCGCCGTCATTTCGTTCTGACAGAGGAAATCCGTCAGGCTATGGCAGAAAGCACAGTAGATGTCCTCCTCACCACCCCCCGCCTGACCTTCCCCAACGTCCATAAATACTTCGCCACACTCCCCGTCACCACCATGGACGAGCAGGATTTTCAGCTCATGCTGAGACTAATTGAGCAAGAAGATTCTGAGATAGCGAAGTTTTCCAAGGATTTTCTGGAGGGGCAAATTCATTTTCCCAATAACATGGTTATCGCAAAGCGAGATATTTATCTTGACTATGGCAACTTCATGTTCAAGGTGCTGCAGGGGATGCAGGAGCATTACGAGAGGAAAAACATCTCCCGTCCAGACAGGTATCTGGGCTATGTGGGGGAACTGCTGACCACGGTGTATTTTTCTTATCACCGCAGGAAATGGCGGACAGTATTCATAGATTATCGACTGCTGAAAGAAGTTTGAGGGAGAGGTCATATGCCGGAAATATCCGTAATCGTGCCCCTGTACAATGCAAGGAAGTATCTGCAGGAAGCTATTGACAGTGTATTGGCTCAGACTTTTCACGACTTCGAAATCATAGTGGTAGATGACTGTTCAACGGATGGCAGTTGGGAATTGGTGAGCAAGCTCTATGGAGAAAATGACAAGGTCAGCCTGTATCGCCATGAGTGCAACAAGACAGCAGGTGGCGCCAGAAACACAGGCCTTGAGCACGCCAAGGGCAAGTACATTGCCTTCCTTGACAGCGATGACCTGTATATGCCGGAGGCACTGGCAACCATGCATCGAGCGGCAGAACAGTACAGTGCAGAGGTGGTTCATTCCCCAGGCTGCTTGATTCCTCAAGGCAATCAGGAGCAGGTCAGCACAACAGATGTATTTCGCACCATCATCTTCGACGATATGCCAGCTTCGGACAAGCCTGTGCTCATACTCGAAGACAAGGCTTATCGTGTGAAATATTGGGCAAGCAGGAAGCTTTACGGCACCATCTGGAACAAGCTTTTCCGCAAGGACTTTCTGGATAAGCACCAAATACGCTTCGAGGAAAACTTAGTGCCGGGGCAGGATGCCATCTTCCTCTTCCGCTGCGTCTTCTATGCCAGAAACTACCTATGGATTCCGGACATCTTCTACATCTACCGCCGTCCCGCCACCTCTGTAACCAGAAAAAAGCGGGATGCCAAATTTATTGCAATGCAGGCCCAAAATATTGCAGCGAAGATAAAGGCCCTGGACACATATATGGGTGACATCCCGTGGTTCAGTGACAAACCGGAGGTACAGGACAAAGTGCGGGAGTTTGCCATCATTGACACTGACCCGCCCTTCATCCAGCAAGGCTACCACAGCCAGGGCCTGCTGGAGGGTAGTGAGGCAGAAATACGCCAAGCCTTCAAGGACATCTACGGAGAGCAGGGCTATTTCGCCTACTGGTACTTCCATCACTATCACCTGCTGAAAGCAGGCGCGGGAGCCACCAATGAGGGCCAGGCCTACATCTTCCCCTATCATCTCTTCCAGGAGGGGGAGAGAACCGTCATCTACGGAGCCGGAGAATCCGGCCAATCTTTCTACCGCCAGCTGCAACGGCAAAAC
>JAGBLH010000300.1 GCA_017635515.1 Selenomonas sp.
ACATCATCCTTATTCTATATATATTATATATATACTTATATTATTATTTTTTATATTTTTTAAGGATAATAGAAATTTTCGTGTTCTATGTGTACCAGCCCTTGAAATATAAGGGATTTTTCGGAACACATGAGGAGAGTAGAGAAACACATGAGAGAATCGGTAATAGTTAGAGCCATAATGAGATACCTGAAGAGCCTGCCGGACTGCTTCTGCTGGAAGGAACATGGCGGTATGTATGGCACCGCCGGCATCCCGGACATCATAGCCTGCATTGGTGGCAAGTTCTACGGCTTTGAGGTCAAGAACGAGCGTGGCAAGGCAAGCGCTCTGCAGGAACTCACCATCCGCAAGATAAAAGCTGCCGGCGGCACGGCTCTGGTGGTACGGTCAGTGGATGAAGTCAGGGCCGTAGTTGAAGGGAGGCAGAGCAGTGGATGCGTATGAGAAATTGGCCAACGGCATCATTGAGCAGGCTGTGAAGGAATATCGTAAAGCGGCAAAGTTCCTGGCAAAGCATCCTCGCACCAAGGAACTAGAGGAGACTGTGGCGAGGCAACAGGTCAAGAATGAAAAGCATAAGGAAGAACGGTTAAAACTCAACCTGCCTGTCGGGCGAGAGAAAAAGAGCAAAGAAGAACGGCTTCTGGACAGGATTTTCCACTACGAATGCCAGTTGCTGGATGCAGAAAGATTCTTTCGCTCCCAGTGGTTTGGCAGATTGACGAATATAGATGGGCAGTGGCTTTTGGAGCGGCTCAGGCGTGAACAGGAGGCAGATTGAGATGGCGGTGAAGGAATTTCTGGAGAGGGCACTTCATCTGGACGGGGCAATTGATGCCAAGGTGGCAGAACTGACACACCTCCGAGAACTGTCCCTCAAGATTGGCACCAGCAATCTTGAGGAGCGTGTTACTCATAGCGCTCCCAAAGAAGCACCCTTTGCCAAATGGGTGGAGCGCATCGTGGACAAGGAGAAGGAAATCAACACGGAGATTGATAAGCTGGTGGATGTCAAGCTTGAAATCAGCGACTTCATCGATGGCATCGACAATCCCCAGTGGCAGAGCCTGCTGCGGCATCGGTATGTGCTTTGTAAATCCTGGCCGGATGTTGCCGTGGAAATGGATAAGGGACTTAGCACTGTCTTTCGTATTCACAAAACTATTTTAGAAAATCTCGAAAAAATTTTCCAAAATGAGATAAAGTGAGAGTAGGTGAGAGTGTTTGAGAGTAGATGAGAGTATCTGAGAGTTTGAAAGGCATAACTTGACATGATATAGTTATGCTAGAAACGTGTAAGGAAATACAGACCTCCAACGGGAGCAATCCCTGCGGGGGTTTTTTATTGCCCAGAATTGAGGTGAAGCTCATGCCCATGAAACCAAAGAGGCCGTGCAGATACAGCGGCTGCCCCAAACTGACCGACCACAAGAGTGGCTACTGCGAGGCCCATCGGAAGATGATGCAGCGGCACTACGAGCACTTCGCCCGTGGATATGACAACCACAAGCGTTACGATGAAGCTTGGCGCAGGATTCGGAACCGCTATATCAGTAGCCACCCACTGTGCGAGATATGCCAGAGCCAGGGGAGATTCGCCGAGGCCAAGCTGGTGCATCACATCAAGCCGTTGGCAGAAGGTGGCACTAATGACGAAAGCAACCTGCAGAGCCTGTGCGTCAGTTGTCACGAGCGAATCCACAAGCGTGGCAGCAGGGCTGACTGATGGGGGGAGGGGCGGTCGAAATCTCTACAGGGAGACCAATGTCCGTCCGGGGTGGGCTTTCGTGCGTAAAAATTGGATTTCAAACAGGGGAATAGGGCAAGGATCGCCAGATTGCCCATGAATGCCCATGTGTTGGGGCTTCACGGCGATAGACATAGGGCACTCAGCCCCTTGAAAAATGCCGATATCGTTTGAAAAACCTTTGAAAAAATCCAGAAATCAAAGACTGAAGGGAGGGATGGAAGATGGCCAAAGATGGGACTAATCGCGGCGGTGCCAGGGCTGGTGCCGGACGCAAGAAGAAAGCCCTCACTGACAAAATCAGCGAGGGCAAGGCGGCCAAGGTGACAGTGCTGCCAACGGCTAATCTGCAAGGCGTGGAAATGCCCGCTCCCAAGGAGTACATGAAGGCTCCCCAGAAGAACGGGCAGGAAAATTACGCTGTAGAGATTTATGAGGAAACCTGGAACTGGCTGAACAAGAAGGGCTGTGCCGAACTGGTGAGCCAGGAACTAATCGAGCATTATGCCATGAGCGTATCCCGCTGGATCCAGTGCCAGGATGCCATCTCCAACTACGGTTTCCTGGCTAAGCATCCGACCACCGGGGCGGCTATCGTTTCGCCCTATGTGAACATCAGCCTGCAGTACATGAAGCAGGCCAATCAGTTATGGTATCAGATTTACCAGGTGGTGAAGGAGAACTGCTCAGAAGATTACAGGGGAGCCAACCCGCAGGAAGATGTGATGGAGCGTCTGCTCCGCACAAGGATGGGGCATTGATTGGAGGTGTACTTATTGGGGAAAATGACAACTGACATGCAGCTTGTCCCCATCGACAAGCTGGTGCCTTATGTGAATAACGCCAGGACGCATTCACCGGAGCAGATAACCAAGCTGCGCTCATCGCTACGGGAGTTTGGTTTTGTGAATCCCGTCATCATTGACAGGGACTTCAATGTGCTGGCAGGTCATGGCAGGCTGGCGGCTGCCAAGGCTGAGAACATCAGCGAGGTACCCTGTGTCTTTGCCGACTACCTCACCGAGGCTCAAAAGAAAGCGTACATCCTTGCCGACAACCGCTTTGCCATGGATGCTGGCTGGGATGAAGATATGCTCCGTGTCGAGATTGAAGCCTTGCAGGGGATGGATTTTGACCTTGGATTGACAGGCTTTGACGAGAAGGAACTGGCTGACCTCTTTGGTGATGATGACGGAGAAGGACAGGAGGATGGCTTCGATGTGGATGAGGAACTGATCAAGCCGTGTATTTCCAAGACAGGAGATGTGTGGCACCTCGGCAAGCACCGGGTTATCTGCGGTGATTCTACTTTGCCGGAAACCTACCAGCGTTTGCTGGGGGAGGAGAAGGTAAACCTGGTCTGCACCGATCCGCCCTATATGGTGAATCTGGAGAGCACTTCCGGAAAAATCAAGAACGATGACCTGTCCGACAAAGAGGCCTATGAATTCCTGACTAAAGCTTTCGGCTGTTTTCATGAGACCATGGCCAGGGACGCCTCCATATATGTTTTTTACGCCACGGCAAAGGCCCGCATCTTTCATGACGCTTATGAGGATGCGGGCTTAAAAGTTGGGGCGGGGCTGGTGTGGAAGAAGAACCGGCTGGTGTTGACCCGCACCGATTGGAAGTACATCCATGAGCCTATCATCTGGGGGTGGAGAAAGGACGGTAAGCATACCTGGTACGGCGATCAGAAGCAAACCACGGTGTTTGAATTTGACCGCATCAAAAACTCCAAGGAAGACGGTTGTGGCCATCCTTCCAGCAAGCCGGTGCCTTTGATTGCCTATCTCGTCAAGCAATGTACTCAGACCAATGGCTTAGTACTGGATGGTTTCCTTGGCTCGGCTTCAACGCTGATTGCTTGCGACCAGCTGGGGCGCATTTGCTATGGCGTGGAGCTCGAGCCGAAATTCGTGGATGTTGCAGTGCAGCGTTACATCGCTGCCCATGATGGCAGTTTTGCTGATGTGTATGTTGAGCGGGATGGGGAGAAAATTCCCTACGCTGATGTTCCAAAACCGGAGGAGGTCTGACTTATGCGTGTATTTTTGAACCCCGGCCATGCTCCCTGTGGTTGCCCTGACCCCGGAGCCGTCAACAGCGGTACTGGCCTGCGCGAATGCGACGTTGCCAAGAACATCGCTGTCCTGGTCGAGAAGTATCTCACCCAGGCCGGCGTTTCTGTTTCCGGCAATTTGCAGTCGAACAGTCTTTATGAGGTGGTCAGTGCCTCCAACAATATAGATGCGGATGTATTTGTATCAATTCACTGCAATGCCTTTAACGGTGTGGCTCATGGCACTGAAACTTGGCACTACCATACCAGCAAGTACGGCAAGCTGCTGGCGGGCTGCATCCAGCGTCAGATTGTGGATGCCCTTGGCACGGCAGACCGGGGCGTGAAGGGGGCGGTGCCCCATACCGACAACAGCCTGTATGTGCTGAACAACACCGATGCTGTGGCGGTGTTGGTGGAGACCGCTTTCATCGACAATCCCGATGACGAGGTAGTGCTCCGCACCAAGCAGGATGAATTTGCCCGCGCCATTGCTCGTGGGATTACGGATTTCGAACAGGAGGCAGATGGCTTATGAAACTGGATTTAATCAAAAACGAACTGAAAAATCATGTGGGGGATTTCGTCAAAGCGGAGGCCAAAGAGGCCACTGTTGTCTGGCTGAAGGATAAAGCCCTACCTGCTGCCAGGGAAGTGGCCGAGGCATACACAACCGCCCTCCGCGAATCCTCGGAAAAGGAAATCGGCTGGTGCAAGTTCCGCGACCGTGTATTTCTGCCCTGCGTGGTAGATGGTGCGCTGTGGTTTGCGGGTAAGGCACTGGAGGCCATGGCAGTGAAGCAGGGAGGCTGATTTATGGCAGAGCAGAAACTGACCTTGGGCAGCTTGTTTTCTGGTTCTGGAGGTTTCGAATTGGGAGGAATTCTGGCAGGCATTGAACCTCGTTGGGCTTCGGAAGTTGAGCCGTTCCCAATTAGGGTGACCACCAAGCGGCTACCCCAGGTCAAGCACTATGGAGACATCAACCAGATACACGGCAGCGAGGTTGAGCCGGTGGACATCATCACTTTCGGCTCTCCTTGCACCGACATGAGCATCGCCGGGAAGAGGGCAGGACTGGATGGAAAGCAGTCCTGCCTTTTCTATGAGGCGGTGCGCCTAATAAAAGAAATAAGGGAGGCAACGAATGGCAGATATCCAAGATACATCGTGTGGGAGAATGTCACCGGGGCATTCTCCAGTAGCGGAGGGCACGACTTCCAGTCCGTCCTCACAGAAATCGTCCGCATCAAAGAGCCGCAGGCTCCCCAGGTGCCTATGCCTGAAAAGGCTGGCTGGCCTTATGCCGACATTCTCATGGGAGATGGATGGAGCATTGCGTATCGCGTTATGGACGCGCAGGGCTGGGGAGTTCCACAGCGGAGGCGTAGGATCTACCTTGTCGCAGATTTTGCAGGTGGCAGTGCCCCAAAAGTATTATTTGACACCGAGAGCCTGTTCGGGGATTCTGCGCCGTGCTTTGGCTCGTGGCAAGGCTTTGCCGGAAAACTTGAGGCTGGCCCTGGAACGGCAGGCTGGGCTGTTGGCTTTGATGGTTACAACAGCGTTTTGACAGGTGAAAAAGCAGCCACCATCGGTGTTAACTGCGGAATGTCCAGCGGACGCAACGGAGTATTGCAGACGGGAGGATTCTGCACAGAGCCTTCGGCAAAGAGCCGTGGCATTGGCTATGAAGAGGAGAAGTCACCGACCATCAGGGCAGGAGGAGTGCCCGCTGCCATCACGGTGCTGAACGACCAGGGCGGGCAGCGGATGGATGTGACGGAGGGGGTCACGAACACCCTGCGGGCAGAGAGCCATCATCCACCGCTGGTCTATGAAAACCACAGCATGGATGCCAGATACAAAGGGCCGCTGGAGGTTGCTCCAACGGTAGCAAGCACCTACGGCACAGGCGGGAATAATCAGCCATTGGTTACAAGGTTCAGGGATGGCAGCGAGGTGGCAGGAAAAATTACCGCAAGCAATGCTGGAGGCCAGCAGCGGATGCCTGACAAAGATAACTTCAACGCAGTCGTAAGCACCATAGACATACGGCTTACTTCGGAGGGCACCAGGAATGCCCGCCATAACATCCACGAAACCCACATTTCTCGCTGCATAGATACATCGGGCAATGTCCCTGATGCCAACCAGGGCGGGGTAGCTATCGTGCAGCCTGATACCGCCTATGCCATGACAACGGGCAGTTACACCCAGGTGGAGAAGGAAAAGTCTCCAACGCTGATGTCGAGGGACTTCAAAGACCCGAATGCGGTCTGCTGTGGAATCGGCAGGGATGTTTTCAATGCGGGAGCCAACGCAAAATTTGCCCCATCCATTGATGAGGAACTGCAACCGCCCATGACGGCAAGAGGCCCAGGGGCTGTATCGCAGGGCTACATTGTTCGCAGGCTGACCCCCTTGGAGTGTTGCAGGCTGCAGGGATTCCCGGATTGGTGGTGTGCTGACCTTGGCACGGAGAACCCTACCAAGGAGGAAATGGCCTTCTGGCGTGAGGTCTTTGAAACCCATCGGAAAATAGTGGGCAAGGCCAAGAAGCCAAAGAGCGACAACCAAATCCGCAAGTGGCTGGCTGATCCCCACACGGATGGGGCAGAGTACAAAATGTGGGGCAACGGCGTGGCGCTCCCATGCGTCTACTATGTAATGATGGGCATTGCTCACTTTTCCAAGGAGCCATGATTGTATACAACACAAACCACTTGCTATTTCCTACGCATTACGGGAACATGTGACTACCCGAAGATAATGATGACACAAAGGAGGTCACGAAAATGGAAGTCAAGTACAACGTCAGCGGTGAGAGGCGCAAGGAAATGGTCAACGCAGTGAGCGAGGCTTTGGGTGGCTGGAGCAAAGAGTATTTGGGAGCCCCCAACTTTTCCTACCAGGTAGGGGACTTCGAGATTACCAAGGACGGCACCCTGGTTTTCGCCGACCGCACGGACACCGAGATGGTGGAGCAGGTATTGGAATCCTTGGCAAAGGCAGGCTTTGAATGCGAGGTGCCTATTAACACCAGCCAGTTCGCCGGGCCTTACGAGATGCCTTGGGACGAGGATTGCAATCAAAAGGAAATGACGAACGAGGAGATGGCAACGGCGACGGACGAG
>JAGBLH010000029.1 GCA_017635515.1 Selenomonas sp.
AGCACTGATTGTCAGCTGCGTGGCGGCGGTGATTATTGGCCGCAAGCATCTGCAAGAACGGGGCGGCATAGTCCACCCCGTCAATGCAGGTGCCCTGGGATCGGCCAGTGCTATACTCAATGTAGCCTCGGGCTATGCCTTCGGCTGCGTGGTGGCATCTTTGCCGGCTTTTGGCATGGTGAAGGAGGCTTTGCTGGGCATTTCCTTCGGGAATGGTCCCCTGATGTCAGCTATCATCACCACGAATCTCATGACGGGGGTTACCGGCTCGGCTTCTGGCGGCATGACCATCGCCTTGGGGATGCTGGGGGAGGAATGGCTGGCCTGGGCCCAGCAGACGGGGATAGCTCCTGAAGTGCTTCACCGCATCGTGTCCATGGCCTCGGAGTGCGTCGATACCGGCCCCCATTCCGGCGCGCTGGTGACACTCATGGCTGTTTGCGGCCTCACCCATAGGGAATCATATTACGATGTGGTCATGCTGACCTTGCTCAAGACTTTGGTAGTGTTTCTTTGCCTGGCTGTTTATATGCTGACGGGGATTAGCTGATGAAGAGCGTTTCGTTCGAGGAAGGTATTGTTTTGATTGCCATTGTCCCCAATGCTATTTTCTTGATGCAGGAATGGGCAATTTTTGATAAAAAATAGGAATTAATGCTGGCACATCAAGCAGTATCAATAAAGAAATATGGGGCAGAAAAGTCTATACTAAAGCTGTCATAAAACCTACGGAAAAAGGGAGTGATAACATGAGAGTGCAAGATTTTATAGTATCATATGCTGAATATCGACGAAAGGCAGGGAAATCGGCATAAAAATAAGGTAAATATGCCAAAATACCGCAGAATAAATTCTCAAGCAGATGCTACAATAGAGATAAAGTTAATCAAGAAGAACAAATGAATCAACCAACAGTTCTTCAAATGCTTGCTCGAAAGGCGGATAATGTTATCAGTATGGCCTTTGATGTCAGATGAAAGGAAGTATGAAGCATGGCAAAGATTAAACTGGGGATTGCGCCCATAGCCTGGACGAACGATGATATGCCGGATCTCGGCAAGGAGAACACCTTTGAGCAGTGTGTCAGCGAGATGGCACTGGCTGGCTTCACCGGCTGCGAAGTGGGGGGCAAGTACCCCAAGGATACCGCAGTCCTGAAGAAAGCCCTTGACCTGCGTGGCATGAGCATTGCCAGCGCTTGGTTCAGCTCCTTCCTGCTGACCCAGCCTTATGAGCAGGTGGAAAAAGACTTCATCGCTCATTGCTCCTTCCTGAAGGAAATGGGAGCTAAGTTCTGCAATGTAGCCGAGCAGGGCAACAGCGTCCAGGGCAAGCTGGATGTGCCTGTGTTTGATGGCAAGCCGGAGAATACTGCCGAGCAGTGGAAGCTCCTCTGCGAAGGTCTCGACAAGCTGGGCAAGGTGGCAGCTGACATGGGCATGACCATGACCTATCATCACCACATGGGCACCGGTGTCCAGACTGAGGCTGAGATTGACCGTCTCATGGAAAATACCAATCCTGATTATGTGTGGCTCCTCTATGATACCGGCCATCTGGTCTGCTCCGGCGAAGACTACATGGGCATCTTGAAGAAGTACCTGCCCCGTATCCGCCACATCCATCTGAAGGATGTGCGCCTGCCTATCCGCCAGCGGGTCATCGATGAGAAGATGAGCTTCCTGGACGGCGTCCGCGCCGGCATGTTCACTGTGCCCGGGGATGGGGATGTGGACTTCGAGCCTATCTTCGACTATGTGAACAAGAGCGACTTCGATGGCTGGTACATCGTAGAAGCTGAGCAGGATCCTGCCAAGGCCAATCCCTTGGAATACGCCCTCAAGGCCCGTAAGTATATTCGCGAGAAAGCGCACCTCTGAGATTTCCCTTTTATCCCCTTTAAAATAAACATAGATAGAAGCAGGCCGCCTCGGAAGGCATTTCCGGGGTTTATCGACGGCGTCGTCGCCGTATGTTCTGAATAGATCCGCAAGGATAGAACAACCCGCGCCGACGTTCTGCCGTGTATCATATAGATCCGTAAAGCCGCGGCGCGCCATTTCTTCAACGTTGCAATCGTTAATTTGCAT
>JAGBLH010000301.1 GCA_017635515.1 Selenomonas sp.
CACGGACAAGTACCGCAGGGTCATCTACCGATGCAACAAGAAGTACGACGGGCATAAATGCCAAACACCCCATGTGACGGAGGAGGACATCAAGACAGCCTTTGCCACGGCATTCAACAAGCTGGTGACGGAACGGGAGGAGATTGTCGCCAATGCCAGGCTCGTCCGTCAGACACTCTGTGACAGCTCGGAGTTGGAGCAGGAGAAAGCCAGCCTGCAGCAGGAACTGGCGGTGCTGGTGGAGATGACGCAGAACTGCATCGCCGAGAATGCGAGGATTGCCCAAGACCAAGGGGAGTATCAGAAACGCTACAACGGGCTGGTGGAGCGGTACGAGAAAGCCAAGGCACGGTTCGATGAGGTGACGGAGGCCATCGCCGAGCGGTCAGCCAAGAGCGAGAGGCTGGCGGGATTCATCAAGACGCTCCAAGCGCAGAAGGAGCCGCTGGCAGACTTTGACGAACGGCTGTGGGGCTGCATGGTGGACTATGTGACGGTGGGCGTGGATGGCGGCATGATGGTGGTGTTCCGGGATGGGACGGGGATTAAATAAAATTCCTCAATCGGTTCATTTTTCCCTGTAGTAATATTTACATTCAGCTTTGCGGTGTGCATAGTCCTGCAGGTTTTTCATATTCTGCGCATAGTCCAGAAGAAAGAGCTGTCCGTATATGCAGTCTAGCAGATAATGTATGGCGGTTCTGGAGGCAAAGGAACCGATTTTTTGGCGGCTTTCGCTGGATTGCAGATGGAAAACCATTGAGGCAAACTTGTCGTAGGGAAAGATGTCATTGTTGGCAGTGATGATGATAAAGGGAGTTCTGCTGTTGGCTAGTTCATCGATAACATAGTGGACTTGCTGGCTGTTACAGTATTGTGATATGACAATGGCAACAGTGGAAAGCTTCTTGCTCTGTCTAGTATTTATGACTTCTTGAAAGCCGTTAAGGGATTCTAGACTGGAGTTATAGCCTAAGCGAAGCAGTTTGTAGTGAAAATCCTCGGCTGCCAGCAGCGAGGCACCACGTCCATAAAGCTGTATTTTGTCAGCTCCGGCAAGCAGCTGGGCGGCTGCTATTACATTTTTGGGGTCAAGGCTGGCAAAGGAGGATTTCAGGGCTTGCTGGGCAAGGTTATAAAAGGTCTTCATAACGTCATCTGTGGAGGCATTTTCATCCAATGGGAAATCCTGCAGGATAGGCTGTTCTACAGAGGATACAGAGCTTAGTTCTGAGGCAAGCTTTATCTTAAAATCGGCAAATCCCTTGCAGTGCATCTTTTTGCATAAACGTATGATGGTAGCCTGAGAGACAAAACACTGCTTGCTTAGTTCTTCAAGCGAAAAATTTATGACATGGCGTGGATAGTTTTGTATAAATTTGCAGACCTGTTGCTCTACCTTGGTAAGGTCGGCGGTTCTTAATTCTGAAAGCATATGTTAGCCCTCCTCATATATGTGCAACTGACTCTTTGCTCTATAATAATGTGAAAATTCCACATTTGCAACGCAAATAGCAAATTCTGCAACTTAGCTTGCAGAATTTATTGCTTTATGGAGAAAATACTGAAGAAAAAATACAGAACAAGCAGAAACTATTGAAATAAATTGCTGGAATGATAGACTGAACTTAGTCAAAATGAAAATCAGAAAGGGTGAAGATATAATGAGTAAGGTTAGGCACAATTTTCCGAAAGGTTTTCTTTGGGGAGGTGCCATTGCTGCCAATCAGGCAGAAGGCGCATATCTGGAGGACGGCAAAGGGCTGGATATTTCGGCTTGTTTTCCCCACGGCATCAAGCATGACTATGACGGACAGGTTGAAGAAGGAAAGTTTTACCCCACCCATGAGGCTATAGATTTTTATCATAGGTACAGAGAAGATCTGGCCATGATGGAGGAAATGAATTTTAAAGTTTTCCGCACATCTATAGCCTGGAGCAGAATTTTCCCAAATGGCGATGACGCAGTGCCCAATGAGGCGGGCCTGAAATACTATGATGATTTATTCGATGAAATGCACAAGCGGGGTATGGAGCCGCTGATAACTCTCAGTCACTATGAAACGCCTGTGCATCTAGTGAAGGAGTACGGTAGCTGGCGCAGCCGCAAGTTAATCGGCTTTTTTCTGCGTTACTGTGAGACTGTGTTTAAGCGTTATAGAGGAAAAGTTAAATATTGGCTGACCTTTAACGAAATCAACAATATGAGGAGAATGCCGGGGGCGGCAGGAGGAATTTTCTTCAAGGAAGGCGAGAATCAGCAACAGGCTGTTTATCAGGCAACCCATCATATGTTTGTGGCCAACAGTCTGGCTATCAAGCTTTGCCATGAAATTTGTCCTGAGACAAAAATCGGCTGTATGCTTTCCTTGAGTAATGTATATCCCTTTACATGTAATCCCAATGATGTTTTTGAAACAATGGAACTGCGCCGTCGTTCCCTGTTCTTTGGAGATGTGATGATTCGTGGGCACTATCCGAAATATTTGGAGAGTTTCTGGGAAAAAGAAGGGGTAGAAATTCATATGGAACCAGGTGATGAAGAAATTCTGCAAGCTCACACGGCAGATTATTTGGGCTTCAGCTATTACCGTACTTCCACCCACGAGTATGGGAAGCCCTTTTTTGGTGATACTGGCGGTGATCAGGGAACGCCTAACCCTTATCTGGAGACAACTCCCTGGGGCTGGCAGATTGACCCGGTAGGTTTGCGCTATACATTGAATGAACTCTATGACCGCTACCAGATTCCCCTTTTTGTGGTTGAAAACGGGTTGGGACAAATTGATGTGCCTGACGAAAAAGGAGTAATTCACGATGATTACCGCATTGATTATGTTCGCCGCCACATACAGGCCATGAAGTTGGCCATTGAAGATGGTGTTGACATTATGGGTTATACCTATTGGGGTCCTATTGATATTGTAAGCGCAGGAACTGGGGAAATGAAAAAACGTTACGGATTCATTTACGTTGATAGGGAAAATGATGGCAGTGGCACTCTGGAGCGCAGGAAGAAAGACTCTTTTGACTGGTATGCCAAGGTAATTGCTTCAAATGGCGAAGAGTTGTAAGTTGGAGGAATACGACATGGACCTGAAAAAGACAGCGGAAACTGTGTTGGAATTAAGCGGAGGCACTGGGAATATAAGCAGCATAACACATTGTTCCACCCGCCTGCGCTTCTTCATCCGCGACAAATCAAAAGTTGATACGGGGAAAATAGAGAAAACCAAACCGGTTCTGGGGGTAGTTTTCAGCGGTGATGAGCTGCAGATTATTCTAGGAAAAAATCTGATTCCTGTTTATAGTGAGGCTACAAGGATTTACAACGAGGCCGGAGGACCTGCCGTGGCAGAGGAAGCACGGCCGAAGGAAAAACTTACGGCCAGAGCTGCAGTGGACAAGGTGGTAGGTTTTGTTTCTGCCTCAGTCACGCCTCTTATTCCAGGATTGGTGGCAGGAGGCATGTTGAAGGTCTTTTTGTTGCTGGGAACCCTGGCCTATGAGCCTTTTAAGTCATCTCAGGCCTACCAGCTTCTTAGCATGGCGGCAAATATTCCCTTCTATTTCATGCCGGTATTTGTGGCTTACGGGGCAGCAAAGAAATTGGGGGCAACTCCCCTTTATGCCATGTCGGTGGCAGGAACTCTGGTTTATCCTGACTTTGTGAGACTCATTAAGAGCGGCGAGGAAGTGGCCATGTTCGGACTGCCGGTATCGGTGGTCAATTACAGCAGTACATTGCTGCCAGCATTGCTTATTTCTCTGTTCGCTTATTACTGTGAAAAATTTTTGGTCAAGATTGTACCAGGAATTTTGAAATCTGTTTTCGTCGGAATGTTGACCATTGGGATTTCATTTAGTCTTGGTATAACTATTTTTGGGCCTTTGGGCGATATGGTCGGGGCACAGATTGTCCATATTTTTGTATTTGCATCTGAACATTTTGCCCCTATCGCTATTGCACTGCTGGCAGGATGCATGCCATGGCTCGTCATGACTGGTATGCACCACGCTGTTACGCCTTTTATGGTGCAAGCATTTGCCAATCCAGGCTATGATTTCTTTTTCCGTCCGTCGTATATCCTGCACAACATGGCAGAAGGCGGTGCGTGTATAGGCGTTGGACTCAGAGCAAAAAACAAAACGCTCAAGGGCGAATGCTTTAGTTTGGCCTTCGGTTGTATTGTCGCTGGTGTAACTGAACCTGCAATTTACGGTGTCAATTTCCGCCTGAAAAAGCCAATGTTTGGTGTAATGGCGGGGGCAGCGGCAGGCGGTATTGTGGCTGGTTTGTTTGGGGCTACTGCCTATGTGTATGGCTACTCTACCATTTTGGCTTTGCCGATTTTTCAGGAAACCATTTTGGCCATGGCGGCGGCAATAGGTGTGGCTATTGTTGTGGCAGCCGTTGTCACCTTCTGCATGGGATTCGATGAGAGCCTTATCGTAGAACCTGAGGAGGAACTAGCACAGGCCGAAAAATCTGCTGGTATAGTACTGCTGGACAATGCTGCAGCAGTTGAGCTGAAAGCATATGCCACAGGAGAATCCATAGCCTTGTCAGACGTAAATGATGGTGTTTTCTCAGCTAAAATGCTGGGAGACGGTCTGGCAATTATTCCTCAAGAGGGAAAAGTAGTGGCACCGGCAGATGGCAAAGTGTGTTCGATAGCAGCCAGTAAGCATGCGATTGGTTTGCAGCTGGCTAATGGTACCCAGTTATTGATTCACATCGGACTTGACACGGTAAACATGAATGGCAAAGGCTTTGATGTACATGCGACAGAAGGGCAGGAGGTTTTCGCTGGGCAGGAGCTTATTTCTTTTGACCGTGAAAAAATAAGCCAGGCAGGCTATAAGGATACAATCATGTTGATTGTGGTCGAAAATGAGCAAAATCTATCTTTAGAATTCCAGAAATATGGTATGGTGGTTGCAGGTCAAGATAAAGTTTTAAAATTTTCGTAAGCTTAAAAAGGGGGGCAAAATCCCGACCAAGGGGGTGCATCGTTATTTTGTATCATTTTGATTGGTAAAGGGGATATGCTAGAAAATATCCGGCTGGTACAGAAGCAGATATGTGACACGTCAGACCTTGAATCTGAAAGCCAACGGCTTATGGATGAAATGAATGTTCTATCGAATAGGGTGCAGAAATGCATCAGTGAAAATGCCCGCATAGCCCAAGACCAAACGGACTACCAGAAACGCTATGATGAACTGGTCAATCGTTATGAGACTACTAAAGCCAGCTATGACAGGACAGAAAAATCCATCAATGCCCGGCATGCTAAGGCAGAGCGGCTTGGGGC
>JAGBLH010000302.1 GCA_017635515.1 Selenomonas sp.
TCACTCCTGATTCGATTCATCCCGAACTATCTCTGATTTGGTGGAAGGACTGGCTCCTATTATCCCTCGCTCACGTAGCTACGCTCTTCTGCAGGAATATCTTCCCAGCGCAGGGCGTTAGCTTCGATTCCGTGAGAAATCCCCCACGCAGCAGCAATGCCAGCCGCTTCTCCCATACTCATGCAAGTTGGCTGGATGCGGAAGGAAGCCTGAGCGGCGAAGCTGCCACTTGCACAGCGTCCCACCACAAGCAGATTGGAAATCTCGTTGGTCACCAAGGCACGATAGGGAATCTCATAATACTCGCCCTTTTTCAGCTTTTTGCTGAGGTCCAGATTCACATCATGGATATCGATGGGATACGCCGTCCGAGCCACTGCATCGTGGAAATGCCTGGCATCGGTATATTCCTTATCTGTCATGTAATACTTACCACGGATGCGCCATGATTCCCGAACTCCCACCATACTTGCTTCGCGGCTGATATAGGCCTTCTCAAAACCGGGGACGTTCTTGATGAAGAATCCTGCCAGACGGTGCATCATCTTCCGGCCGAAGGTCACAGCCCTGCTGTATGAGACGGTATCCGTGGCACTGAAGTTCAGTGCCGGCATCTCAGGACAGTTCATGGATAATACGGTGGGTTTGCCGGTAATCGTAAACGCCTGAATATACACAATATCATCCTCGGTCAGTTCACCCCGGGCAACACCGTCCTGGAAGAATTTCTCGTTCTGTTTCCACTTCCAGAACTGAAGGAATGGCCGGCCTTTCTTCCTCAGAGTGTCTTCTGCCAGTTTGTCGAAAGGACCTCTCTCTTTTACCCCCTTTATAATGAACTGATGATAGAGCTTGCCCATATCAATGCCGCCCATTTCAAAACGCAGGCTCATGGGCTGGTTGCGTCCTGTCTTTTCTGAGCCTTTTTCCACAGGAATGCCCGCAAACCGTGAAAGCAATGCGTCTCCCGTGCCATCGACGAAGGTCTTTGCCTGTATCTTTGCCAGTCCCTCAATGGTCTGGACAACACAGGAGACAATCTTTCCTCCATCAGTCACCACCCCCACCAATGAAGTGTTGTAAAGGATATCTACCCCCGCCTCTTCACACATTTCATCATAGACAAAAGAAAGATATTCAGGCACATATTGTCCTCTGCCACCACCGAAATAGGAGTCAGTATCCACTCCAAGGAGCGGCGGCACCCCCTGTTTTTCCATGCGTTTGTTCAGATCCGTGATGTAGGGCGTATCGCTGTCATAGCAATAAGTAGCCATACATGGGAAAACACAGCCCAAGGTGGCCAGTCCCCCCAGGGAAATGCCTCGCTCCACAAGAACAACCTTCGCTTCTTTTCGCGCAGCGGTAACAGCAGCCGCAGTCCCCGCTACGCCACCACCAACCACGCAGACATCGGCATCAAAGAGTACGGGAAGCTCCGCATTATCGAAATCCATCGCATTTATCATGGAAGAAGCAGCTTCCACTCTTGCAGCATCATCTTTGAGGCCGAGTACTGTCCCAGCTGCGGCCAGACCCATCAGTTTCATAAAACTGCGTCTGGACATCGGGATTGCAAATGAGTTACCCATAATACACTACCTCCAGTTCAATGTACGTAGTTCATAGCATTAAAAATTCCTAATACATAAGCTTCGCCATCTGCATATTCTCCCCACACCCCATCTTTTCCTGCCGACAGATAAAAATAGCGCAGAGCCGAAAAGCCCTGCGCCCGTACTCAGTATTCGCCCTAGGACGGAGGAATCAATATGGAAATCAGACAGGAACGGCAGGGCGATGTATTGACCCTTTACATGACAGGGGAGTTCAACAAGCTCACTGCGGAGGCCTTCGATAAGGAGTTTTCTGCTCAGGGTGCCAAGGAGGTGCGGCTGGACTTTTCCGGGATCACCTACCTTTCCTCGGCGGGACTGCGCTCTATCCTGCAGGCAGCCAAGACGGTAGAAATGGCAGGGGGAAAGTTTGCGGTGCTCTATCCCCAGAAAACGGTGATGGAAGTCTTTGAGATGACGAACTTTGACCGCATCATCCACATTGTGGAGGGTTCAAAAACCTGACCCTTTCCATCATAACGAGTACAAGAGGTCCCTCGCTTCTATAAGTGAGGGCGGCAAAATACAACAA
>JAGBLH010000303.1 GCA_017635515.1 Selenomonas sp.
CCAATACGGGAGTAAAAATTGGTACTGATGGCAGCCGCTGTGAACTTTTTAACATGGATGGTACGGAAGAGGATAAGAACGTCAGAAAAGATCTTTTCATAAACTTCAAGCAGGATATACATTATGATACGACTCTGGTAGAGAATTTTGATGTCACCGATTTGCAGGGGATGAGCTATGAAGAGGCAAGAAGTCTTTTCTATAACGATGGAAAAACATTTGTAAACATAATAATGCCGAATGGTAAAGTGGTAAAAGGTACATGGGATGCGCTTATAAGGGAGTTAGGACCACAGATTACTTATAGTAGCGATAAAACTTGGTGGAATCTCACAAATGGATATTTGACATGGGATGCAATCGACCCTGAGAAGCGTGAAATCGTCTGGAAGGCCCTTACTTCCAGTGTAACCGCCACCATAAATGTGACGGAGCCATTTCCGGTAAGAAATGTGGCTGCGTTAGAGAAAGACTTCTCCTTGAATACTGAAGGTGTGAGGAACCTGCAAGATCCTCTTTTTGTAAGGATAGAGAGTGAGGAGTTCAATGAAAGTGGGGTAAATAATACTGTCCACGACATCAATATCAATATAACAGCAGACAATACAAGAATGACAGATGGGAAATATGATTTCCGTCCCATTGTTTTCGCCTACGAAGGGCCTGTAGATGTAGAAGGCAAGCGCGGGGAGGGGCGGAAGTCCAATACAGTTGTTGTTAATCTTGGGGCAGATTTCAGGGGAATCATCTTTGCCCCCAATAGTTCTGTACATATCAACGTCACAGGTGACGATAGCGAACGTAGAGAATTTAGAGGTATCATCGTTGCTAAGTCCTTGGTAGATGGATCTGGTAATGTAATAACAATGCCGGCAGATGAAGTTACTACGGACAACGCTGCGGAATTCCAAGATTTTTATCATAATACACTTAACCTGTCGAATGCAGAGTATGATGATTTTGGCGTAGTGAAACTCAGTGTATATAAGCCTGAGAAGGATATCTTCTACCTGACAAGCAGGGCGGGCATAACTATCTAAACAAAAAATCCGGTGCTATCTGATATAAGTTATCAAATAGCACCGGATTTTGCGTGATTAAGAGATCTCATCTCTTCTAGTGTCAGTCAAGAGTCAGCATTCTGTTCTTCCAGCTCTTCGATTTCCACTTCTGAGAAAATAATATTGCATACCTGCTCAAGTATATCTTGGGGAACATCTTCTACATACTTGTAGGGGCGGCTCTCCAGGTCTAATGTCCTGACGTGCTCACAGAGGATGACCCCCGTGGTCTCTGTCCTGTCATCCAAAGGAATATGGAGAGGAAAGTTATTGTTGGTATTGGTGATGGGACAGGCGATGACCAGTTTTGTACGCTGGTTGAAGGTGTTGTTGCTCACAACCAGTGCAGGTCTGTATCCTGCCTGTTCATGACCTCTTTGGGGATTGAAATTGACCTTGATGATATTTCCTTGATTTACCATATCTCTTTGCCTGTCGGCTGCCCCCAATCTATCTCTTCTGCCTGATATTCACCATTGAAATTTGCAAACAGTTCTTTCATGGTTTTGCGCTTTCTGGGGCGCATTGGTTCGATTATCAGCTTGTCATCCTGCCTGGATAGCGAGAACTCATCGTTGATTTTCCAGTTCAATGCTGTGATAAGCTGCTTGGGCAAACGGAAGCCCTGGCTATTACCCCATTTTTGCAAGGCGGCAGTGGTCATGGTTAATACCCCCTTTTTTATATGTATATACTAAGTATATACCGAAAAGGAGGTTTAGTCAATTGGTTCTTTTGCTAACTCATGAGTTACTAGCTCGTAAGTTAGTAACTCACGAGTCAGAAACTTATGTTGTCATTATCAACGTTGTATATATCATGATAAAGGCCTGTCAGAAAGGAATCTATTCCAACAGGCCTTTACTTTATGTTCCTTTTAGCGGAACAGCTTCTTATTCATGTTGATGATTTCCCCCATGAGCATCTTACCCCGTATATCCGGGTGCAGTCCGTCGATGGCGAAGCCGGTGTCCATTTGCTGGCCTGCCTGATCGTAGAAATATGGCTCCAGGTCTATGTAGTAATCCTGCTGGCGAATCCAGCTGTTGACCTGGGTGAGCTTCATACGCCATTGGGGGTCGGTGTCCGTGTGGAAGGCGTACTTGATGTTACCGGGATTGATGGGCATGAGGGTCATGAAGATGGGGCGGATGTCGTGGGAGCGGCATTTCCGCTTGATTTCTTCAAGGTCATTGATAATATCCTGCGGTGAGAATTCTGGGGCTCTCAGACTGTTGGAGCCGGTGAGCACCAGGAGATTCAGGGGATGCAGGGGCAATACGTCAATGTCGAAACGCTCCTTGGTGGTAGTGGAGGTGTCACCGCTCCTGCCCAGATTCAGGCAGGGGAAGTCCAGATAGGTGGTGTAGCTGTATTCCAGTGACGCGGGAGAGTAGGAGATGGCGCCGCCACCGTGGGTGATGCTGTCTCCCAGCACGGCAGTCTGCACCCTTTTATCCAGCTGGGGCATCACGAACTTGGCCGTATCGGACCAGGTGCCGATGATATTGTTGTTGGCATAGGGGCGCAGGTCTGCCTGCCAGCCATTGGTATAAACCTTGCGGGTTATGTAAAGTTGGGAGGCTTTGTCGGGCTGTATGCCGCCTTCCTGGGCGGGAGGGGCAGAGCATGACAGCCTATGCCCTCCTGGCAGGCTTTGCGGTGGTGGTGGGCCTGGGGATCTACAATGGGGGTATCCTGGACACCTTTAAACGTGCTTATATGAACATGGGGCAGCAACTGGCAGAGGGGGCAAAGGATGCTCGGGATTTCCGCTATATGTCCGTGGCCCAGCTGAAGGAGATAGACAACGGGGCCCGCGTAGCCGCCGACCAGGCGGCTCTGAAAAACCTGGGGGCCAGGTTTTTGGGGCTCACCAGGAGTGAGCTTCAGGCTATACAGAAAAACGGCGGCAGCAGCTACACCACGCTGGATAAGGGTTCCTTTGTCTGCGACTACAACATAAAGGACACGGGCAATGAGGAGGGGCATAGCGCCAAGGTCTACTTCGATGCCAGGGTCGCTGTTGATAGCTTAATCAACTGGCTGGGGGGCGACTACCATCACGATGTGGCTCCTAAATCCACCGAAAAGGCGACGCGGGAGGGGCTGTATTTCTACTCCGATGGGGTGCTGGACTATGAGCAGGTGAGCACCGGCTATACGAAAGCCAATGTGAGCCTTCGGAATGCCTTTACCTTTAAGAATGGCAAGGTGGAAAGTGTCCGTGTCTGGCTCACCAGGGCCTACCAGGGAGCGGACGGCAATTGGAGCGTGGAGCTCTGTGAGGGACTGGATGTGGTGGTGACTAACCAATAGGAGGGGATGGCTATGAGGAAGGGAAATCAGTCTGGGGCGGTGCTGGTGCTGACGGCTATCCTGCTGCCTATCCTGGTGGTGGCTACGGCTATGGTGGTGGACTTCGGCTACGGCTACTGGCAGAAGTCCAAGCTGCAGAGCGCCGCCGCCATCCAGGGCTACGACACCCGCACCAGGCTGGTGACGGAATCAGAAGTCAGCAAGGATACTCCCTACAAGGCCCGCTTCAAGGTGACGGAGCTGGCCAGGGTGAATGCGGAAAAACTTGTAAACAATTGGCGCAGGATACCCAGCCCTGAATAAGCAGAAAAAGTGGTCACATGACCACTTTTTTCTTGCATTTGCCTATAATGTGTTATACAATAGCATAAACGCAGACATGGTCTGTGCACAAGAGAATATCGCCCTTTAAATGCGTACTGTGATGCGCGTAAGAGGAGTTTATCTACGCTATGGAATATACAAAGCCAGGAGCTTTCTTATGCATACACGCATGAGGGAGCTCCTTTTTTGCAGCTTCTTTTTCAGCAGGGCACAGGGAATATTTTTCTTGTAAGTTTATGCATTTTATGTGTATAATTATTACATATCAAAGAAGGAGTGAACGGCTTGGATAAGAACAAGGTTTCCCTGCGGGGACGCAATATCCTGAGGCTGGAGGATTTTTCAACAGAGGAAATACAGCTGGTACTTGATACGGCGAAGGAAATGAAGAATATCATTCACCGTGATATCAAGAAGGTACCGGCTCTGCGGGGGAAATCCATTGTCACCCTGTTCTACGAGCCTAGCACCCGTACCCGTACCTCTTTTGAACTGGCGGGCAAGTACCTGGGGGCTGATGTGGTTAATATCACCGCCGGCACCAGCAGCATCGTGAAAGGGGAGAGCCTGCGGGATACTCTCTACACCATTGAGGCCATGGGCGTGGATGCCATTGTCATGCGACACAAGGCAGAGGGAGCTGCAGAATATGCCTCCAGGATTGCTGCACCTGTTATCCTGAATGCCGGTGATGGTGCCCATGCCCATCCTTCCCAGGCGCTCTTGAACCTTTTCACCATCGAGCAGCACAAAGGCAGGCTGGAAGGACTGAAGGTGGCCATCATCGGTGATGTGCTCCACAGCCGCGTGGCTCGCTCTGATATCCACGGCATGCGCAAGATGGGCATGGAAGTTCACATTGCAGGGCCCAAAACCCTGCTGCCCCGTTTCCTGTATGAGGAGCCTGGCGTGGTGGTGCATGAGCGGGTGGAAGATGCCATCGAGGCTGCGGATGTTATCGAGGTACTGCGCATCCAGCTGGAGCGCATGCAGGGGGGACTTTTCCCCACTACCCGCGAGTATGCCCGCATCTTTGGCTTGAATAATGACAGATTGAAGCTGGCCAAGGATGATGTACTGATCCTGCACCCCGGCCCCATGAACAAGGGATGGGAGATTTCTCCCTTCGTGGCCTATGGCGATAATTCCGCTATTCAGGAGGAAGTTCAGAACGGTGTGGCAGTGCGCATGGCACTTTTCACCTTGGTACTCACGGGAGGTAAGCAGGCATGAAGATTTTACTGAAGGGCGGCCGGGTCATCAATCCGGAGAATAGATTCGACCAGGTGGCAGATGTGCTGATTGAGGACGGCAAGATTGCCGCCATAGGCAAGGAACTGGAGGCAGAAGGCACAGAGGTCTACGATGCTTCCGGCAAAGTGGTAGCTCCCGGCCTCATTGATATGCATGTCCACTTCCGTGAGCCAGGGCAGGAGGCCAAAGAGGACTTTATCTCCGGCTCCAAGGCTGCTGCTGCAGGTGGCTTCACCCGCGTAGCTACTATGCCAAATACCAAACCGGTGGTTGATTCTGCAGCCCTTATCCGCAGTCTGAAGGAAAGAGCCAGGGAAGCGGGGGTTATCCATATCGAGCTTATCGGTGCGGTTACCAAAGGCCAGAAGGGCGAAGAACTGGCAGAGATGGGAGATATGCTCCAAGCAGGTGCCGTGGCTTTCTCCGATGATGGTCATTTTGATTCCTCCGCAAAAGTCATGCTGAACGCCTTTGACTATCTCCATGGCTTTGACAAAATCATAATCAACCATGAGGAGGAAACCACACTCTGCGCTGAGGGTGCCATGAACGAGGGACACCGCAGCGCCATGCTGGGGCTCAAGGGGCGTCCTACGGTAGCAGAGGATATTGCAGTTGCCCGTGATATCCTGCTGGCAGAGTACGCCGATGCCAGGCTTCATGTGGCTCATATCAGCTCCGCGCGTTCTGTGGAACTTGTGCGGGAAGCCAAGAAGCGGGGCGTGAAGGTCACGGCAGAGGTTACGCCCCAGCACCTGACTATGACGGATGAGTGCGTAGAGCTTTTCGACAGTTCCACGAAAATCAACCCGCCTTTGCGAGCCAAAACAGACTGTGAAGCATTGCTGGCAGGCCTGAAGGACGGCACCATAGATGCCATTGTCACTGATCACTCGCCCCATGCCCAGGAGGAGAAGGACAAGGAATATGCTAATGCACCCAGCGGTTTCCCCGGACTGGAGACTTCTGTGGGCATTATGCTGACAGATTTATACCACGAAGGAAAAATTGATTTGCCCCTGATGATTTCTAAAATGAGCTATGAGCCAGCCAAAGTCTTTGGCCTGGAGGCAGGCACCCTGACGGTGGGCAAGGCTGCAGATGTGACAGTCATTGACCCGGAGCAGGAATGGACAGTCGAGGCAGAGAAATTCTATACCAAGGGCAGCCACAGCCCCTTTGTCGGCCGCAGGCTGAAGGGCAAGGCTGTGCTGACCATTGTGGCTGGCCGCATCGTCATGCGTGATGGCCAGGTCGTTGGATAACAGCCCCTAAACAAGCCCGGCAAGTTTGATTTACCGGGCTTTCAGAGTAAATGAGGTGACTTCTTTGGAGCAAAAAGGAAAACTTATCTTAGAGGACGGTACGGTTTTTTCCGGCAAATTGCTGGGGACTGCCAGAGCTACCGGAGAGGTGGTGTTCAACACCAGCATGACGGGCTATCAGGAGAGCCTTACTGACCCTTCTTACTGCCGCCAGCTTCTGACCCTGACCTATCCTTTGGTGGGCAACTATGGTACGGCAGAGCTTTTCATGCAGTCCCGCAAGGCCTTCGTGGGAGGCTTTATCATTGGTGAACTTTGCAGAGAGGGCAGCAACTGGCACTATGAGCACTCACTGACAGAGTTCCTGCAGGATCAGGAAATTCCCTGCCTTTATGGTGTAGATACCAGGGCTGTCACCCGCCATATCCGCGCTGCAGGTACCATGAAGGGCATTATCGTGCCTGAGGACGCTTCCAAGGAAGAAATTGACCGGCTCTTGGCTGTGCCCATAGAGACCCAGGTAGTAAAGGAAGTTACTACCAAGGAAACCTACGAAATAGCGGCTGAGGGAGAAAATCCTCCCCATGTAGTTGCACTGGATTTCGGTGTGAAGCAGAATATCCTGCGCTCCATGACCGCCAAAGGCTGCCGCCTGACGGTCATGCCCGCCGGCACCACCGCAGAAAAAGTGCTGGCGCTGAACCCGGATGGCATCTTCCTCTCCAACGGCCCCGGCGACCCTGCCGATGTGGACGATATTGTGGCTGAGGTAAAGAAACTGCTGGGCAAGAAGCCCATCTTCGGCATCTGCCTGGGGCATCAGCTTTTGGCCCGTGCCATGGGGGCTGAGACTTACAAACTGAAGTTCGGTCATCGCGGTTCCAATCAGCCGGTGAAGGATCTGCGTACTGGCAAGGTCACTATTTCCTCCCAGAACCACGGCTACGCGGTGAGGGAAGAATCCCTGCGGAATTTGCCTCTGGAGGTCACTCATGTGAATGTGAATGACGGTACAGTGGAGGGCATGCGCCACAAGGAACTGCCAATTTTCTCCGTGCAGTATCACCCGGAGGCTTCGCCGGGCCCTGATGACAATATGTACCTGTTCGATGAATTTATGAATATGATGAGAGGGGAATAAGCTGTGCCAAAGAAGGAAAATCTCAAAAAAGTCATGGTCATTGGCTCAGGTCCTATTATCATCGGCCAGGCAGCGGAATTTGACTACGCAGGCTCTCAGGCTTGCCGCGCCCTGAAAGAAGAAGGGCTGGAAGTGGTGTTGGTAAACTCAAATCCGGCTACCATCATGACAGATGCCCATATTGCCGACAGGGTTTATATCGAGCCCTTGACCGTGGATTTCCTGGAGGAAATCATCTCCAAGGAAAAGCCGGACGGCCTGTTGGCCACACTGGGAGGCCAAGCTGGTCTAAATCTGGCTGTGCAGCTGGCAGAAAAGGGTGTGCTGGATAAATACGGCGTGGAGCTTCTGGGAACTCCCCTTAAGGCAATCGAGCAGGCTGAAGACAGGGAACTTTTCAAGGAAACCATGCAGAAGCTAGGGGAGCCTATCCCGGAAAGCACCATTGTGGAGGATGTGCCATCTGCCGTGGATTTTGCCAATGGCATCGGCTATCCCGTTATCGTACGCCCTGCCTACACCATGGGCGGCACAGGCGGCGGCATTGCAGAGAACGAAGAGGAGCTCATTGATATCGTCATCAAGGGCCTCAACTACTCCATGATTGGCCAGGTGCTCATTGAACGCAGTGTGGCTGGCTGGAAGGAAATCGAATACGAAGTCATGCGTGACGGCAATGACAACTGCATCACCGTCTGCAATATGGAAAACTTTGACCCTGTAGGCGTGCACACAGGCGACAGCATCGTGGTGGCACCATCCCAAACCCTTTCTGACCACGAGTATCAAATGCTGCGCTCTGCCAGCCTGCGGATTATCCGTGAGCTGGGCATCGAAGGTGGCTGCAATGCCCAGTATGCGCTGGATCCCAACAGCAACCGCTACTATGTCATCGAGGTCAACCCTCGGGTAAGCCGTTCTTCGGCCTTGGCTTCCAAGGCTACGGGCTATCCCATCGCCAAGGTTTCCGCCAAGATTGCCATCGGCTATACCCTGGATGAAATAACCAATGCTGTGACTCAGAAGACCAAAGCCTGCTTCGAACCTGCTCTGGACTACTGCGTTGTGAAATTCCCCCGCTGGCCTTTTGACAAGTTTGTCTATGCGGATAAGACCCTTGGTACCCAGATGAAGGCTACCGGCGAAGTCATGAGCATTGACCGCAGCTTCGAGGGGGCACTGCTAAAGGCCGTTCGCTCCCTGGAAATCGGCGTTCACAGGCTCAGTATGGAAAAAATCGCCACCTGGGATGATGGAAGGGTAAAGAAGAATCTGGCCCGGGTCAATGACGAGCGCATCTTTGTCATTGCCGAGGCTTTGCGCCGCGGCATTGCCACGGTTGAGGAAATCCATGCCATTACCAAGGTAGATAACTGGTTCCTGAACAAGATCAAGAATATCACCGACATTGAAGTAAAACTGGCAGGGGAGCCTCTTACTCCCAGCCTGCTGGCTGCTGCCAAGCAGGTGGGACTGGCTGACCGCTCCATTGCAGAAGTCAGCGGCAAAACTGCGGATGAAATCCGCACCCTGCGCAAGACACAGGGACTGCTGCCCTGCTACAAGATGGTGGATACCTGCGCCGCCGAGTTCGAGGCAGCTACGCCATACTACTACTCCACCTTCAATGCGGAGCAGGACGAGGTGCAGACCAGCAATGCCCGCAAGGTAATTGTGCTTGGCTCCGGCCCTATCCGCATCGGCCAGGGCGTGGAGTTTGACTACTGTTCGGTACATTCCGTCTGGGCTTTGCGTGAAATGGGCATCGAGGCCATCATTATTAACAACAACCCAGAGACGGTCAGTACAGACTTCGATATTTCCGACCGCCTGTATTTTGAGCCGCTGACCACGGAAGATGTGTTGAATATCATCGACAAGGAACAGCCTGAGGGAGTTATCGTCCAGTTCGGCGGCCAGACCGCCATCAATCTGGCAGCTTCTCTGCAGAAAGCTGGCGTGAAGGTCTTCGGTACCGCCGTGGATGATATCGACAGGGCTGAGGACAGGGAACGCTTTGACGAAGTCCTCACCCAGGTGGGCATTCCCCGCCCCCAGGGCATCAGCGTCACCAATCTGGAAGATGCGGTGAATGGCGCAGCAAATATTGGCTATCCTGTTATGGTACGTCCTTCCTATGTGCTAGGGGGCCGGGCCATGGAGATTGTCTACAATGAAGCAGAGCTCAGGGACTATATGAGCCGCGCTGTAAAGGTAACCCCGGATCACCCGGTGCTGGTAGACCGCTATATGCAGGGCACCGAGGTGGAGGTTGACGGCATCTCCGATGGAGTAGATGTAATGATACCCGGCATCATGGAGCACATTGAAAGGGCAGGGGTACATTCTGGCGACAGTATCGCAGTTTATCCTCCCCGCACTCTGTCTTCCAAGGTTATCTACACCATCATCGACTATACCAAACGGCTGGGCACCGCCCTACATGTCAAGGGCCTTTTGAATATCCAGTTTGTGGTGGTAGACGGTGAGGTCTATATCATCGAAGTGAATCCCCGTTCCTCCAGAACGGTACCCTTCCTTTCCAAGGTCACGGATATCAAGATGGTGAACCTGGCTACCCGCATTGCCATGGGGGAGACCCTCAAGGGCATGGGCTATAAGTCCGGTCTGGCAGATCCCAAGCCCTATGTGGCGGTAAAAGCGCCTGTCTTCTCCTTTGCCAAGATGACGGATGTGGATATATCCCTGGGGCCTGAGATGAAGTCCACCGGCGAGGTCATGGGCATCGACTACCATTACGCCCGTGCCCTGTACAAAGCCATGGTAGGCTCCGGTCTCAATGTGCCTGTCAAGGGTTGTGTGCTCTTTACGGTAGCGGACAAGGACAAGGACGAAATGAAACAACTGGCCAAGGCTTTCTCAGATTTGGATTTCCGCCTGGTCGCTACGGAAGGTACTGCCAAGGCCATCAAGAGCATGGGCATTGATGTTGATGTGGTAGGCAAGGTTCACGAGCGCAGCACGGATATTATCCAGATGATCAAACAGGGCCAGATCAACATGGTCATCAACACTCTGACCCAGGGCAAACATTCGGCCAAGGACGGTTTCCGCATTCGTCGAGCTACGGTGGAGCATGGCATTGCCTGCCTGACTTCTCTGGATACTGCCTGGGAAGTATTGCGGGTGCTCTCCTTCATGCGTGAGCGCCGCCTGGTGTACTCCCTGGCTGTGCAGGACTATGTAGGAGGCGGCGATGACCTTGCGTGAGGAAAAGACTACGGCAGAAAAAGTCGCTGCTCTGGGCGGTATTCCAGCCAAAGTTGACGTAGAGGCTCCAATCATCAGCCAGGAACGGTTGACTGATGGTGTCTATAGGCTGACTGCTGTAGCTCCCAGCATCGCCCTGAGGGCAATGCCGGGACAGTTTGTGCAGGTAGGTATAAACAAGAGCGGCACTTTGTTGCGCCGTCCCTTGGGCATTGCCGCAGCAGACAATGGCACAGGTAATCTAAGCCTTATATATCGGATAGCAGGCAAAGGAACACTGGCTCTCTCCCAGTTGAAGCCTGGGGACAGCATCAAGGTTCTCGGCCCTCTGGGGCATGGCTTCACAACCAAAGTGCAAAAGCCCCTCTTAGTTGGTGGCGGCATGGGGCTTTCTCCATTGCTCTATGAAGCAGAGTATCTGCAGAGGCATAGGTGCAATGCAGGTGTGCTGATGGGAGGCCGCACTGAACAGGAGCTTTTCTGGCGGCAGCTTTTCAAGGACTACGTCAACGGAATCCACATTACCACGGATGATGGTAGCCTGGGCACCAAAGGCTTTGTTACGACTGTCCTGCCGGAGATGCTGCAGGACAATGACTACGACCTGGTGATAGCCTGTGGCCCGGAAATCATGATGAAAAATGTAGCTGCTATCTGCAGGGAGTTGGGCATTGCCTGTGAAGTTTCCCTGGAGCGGCGCATGGGTTGCGGCCTGGGGGCTTGCCTTTCCTGTTCCATTGACACCCTGTCCGGCAGACGGAAGGTATGCAAGGACGGCCCGGTTTTTCCTGCTGAGGAGGTGTTTTTTTGAAGAAGTTTGAACGCCTTCACACAAATCTTCTGGGCGTAGAAATGAATGCACCAGTGCTCACTGCTTCCGGCACTTTTGGTTTTGGTGAGGAATTTGCGGATTTCGTAGACCTGTCTCTTTTGGGCGGAGTTATGGTGAAAGGCACTACCTTGAAGCCACGCCGTGGCAATGAAGGCGTGCGTATCACGGAAACGGCGGGAGGAGCAGGCATGCTGAACTGCATTGGTCTGGAGAATCCCGGTGTGGATATCTTCTTGAGCGAAACCCTGCCCCGCATCGAAAAATATGGCATGAATGTCATTGTGAATATCTCTGGCAGCACCGTGGAGGAATATGGCATATTAGCCCAAAAGCTGGATGTGCCAGGCGTGGCGGCCCTTGAACTGAATGTTTCCTGTCCCAATGTAAAAGAGGGGGGCATTGTCTTTGGCACTGACCCTGCGGCAGCAACAGCCGTGGTGAAGGAGGCCAAGGCACACACCTTAAAGCCTGTCATTATCAAGCTTTCTCCCAATGTCACGGATATTGTGCAGATGGCCAAAGCTGTGGAGGCGGCAGGAGCAGATGCCATTTCCCTCATCAATACCCTTTTGGGCATGGAAATAGACATTGAACGCCGCAAGCCTGTGCTGGGTAATATCACAGGAGGCCTTTCCGGCCCATGCGTGAAGCCGGTGGCCCTGCGCATGGTTTATCAGGTATCAAGGGCAGTGAATGTGCCCCTTATCGGCATGGGAGGCATTTCCTGCTGGCAGGACGCAGTGCAGTTCTTCCTGGCAGGGGCAGATGCCATAGCCGTTGGTACGGCAAACTTTGCCGACCCAGCAGTGACCATGAAAATCTGCGAAGGACTGGATAAATATCTGGAAAGCCACGGACTGAAGAATATTGCAGAACTGGTAGATGGGCTTGAAGAATGACGACAAAGGGGCTTTGAAGATGGCAGATGAGCGCTTGATAGCAGCCCTTGACTTTCACGACATGGACGAAGTCAGGGCTTTGGTAAATAAGCTTGGGGATAGCGTAAGCTCCTATAAAGTAGGCATGGAGCTTTACTACAGCGTGGGCAGGGAGTCTGTGACCTGGCTGAAGGAAAAAGGGAAGAAAGTCTTTCTTGACCTGAAGCTGCACGACATTCCCAACACCGTCGGCAGCGGCCTGTGCTCATTGATGGATTTGGGCGCTGATATGCTAAATGTCCATGCCGAGGGCGGCTACACCATGATGAAAACTGCCGCCGATAGGCTTCATAAAGCAGCGGAAGATGCCAATGTACCATGCCCAAAACTCATTGCCGTGACGGTGCTCACTAGCATCAGCGAAGACGAATGGGCAGAACTGGGCTTTTCTGAAAAGGTGCAGATAAAGGACATAGTTGTGCATCTGGCCAGATTAGCACAAAAGGCAGGCCTTGACGGTGTGGTGGCCTCTCCGCAGGAAGCGGCTATGATAAGAGAAGCCTGTGGCAAGGATTTTCTCATTGTTACACCTGGGGTGCGTCCGGCAGGCAGCAGCCTTGACGACCAGAGCCGTATTGCTACACCTGCCTCAGCCTTGAGAGCAGGTGCTACACATTTGGTAATAGGTCGTCCCATCAGGGCGGCAGAAAATCCCGTCAAAGCAGCTCAGGATATTATTAAAGAAATGGAGCAGGTAAAATAAATGACTGAAGCAGAAGTAAAGGAACTCTTGATAAAGACCGGTGCCATCATGGATGGCCATTTCCTGCTGACCTCAGGTCTGCACAGCCCTCACTATGTGGAAAAGTTCAATGTGTTGCAGCAGCCTAAGTATACTCAGCAGCTTTGCGAAGCTATGGCGGAAAAGTTTAAGGATGCCAATATAGAGACCGTAGTTGGCCCTATGACCGGTGGCATCCTACTGGCTCATGAGACAGGCAAGGCTTTGGGCACCCGCGCCATCTTCACCGAGCGAGTGGATGGCAAAATGACCTTCCGCAGGGGCTTCTCCCTGCATGAAGGTGAGAGGGTGCTGATTGTGGAGGATATTGTCACCACTGGTGGCTCCATCAAGGAAGTCATCGAGGTAGTCAAGGCTCACGGCGGCGTGCCCGTAGCTGTGAGCATGCTGGTTGACCGCAGCGGCGGCAGGGCCGATTTCGGTGAAGTGCCCTGCACTGCACTTTTGCATATGGATGTGGAGACCTATCAACCTGAGGAATGTCCTCTTTGCCAGCAGGGCATTGAAATGACCAAGAGAGGCAGTACGGGAAAGAAATAAGCAGTTTCTACAAGCTTCAAGCCAATTTTACGGTTTGAGGCTTTTTTGCAGTTCCTGACTTGGTGGAAAATAAAGCAAATTTGCGTTATAATATGGTAAGTTGTTTATATCCGTTAAACAGATAGCCGCCAACTGAGAGGAAGAATCTGATGCAGAAATCTACTTATACCAAACGCATTATCCCCTGTTTGGACGTAAAGGATGGCAGGGTGGTCAAAGGCACTAACTTCGTGGGTCTGCGGGATGCTGGCGACCCAGTGGAATTGGCGGCCAAATACGACGAGGAAGGTGCTGACGAGCTGACATTCCTGGACATCACTGCTTCCAGCGACAAGCGGGATACCATTGTGAATGTGGCAAGGGATTGTGCTTCCAAGGTCTTTATTCCTTTTACCGTCGGCGGCGGCATACGCACCACCGATGATATGCGGGCATTGTTGAAGGCCGGGGCAGACAAGATATCCGTCAACACAGCGGCCATAAAGAGACCGGAGCTTATTCGGGAAGGGGCGGAAAAGTTTGGAAGGCAGTGCATAGTCCTAGCGGTTGATGCCAGGCGGAGCGGCAAAAACAGTTGGGAAGTCTACATCAACGGTGGCAGGACACCTACGGGACTTGACTGCCTTGAATGGGTCAAAAAAGCCGTGACTTTGGGGGCGGGAGAAATACTTCTCACCAGCATGGACGCCGACGGCACTAAGGCTGGTTACGATATCCCTTTGACCCGTGCTGTCTCCGAGGCAGTGCCCGTGCCGGTGATAGCCTCAGGAGGGGCAGGGGAACTGGCCCATTTCTATGAGGTGCTCACGGAAGGCAGGGCAGACGCCGTACTGGCTGCCTCAGTTTTCCATTATGGACAGTTTACCATCAAGCAGGTGAAGGAATACCTGCGTTCAAGAGGAGTGGAGGTAAGATTATGATTGATGCAGCAAACGTTGATATTTCCATGGTGAAATTTGACGAAAAAGGCTTAGTACCCGCAGTTGTGCAGGAAGAAAACGGCCAGGTGCTCATGCTGGCCTACATGAATGAGGAGTCGCTGAAAAAAACCCTTGAGACAGGCTATGCTCACTATTTCAGCCGCAGCCGCCAGTCACTCTGGAAAAAGGGCGAAACCTCTGGCAATGTGCAGCAGGTCAAGGAAATTTCCTATGACTGCGATGGCGACACCCTGCTCCTGCGGGTACATCAGACTGGCGTGGCCTGCCATACGGGCAGCTACTCTTGCTTCAGCGGCAGAAAACTGGCAAGCACTGAAGAGAAGGGCATTGCCGTAGTACCCCCGGAGCCGCAGACGGCTCTGGCCAAGGTTTTGAATGACCTTTACGATGTAATTCAGGACAGGCGCTTGAATCCCGTGGAAGGTTCCTATACCAACTACCTTTTTGAAAAAGGGCAGGACAAGATTCTCAAGAAGGTGGGAGAGGAAGCAGTGGAAACCGTCATTGCTTCTAAGAATCAGGAGAAGAAGGAAATCGTCTACGAGATGGGCGACCTCTGGTACCATTGCCTGGTGCTCCTGGCCTACCACAATATTACCCCGGAGGAACTGTTCAACGAGCTCATGAAGCGCCGCAAAGGTGGCAGCTACCACAAGTTCACTGGCAAGACCGGCGTGCGGCCTAATATGTAAGAACAAACGAACCAGCTCTCATTCATTTTAACAAAGATTGAGGGCTGGCTTTTAAGGTGTCAAATCTACTTAGATATTATCGCTCGCTGTCGCCTCGCAAGGCCAGTCCTGAAGTAACACGATTGTTGAGTTGCTGGTTGACATGAGCATAGCGGGCGGTTATTTTCGGGTCACGGTGACGCAGAGTATCCTGAACCACGCGAAGGTCTTTGGTCTGCTGATAAAGGTTCGTGCCGCAGCTGTGGCGGAAAATATGGCAGGTCTGGCCGGGGTGCTTCAGACCGGTGATATTGAGGGCTTTGTTCATGATGTAGCGCAGACCATTGCGGGAAATGCGGCCCAATTCATTGTTGTGAGAATCAGACAGGATAAGGGGGGTAAGGGAGCCCTCCTTTTTTATGGGCTTGTCCGTAGGTATGGCATCAAGATAAGCCTTGAGAATGTCAAGGGTTTCAGCACAGGGGTAAATGGGGTCCAGCCGCCCGGCAGCACCTTTGCCTCGTATCATGATAATCTTGATGTCCCAGCGGATGTCCTCTCGGCAAAGTCTGTGAACCTCGATGTTGCGGAGGCCTTCTACGCCCATGAGATACAAGATAAGTATGTTGCGGTTACGGATAAAAGGGTCAGGCTCCTGGTCGAAGAAATCACATATTTCTCGCATCTGCCCCTGACTATAGAAGTTCAGCAGGTTATGGGAAGTTGTGCTGGCCACGCTGACCTCCTGGCAGGGATTGTAATTGATAAGACCGAGCTGCTGAGCTGCAGAAAAAAAGGCTCTTATCGACATGAAAGCCGTGTGATTGGTGCCGGGCTGGTAATTTTCATTGATAAGGTACTCACGGAAAACACGCATTTGGTAGTCAGCTACAGCTATGGGATGAATCTTGTTTTCCAGGCACCAGCTGATGAAGTGGTCAATCCAGGAACAATAGGTCTGCAAAGTGTTGCGGCTGGGATTGCCGTTGGCAATATATCTAGGCAGGAATTCGATATAGTGCTGCACAAAGTAATCAGCAGTTATGACCTGTGTGGCAGGCATTTGCATAAGAGAATCAGACTTGATTTTTTGTACTGAAGGAACAGCCGAGGCACCCTCAGAAAAGTGGTTGATATTGTCATACATTTTTTTCATAGTCAAAACCTCTGTAAAACCACGTAGAAATTTACCTCAAAGTCCTCTCCCGATACTTTACTGTGTTGTACGGGAATACAACACAGTAAGATTTGGAGGAAAAAGCAGGCCATGAAAATGACCTGCTGTCTTTTCATTTATCTGCTGAATTTATTTTAATATCTTTCTTCCGCCATTGCAAGATTTTTATCAGCCCTGCAAATTTTCAATGGCTTGAGCTGCTCCCATGATGCCGATGACAGCATGCTCAAAGGTCAAGCCACCCTGGAGGTAAACATTATACGGTGCTCTCAAAGGACCATCGGCGCTGAATTCTATGGAAGCGCCCTGCACGAAGGTTCCTGCTGCCATGATGACCCGATCGGCATATCCTGGCATATCCCAGGGCTCTGGCGTGGCAAAGGAATCTACTGGTGAATACTTCTGTATGCCTCCGCAGAAAGCTATCAGCTTCTCAGCTGAGCCCAGCTCGATGGCTTGAATGATATCTCCCCGCACATCCTCTGGCAAAGGCAAAGTCTTGTAGCCCAGCTTCGCAAACATACCGGCAGCAAAGATAGCCCCCTTGATGGCTTGGAACACCACATGCGGCGCCAGGAACAAGCCCTGGAACAGCAAGCGGTTGTTGGAGAGGCTCGCCCCCAGCTCATCGCCCATGCCAGGTGCAGTCAAGCGGTAGGAAGCCAGTTCTACCAGCTTGTCCTTGCCTGCAATATAACCGCCTGTAGGCGCTATGCCACCGCCGGGATTCTTGATCAGGGAACCTGCCATGATATCGGCCCCTACCTGAGTCGGCTCCAGTACATCCACGAACTCGCCGTAGCAGTTATCCACAAAGCAGATGCAGTCGGAATTTATGCGGTGTACCTCTGCCGTAATCTCCTTGATATCTTCAATAGAAAGCGGATTCCTCATGCTGTAGCCACGGGAACGCTGAATAAGGACCATTTTGGTATCTTTGCTTACAATGTGGTTGATATTATCAACCACAACTTTCCCCTCTTCCATGGGCAGTTCCTTGTACTTGATGCCAAATTCCTTCAAAGAACCGGGAGCGGGATTATCGTAGCCAATCACTGTCTGCATGGTATCATAGGGCTTGCCCGTCAAGGATACCAGCTCATCACCGGGCCTCAGGATGCCAAAGAGCACCGTGGCCAAGGCATGAGTGCCGGAGACAAACTGAGTGCGCACCAGCGCCCGCTCAGCAACAAAAATCCTGGCATACAGTTCCTCCAGCTTGCCCCTGCCAATATCATCATAGGCATAGCCGGACGTAGTATTGAAATGGCTGTCAGATACCTTGCACTCCCGCATAGCATCCAAAACCTTCAAGGTATTGGCCTCTGCTATCTCCTCCACTTTTTTGAACAGCGGCTCAGACTCTTGCAAAACCTCATGCTTTAATGACAGCAATTTATCAGAAAATGCCAAACGAAAAACTTCCTTTCTTTTTAATTGCGACTTACTATATTGGAAATATGCTTCAAAGTGATGGATAAAGTTCCATCATCATTGTTGTTAAACTCCACATATTCGATATTATCCATGTAGTCAGTAGGGATAGTCAACTCTATGCCTGTATCAGTTTTCAATTTATGCTTGCACATTTTTTTCAAGGTGCTTTCCTGATTCATTTTAACAGGTTTTTCAAAGCCTTCTTCCTGAATAGCTGCTTCAAAATCAGCCTGCATGGAAGGATTGTCTTTGAACACTTCCTTGCCTATGGCTGTCATATCAAGCTCATCGGCACTTTGCATAGTTTCAGCCACACAATTCTTGGCTGCAGCTGATAAAGCAGCTTCATTCTGTCCATATGCTTCAGCCACTTTTTTGATGGTTTTGTCCAGGCTCTTGATAGCTTCTTTAGGCGATGGAGTCAAAGAACATTCCAGCAATATCTCCGGGAAAACAAAGATGAGATTTCCATCAATGGTATAGCGCTTGGCGCTAACAGAAATCTCTTGATTTTCCACATCAATAAAGGCAAATTCATCCATCTTCTGCGTTAGGTTTGGCATGATGGCGTAGTGGTTTATTATCTCATTTTTTACTCCCTTTTCTGTTTGATTGACTTGATGGATATAGCCGATATGGCTGTTGCACTTGAAGATAACTATCTGGCGGCGGTCATCAATGCGCACGTCTGCTATAATCAGATCAGCCGAAGCCATCTCTTCCGCGTGGCAGAAAGCTTCTTCGAAGGTATGTCCCACTTCCTTGCTGAAGGAAATGAAGTCCGTTTCCCCGGAAACATACGCATTGAGCTTTTCCCTGAATGAGCTGTTTTCGTAGAAAGTCCCAGGCTTTGCTTCCTGGCTCCCCCAGGATTTTTCTATATGCTTCAACAGGAAAGTTTCAATGCTGTCTTCGATGGATAATTCCTCATCAGAATACACTGTCATGCCAGAGCTTAAATCCATGATATGCAGGACAGCTTTATCTATGATAATCATGCTTTTTCCTTCTCCTTTGCCGCAGTTTCTTTTAAAGCTCTTTGCCTGATTTCCTGCAAGCGCGGTACCATATATGTCTGCAATTTGGCTGCCAATTCATCAAGGGATGCAGAGTCAAAATCATAATTAACATCAGGTATGTCCCAAATACGAGCTTCACCAAAAAATTCATCACGGTATATATTGTAATAAATGGTGAAATCGCTCTCAATGCTGAAGTCAACATAATTTATCAGTACGTAAGAACCGTTATTTATTTTTTCAGGTTGCTGCGGACTGATGAAAAGCCGGAACCCTTCGCAGGTTTCTGGCAAAGAGCAGTTTTCTCCCCATTCCTTGATACCCATTTTCAGCACAATGCTGCTGAGGCTGGCAGGATTGTAAGTTTCCATATCTTTAAGCAGCTTTTCGAATTGCAGCCGGAGAATCCTTTCGAAATCATCCAGCTTGGCTGTGATGAATTCGATGCGACAGAATTCAATCAGACCGATATAGACACGCACCTTGTATTCATGGGTTTCCTCATGATAGTAGATAACTACTTTTTTGTGCAATTGGGGATGTATGTAGCTGTATAAATCGTACATTCTTTCGATTATCTGCTGCTTGCGGCACAGCTGAAAGCCATGACAGCACTCCGGCAAATCCTGCATATACTGCCAGTCCTTTATTTCTGCCTCTATTTTGGCCTTGGTTTCCTCCTGCAAGCTCCTTCACCTCAGTCCTAGCTCTCGTTCCTGCAGAAACAACACGATAACTGCCATTATAACGCCCTTCCGCGTCTTTTGTCTACATACATGGAAACATAAAATTAAAGCAAGCATTTTCAAAGAATTTATGCTATAATAGCATTGTAGAAATTTTGCGTAGAATAATCTTTTTTGGGGATGGGAGGAGTGAGCCGCAGCAGGACGGACTGCTGCGGCGTAGTTTATGGCAAAAAACAAGGACATCGGCATCATTGCACACGATGAGTGGCTCAGGCCCTACGAGAATGCTATTCGCGGGCGCCATGACCATGCTCTCTGGAAGATCAGCCAGCTTACCCAGAACGGCAAGCGTTCCCTGTCGGACTTTGCCACGGGTCATCTTTACTACGGCCTGCACAAGCAGGGCCGCAACTGGGTCTTCCGCGAGTGGGCACCTAATGCCCTCTCCATTTATCTGGTGGGTGATTTCAACCACTGGGAGGAAGATGACGACTACAAGCTCAAGCACCTTCCCGGTACTGGTGACTGGGAACTGGTCATTCCTGCCGGCAAGATCAAGCATGGCGACCTCTACAAGATGAAGGTTCATTGGCGTGGTGGCGAAGGCGAGCGCATCCCTGCTTGGGCACAGCGCGTAGTGCAGGATGAGCAGACCAAAATTTTCTCTGCTCAGGTCTGGAATCCCAGGAAGAAATTCACCTGGCATGACGAGAACTTCAAAGCCGACAAGTCACCTCTGCTGATCTACGAGTGCCATGTGGGCATGGGTCAGGATGCTGAAAAGGTTGGCACTTACAAGGAATTCAAAGACAATGTCCTGCCCAGGGTGAAAAAGGACGGCTACAATTGCGTGCAGATCATGGCTATCCAGGAGCACCCCTACTATGGCAGTTTCGGCTATCATGTTAGCTCCTTCTTCGCTCCCAGCAGCCGCTTCGGCACCCCTGAGGAACTCAAAGACCTCATTGATACTGCTCATAGCATGGGTCTGGCTGTCATCATGGACATTGTTCACAGCCATGCTGTCAAGAATGAAGTCGAGGGCCTGGGCAACCTCTGCGGCGATCCCAACCAATTCTTCTATCCTGGTGACCGCCATGAGCATCCTGCCTGGGACAGCCTTTGCTTCGACTACGGCAAGGATGATGTGCTCCACTTCCTGCTTTCAAACTGCAAATATTGGCTGGAAGAGTTCCACTTCGACGGCTTCCGCTTTGATGGCATCACCTCCATGCTATATTACAGCCATGGCTTGGGCGAAGCTTTCATGAATTATGGCGATTATTTCAACGGCCATCAGGACGACAATGCCATCTGCTACCTGACCTTGGCCAACAAGCTCATCCACGAGGTGAAGCCAGGTGCCATCACCATCGCTGAGGACGTCAGCGGCATGCCCGGCCTGGCAGCCAAGTTCGAGGATGGCGGCTACGGCTTTGACTACCGCCTGGCCATGAACATCCCCGACTACTGGATCAAGACCATCAAGGAACAGCCGGACGAGGACTGGAAGCCATCCAGCATTTTCTGGGAAGTGACCAACCGCCGCCAGGACGAGAAGACTGTCTCCTATGCAGAAAGCCATGACCAGGCTCTGGTAGGCGACAAGACCATCATTTTCCGCCTCATTGATGCCGATATGTACTGGCATTTCAGCAAGAATGACCGCAACGGCATGGTAGACCGAGGCATTGCCCTGCACAAGATGATCCGTCTGGTGACCGCTTCCTCCATCAATGGCGGCTACCTGAACTTCATGGGCAATGAGTTCGGTCACCCTGAATGGATTGACTTTCCCCGCGAAGGCAACGGCTGGAGCTACAAGTATGCCCGCCGCCAGTGGCATCTGGTAGATGACAAGAATCTTTGCTACCACTATCTGGGTGATTTTGACAGGGCTATGCTAGAATGCATGAAGACCGTGAAGAACTTCCAGAAGCAGCCTGTCATTGAAATCTGGCACAACGATGGCGATCAGGTGCTGGCTTATATGCGTGGCGACCTCATCTTCATCTTCAACTTCTCTCCCACCCGTTCCTTCCCGGACTATGGCTTCCTGGTACCCAAAGGGAAGTACAAGGTCATGCTGAATACTGATGCGGTGGAATTTGGCGGCAACGGTCTGGCAGACGATAGCGTTGTCCATTCTACCATCCCCGATCCCCTGTATGTGAATGAAGGCAAGGAATGGCTGAAGATTTACATCCCTGCCCGCAGTGCCGTGGTTCTGCGCAAGAAGTAAGTTTTCTCAAGTCAGCATAACTCACAGAACCAGAAAATGCCCCCGGGCTGGTGCACAGAGCACCTGTCCCGGGGGCATTGCTTATTGTAGCTGGCTGATAAAATCCATTGTCTTCAAATTATGGCCTAACAGGTATTGCAAATGATTCAGGACAATCTTTTCTGCCTGCATTAGCAAATTGCCCTGCAATTTCAAAGAACCGCTGCCCTGCCATTCAAAGTCCCGCAGGGAAATGATTGTCCTGCGCAAAGCCTCGGGAAAAGGCCTCATCCCCTCCTCTCTGCAATTACCACAGAGGGCACCGCCTTCCTGCAGGCTGAAAGCACCATCACCCTCGATGGCCTTGCCGCAGTGCAGGCAGTGTTCATAATGGAGCTGGAGCCCCGTAAATTCCATGATCTGCAGGACAGCTGCCAGCGCTGTTACTCTTGGATTGCGCTTCTCAAAGGCTTCCATGACTTCCAATAGCGTATGAAAGAGTTTCGGTTCAGGCACACCGGCAGGCATAAATTCCCGCATGACCTCTGCCACCAACGCCCCATAGGACATAACGGTGAGATCTTCACTGAGCTTCTTATAGCGACCTTTCAGCTGAACCTGCTTGACCGTCTCCAGGCGCCGTCCTTCGGCCAGCTGCAAGTCAAGATAGGAAAAGAGCTGCATACTGGCCGCCAGCGGGCTTCTGGGGCGACGGCAGCCAAAGGCGGCAGCTTCTACTAGCCCCTTTTCTTGGGTGAAGATAGTTACCATCTTGTCTGCTTCGCCCCAGTTTCGGCTTCCAATCACCACACCTTCAGTCTGATAAAGAGCCATTGTCCGCCTTCCTGGGCATAACCGCCCCTGCTGTCAGCATATACTGCAAGGCAGACTCGCTGCTGATATCCAGGTAGATAACATCCTTCTTGGGCACAAAGAGATTGGTACCGGAAGTCATATTGAGACTCCAGGGTACAAAGACGCAGACATAGTCCTCTCCCAGTTCTGCCTTCAAAGTCTGGGGCACGTCTGCCATAATAAATCCTAAGGCCTTAGACTGATGAAAAGGTACCAGCACAACATGTTCAAACATGCTATTGGACTCAAAAACCGCCGTGGACAGGTGCTTGACTGAATTGTAGATGAACTTCACCACGGGAATCTTCCCCAGCACCCACTCCCCGTAGCTGATAAAGCGCTTTGTGACCCAGTAGGAAGAAAGCCAGCCTGTCAGATAAATAAAGAGGACTAAAGTGACAATGCCCATGCCCGGAAAGTAGCATGGCAAATGCTTGCCCAGCACCCCTTCTGTGAAGTTCAACGTCTCCAGCACCACAAATATGGTGATGGCCAGGGGCACCAAGAGTATCAGCCCGTTGATGAAGCGGCGGGACACCAATTTGGAAAGGGAAGTATGATGCTCATCAGTTTCAGGCATTATCCTTGCCTCCAAAGCCAAAATTATGGAGAACTCCCGTGCGGTTGCGCCAATCTTTCTTGACCTTCACCCAGAGGTCAAGAAATACCCGGGAACCCAGCAATGTCTCGATATCCGTACGAGCCAGGCCACCAATTTCCTTTAGCATGGCTCCCTTGGAACCAATGACAATTCCCTTTTGAGAATCCCGCTCCACGTAGATGGTGGCACGAATATACACATCATCATTGGGACGAGTGGTCATTTCGTCAGTCTCCACTGCAATGGCATGGGGTACCTCGTCACGGGTAAGGTGCAGCACCTTCTCTCTGATAAGTTCAGCCACAATCAGGCGCTCTGGCTGGTCAGTCACCATATCATCAGGATAATACCGGGGGCCTTCCGGCAGGTATTTCTTGGCTTCATCCAGGAGACCATCCAGATTGGTTTCTTCCTTGGCAGAGATGGGAACCACACCGGCAAACTGATATTTTTCAGTGTAATGAGAGATGATGGGCAGGGCTTGCTCCTTTTCAATGAGATCCAGCTTGTTTACCACCAGGATTACAGGCCTGTGGGTGGCTTGCAGCCTCTCCAGGATATAATACTCCCCAGGCCCCATCTTTTCCGTGGCGTCTACCACAAAGAAAATGGCATCAACTTCTTTCAGCGTGCCTTCGGCGGATTTGACCATGTATTCTCCCAGCTTGTGCTTGGGCTTGTGGATGCCAGGGGTGTCAAGAAAAACAATCTGGGCATTAGGCTCTGTCAGAATACAGAGAATGCGGTTCCTGGTGGTCTGTGGCTTATCGCTCATGATAGCTATTTTCTGGCCTATCAGGGTGTTTATCAGGGTAGATTTGCCCACATTGGGCCGCCCAATCACCGCAATAAAGCCCGACTTGTGCTGCTGGTTGTTAGAAAGATTATCCATAATGCCTCCTTCATCTGCTAAGCAAATGGTCTTATCATTCACGGGGAATCCCTAGCTTCTCCATCACAAAGCGCTGCTCTGCTTCCATTTCTTCACGTTCTTCATCTTCCATATGGTCATAGCCCAAAAGGTGCAACATACCATGCACTGTGAGAAAAGCCACTTCCCGCCGCAAGCTGTGGCCATAGTCAGCGGCCTGTTCTTCTGCACGTTCCACGGAAATGATCAGGTCACCCAATACATTGATTGCGGGGCCATCCACCATCTCCGGCTCCTCACTTTCATTGAGGGCAAAGGAAAGCACATCTGTAGGCCTGTCAATGCCACGATACTCCTTGTTGAGAGTATGGATGTACTCATTATTGGTGAGGGTCACGCTGACTTCGCCGTTTTCCACACCATAAAGCTGGCCCACCATCTCCGCTGCGGCTCTGACATTGGCCTCTATTTCCTTTGGGAAAGATAATTCTTCCGGAAAGTTGCTAATAATAATTTTCATCGTTACTTTTCCTGCTTTTCCAAGTCTTTTTTCTCACTGTTCCTCCTGGCCGCTTCGTAATTGCCATAAGCCTCCACGATGCGGGACACCACGTCATGACGTATCACGTCCACCGATGCCAGGCGCACAAGGCCTATCCCCTTCACCCCAGCAAGCACCTTGCTGGCTTCACGAAGACCGGAACCTATACCTCTGGGAAGGTCTACCTGACTTAAATCTCCTGTCACCACCATGCGGGAACCGAAGCCCAGGCGGGTAAGGAACATCTTCATTTGGCTGGCAGTAGTGTTCTGGGCTTCATCGAGAATGACAAAAGCATCAGACAGGGTTCGCCCTCTCATATAGGCCAGAGGAGCAATCTCTATGGTTCCCCTGGCCATAAGTTTCTGATAGGCATCCATGCCCAGAATATCCTGCAAGGCATCGTAAAGGGGACGCAGATACGGGTCAACCTTATCCTGCAAATCTCCAGGCAGGAATCCTAAACGCTCTCCGGCCTCTACCGCTGGGCGGGTGAGAATAATGCGCTTAACTTCCTTGTTGCGCAAAGCTGCCACCGCCATCACCACAGCCAGGTAAGTCTTGCCCGTACCCGCAGGACCAATGCCCAAGGTCACGGAGTTTTTCTTGATGGTTTCAAGGTAAAGCCGCTGTCCCAAGGTCTTGGGCCTCACCTGCTTGCCTCGGGCTGTCACGAGAATGGTCTCTCCGAACATCTCGTGAAGCAGATCTTCTTCCCCCCGGCGCACCATCATGATACTGTAGCGCACATCATGGCTGGTGATAGCCGTGCCCTGACGGTATAGGTACTGCAGTTCTTCCATGACATTAGCCGCTCTCTGCACCTCCGCAGCCTCTCCCAGAATTTCCAGCCGATCCCCTCGGCTGACCATCTGACAAGCAAACTCCTCAGTCAGCATTTGCAGGAAATCATCCTGGGCTCCTAAAAGGGCATATGCCTCTGACCTGTCCTGAAAATATACGATTTTTTCTAAAGCCTGATGCAAAAGAAATCTTCACCCGCTTCTTTAATATAGTCACCAATTTGTATAAGTATAATTTTACCGCACTCAAAGCATTTGTCAATCAAACAGCTAAATCATACCACAATAAAAAAGCAACGGCACACCAAGCCAAAAGTGGCTCAGTCAGCCGTTGCTAAAGGTCATTATCGCTACATCTGCCTGTAAACTCCGATTACCTTGCCTAAAATGCGCACATTGCGCTCGTAAAACGGTTCCATATTGTCATTTTCCGGCTGGAGCCTTACGCAATCGGACTCCAGGAAATATCTTTTGACCGTGGCGCTCTCTCCATTCACCAGCGCCACCACAATATCGCCATTGCTAGCATCGGATTGCTGACGTACGATGACAAAGTCATCTTCCAAAATGCCAATATTTATCATGCTGTCACCATGCACACGCAGCATGAACACATCTTCAGAATTATGAACCATGCTCTTGGGCAGTTCGTAGACATCTTCCAGATTCTGCTCTGCCAGAATCGGCAATCCGGCAGCTACCGTGCCCACCAGCGGCACCCTCACGAAATCCTGGCGCGGCTTCTCCCCCACGATATCCAGTGCCCGCCGTTTGTCCGGCTGTCGCTCGATGAGCCCGCGTTCCTCCAGGCAGCGCAGATAACCATGCACAGTGGAAGCAGATTTCAATCCCACTGCCGCTCCTATCTCCCGAACAGAAGGAGGATAGCTATGCTCACGCTGGAATTTTTTCAAATATTCATATATCTGTTCCTGCCTCTCAGCGGAGGTCTTGTTTTTCTTCTGCAAAGTGAACATCCTTTCGTTGTCTTACGCACATATGTTCTTTCGACATTGTACCATTTTTATTTGTCTTTGTCTATAACTTCAATCCATCAAAAATCGCAGGCCTGACACTGACCTGCGATTCTTGTAACGACGGATTTACAATCTAAGTGCAACAGCACATAGCAAAAAATAAAAATAACGCACAGACCTCTGATATAATGGTGTTTGCGACAACCCATAATCAGGAGGATCTATGCGTCATTACAAACATCTTACACTATTTGAGA
>JAGBLH010000304.1 GCA_017635515.1 Selenomonas sp.
CATCCAGCGACTCTATGTACCTGATTCCGGTCGCGTGATGGTGGACGGGGTGGATATCGCCCAGGTGGAGACGGCCTGGCTGCGCCGCCAGATTGGCATCGTGCTGCAGGAGAATTTCCTCTTTGCAGGCACCATCAAGGAAAATATCGCCATCGCCATGCCCAATGCCACAGAGGAAGAAATCATGCGGGCATCCAAGCTCTCCGGGGCAGATGATTTCATTCAGGAGATGCCCCAGGGCTACGATACCTTCGTTGGCGAGCGCGGCAGCCTGCTCTCCGGCGGTCAGCGCCAGAGGGTGAGTATTGCCCGGGCCCTGCTGCTTGACCCGAAGATCCTGATTTTCGATGAGGCCACCTCGGCTCTGGATACGGAATCCGAGCATAAGATCTTGGAGAATCTGGAGGAGATGGCCAAGGGCAGGACTCTCTTGATGATTGCCCACCGTCTGTCCACGGCGAAGGGATGCGATGCCATCATAGCCATGGATCACGGGCGCATAATGGAAGTAGGAACTCATGAGCAGCTGATGGCGAAGAAGGGGTACTATTACCATCTGTATGCCAGCCAGGAGTAAGGTAAGAAAGCCTCCCCTTTGAGGGGAGGCTTAAAAAGGAGTTATGACATGAATATACTTTTCTTGCATCCAAATTTTCCGGGGCAGTTTTTGCAGTTGTCCCGTTATCTGGGGGCTACTGGCAGGCATAAGGTGATGTTCCTGTCCAAGGACCAGAACGGTTCCAAACTGCCAGGTGTGCAGGTGGGCATGTACCAAAAACCTCGTGAGACTACCAAGGACATCCACCCTTACTTGAAGCTGGCTGAGGAGGCTGTGCTGGAAGGCCAGGCAGTGGTGAGGGGCATCGATTCCCTGAAGCGCCAGATTAATTTCACTCCTGATGTGGTGGTGGGCCATACGGGGTGGGGGTCTACCCTCTATGTGAAGGATGTGCTGCCCAAGGTACCTCTTGTCGGCTATTTCGAGTGGTACTACCAAGCCCTCGGCGGCGACACCTGCTACTGGCCGGATGAGACACAGAGCATCAATGATATGTGCCGCATCCGCACCATCAACGCCCATCACCTGCTGAACCTGGAGGCCTGCGATGTGCGCTATACTCCCACCAACTGGCAGAAAGCCCAGTTCCCCGCCATGTATCAGGAGGGGATGCGGGTCATCCACGAGGGAGTGGAGACTGACTATATAAAGCCACAGCCCGGCAGGAAGTTCATCTTGGAGCGGGAGAAGCTGAATCTCTCTGACTGCGAGGAACTGGTGACTTATGTATCCCGTGGCTTCGAGCAGTACCGTGGCTTCCCCCAGTTCATGGATACCATCCGCATTCTCTTGGCAAGGCGTCCCAAGTGCCATGTGGTCATCTGCGGTCAGGATAAGGCCTGCTATGGGCCGCAGTATGCTAAGGAAAAGACCTGGAAGCAGATGGAGGAGGAGAAGGGCGGCTACGACAAGAGCCGGGTACACTTCGTAGGTCATCTGGCCAGAGATGAGTATCTGATGCTGCTGCAGGCTTCCACCGTACATGTGTACCTGACTCGGCCCTTCATCCTTTCCTGGTCCTGCCTGGAATCCTTGGCGGCAGGTTGCTGCCTGGTGGGTTCTGCCACGCCTCCTGTGGAGGAAGCGGTGGAAGATGGTGTCAATGGCCTGCTGGCCAACTTCCGCCGTCCCGAGCACATCGCCATGCGCATCGAAGAGGCTCTGGATGACCCGGAATTGCGGGCGCGCCTCTCCAAAGCTGCCCGTGAGTCGGTGCTGGAGAAGTACGATTTGAAGGACTGCATGAGGGCGCAGCTCAACATGATTTATGGAGCGATGAAATAAATGATGGATATAGTGGCACAAATACCGCCCCGGGCAACTCGGGTGGTGGAACTTGGTGTCTCGCGTGAAAAGGCCGGAGAGGCCTTTTTGCGTATACAGCCAAAAGCAGAATACTGGGGCATCACTGATGAGATGGAGGTTCTGAAGGAGGTGGGCAGGGGGTTGACTCATGCTGCCTTTGTCCTGCCAGAAGAGCTGGATTTCGAGAAGCTGGGCCTTGATGAGGTGGATGTCCTCATTATCCGAGGGAGATTCTTACGAGGGCTCACGGCAGCGCGGCTCAGAAAATGGGCAGAAATCCTAAAAGATGATGGACAACTGATACTGGATATACCGAATCCGGCTTATCTCCGTGCATATCTGGAGAGACTCCTGGGAGAGCAGACAGACAGAGGCAACGAAGGATTCAGTGCTTCTGCAGTCAGGAAACTGGTGGCAGAGTCGGGGCTGCATGTATTGTCAGCTCGTGCTATCTATGCTGATCAGCAGGACAGGGAACTGAGGCAGAGCCCGGAAGGCAAGGCTTTGCTGGAAGGCCTCATGAACATGATGGGCAGACTGGGGGCGAAATTCACCCAGGAAAAAGATCCCTGGCTGCAGAGTTTCCTGTTCAAGGTGGGGAAGAGACCTTTGGCACAGCAGGACAGGTTCCATATACAGGCAATCTTGGGAGAGGTGCTGGTATGCGCACCCAAACGGGTGACAGAGCCAAATGATTTCATAGTGACAGAGCCTGCTGTGACAGCCCAGTCCCTGCCTAAGGGACAGCCTGCGGTATCGGTGCCCCAAGGAATCCGGCAGAAGGTATTGCTGCGCCAGCGCATGACCTACGAAAGCCCAGAGAAGGCCTTCAAGGTGGCGAAGTTAGCCAGAAGGGAAGGCTGGCTCATGGTGTCGGAAATGGATGATAATCCCGGGGGCTTTGAGGGTGGCAAATTGACTGATACCCAAGTGGTAAGCTATATGGCCACTCACTGCATGCAAGTTTCTACGGAATTGTTGGCAGAAGTCATGCGGCAGTACAATCCCCATGTGCAGGTGTTCTCAAACCATCTGAAGGAATTGCCGGACAAGAGAGATTACGAGGCTGAATGGCTGCGCAAGCAAGGGGAGGATTATGTAACCTTTTTCTTCGGAGCGCTGAACCGCACTCAGGAGTGGCAGGAGGTCATGCCTGTTCTTCGGGAGGCCATTGGCAAATATGGCAGCAGGCTGCGTTTCAAGGTGCTGTCAGACAGGCCTTTTTATGAGGCTCTGCCCACGGAGCATAAGGAATTCATTGGCAGCAAGGAGATGTATGACTGGCAGTTCGTGCCCTATCACATGTATACAGCAGCTTTGCACAGCTCGGATATTGCTTTCCTGCCTCTCAGGGATACGGCATTCAACCGTACCAAATCAGACCTCAAATTCATCGAGTCTGCTGGTCACGGTGCGGTGGTGCTGGCTTCTCCTACAGTTTACGAAAGCACGGTGAAGGATGGCAGGAATGGCTTCATCTATAGGAACCCCAGAGAGTTCAATGAATATCTGACACTGCTCATAGAGGACAGGGCGCGGCGTATAGAGACGGCAGAGGCAGCCTGGCGCTATGTGCGGGATGAGCGGCTCTTGTCTTCTCACTATCTGGAGCGGCTGGACTGGTACCGTGAGATGCTGGCTCGCCGTCCGGAACTGGATAGGGAAATGATGCAGCGCCTGACTGACTGGTGGAACAAGCACGGAGAAAGTGAAATGTGAGACAGAAAATGACAGAAGAGCAGGAGAAAATAGGAAGCTCCATGATACAGAAATAAGCGAGGTGTTGAATCATGCGTTCAAGAAAGGTTTGGTTGCTGTTCCTGGCCCTGACTCTGGTGGCCGTGCTTTGCACGGCAGCCTTCGCCTATAGCCGGGAACGCACGCCTGAGTATGCCCTAGGCGAGATTGCCGCTGGCATTGGGGCGAGGGACTACGAGAAGGTGTCCCGCTATGCTGATCTGCAATCTATAGCTATGGGCAGCTACGATGAGAGCACCGCCATCCTCTGCCGGGATATCGAGAAGCTCAGTCGCATGTATCCCCAGGACTGGTTCTTCCGCCATGATATGGCTTTTATGACCAAGTATATCGCAGACAGGCGGGAAGATGACCTCGCCTTGATCCAGGATATCATGAAGTTCTATCTGACCGGCAACACGCCTATCACCAGGCATGAGGGCGAGGCCCGTTGGATTGCCGATGAGACAGCCAAGTTCCTGCAGGAGTACGATGCTGAGGTGGTGAATGTGGAGGAAGAGGGCGGCAGCGCCGTGGCTGTCATCGCCATCAAGGGACATGACACTCCTTACGGCCAGCTGGCCCCAAAGCTTACCCTGAAAGCTGCTCTGGAAGAGCAGCAAGATGGCCGCTGGAAAGTAGTCCGGGTCAGCAATGTGAAGGAGCTTTTCTATCCCGTGGTGGATGGGATAGAGAATTATTGGACACTGCAAGGGTGGCAGTAAGTCTTGATTTTGGGTTTAGATGATGGTATACTTTGATTAGTACTTAAGGTACGAGGGGTCATACCGCAACCTAAGAAAAAGCCCCCGGGAGTTGGTCACTCTCGGGGGCTTTTTTGCGCAATTGGTCAAGTTGCGCCCAGCCAGGTGTCACATTTGCGGATGCTCTTACCGCCCCAGCATCTGCAGAATCAAGGTTCCAAGCATGCTGCTTATCACCCCTATCAACAGCTCGAGCAGGATTAAACGAAAGGTCATAACCGCAACCTCCCTTCCTTGCCAGATTAGCTTGGTCAGGGCTGTGGCAAAATCATTATAACGCAATTTTTATGATATTGGCAAACTGTCCTTAAAAATGGTACAATGAATAAGTTTACAAATTGACAATAAGGATGTGCATCTTATGCCAATCACGATACCTAATAATCTCCCGGCCACCCATGTGCTGGTGGGGGAGAACATCTTCGTCATGGACGCTGACCGGGCCTACAGCCAGGACATTCGTCCGCTGAAGATACTCATACTGAACCTCATGCCCATCAAGTCGGTGACGGAGAC
>JAGBLH010000305.1 GCA_017635515.1 Selenomonas sp.
CTGCGGTGCTGACGCTTCCCTTTAAGTTTTTATCGGTGCTATGTCGAGGATTTGTCAACGACGCAGGGACAGTCAAGACCCGTGAAGATGGGCTGAGTGAATTAATCAACACGCCCTAGGGCAGGCAAATGAAAGGCAGCCTATCATGAGATGGAACGCTCGTGGGAGGCTGCTTTTTTACTGTGCCGGTATTATTTTTTGAAGGAGAGTCTTTTGATTTCTTCCCCTGCCTCAAAGAGATTAGTGGGGCGGAAACGGATGCCGTAGCCGATGTAGAGGGGGGAGGTGGCGTATCGGGGGACTGTTTTTACCAGTATGCGCCTGTCTCCCTCGTGGTAGAAGAAGATGTTGTAGCTTTGGCACTTGCGGCCGAAGTGGTGCATGAAGTAGTCTACACTGATTTGGATGAAGTCTGCCAGGGTATCGGTTTGTTCATTTCTCAAGGGCAGGTCTGCCTGCAGGTTGATTTCCCAGAAGCCTACGCGGGGATTTTGGGAGACAGTCATAGTGACCCCATTTTTCTCCGCTATCCTTGGACCGGTGAAGAATTCCGGCACCCACAGGGAGGTGGTGTCCAGTTTTGGGAAGCCCACCAGCTGCATATGGGGGTGGCGGATGGTGCCGCCGGAGAGGGGGCCGAAGTTCTTGAAGAAGATGACCTCTTCGTAGCGCCCGCAGTGCAGGAGCTTTTGCCAGTGCTGCAGGCCGAAGGCTATGAGGCGGTGCATTTTTTCTTTAGGATAGTCCGGCATATCTGTCTGGCATTCCCGGCCCTCGATGAGCACGAACTGATCCGCGCCCACCATGACATTGTACTTGTTCTTCAAGAGGATGATGCCATCCTCCTCGGCTATGATGTCCGTCAGGTGTTCCCTGTCGCAGAAGGGGCAGGCCTCGCCCCGCAGGAGGCTGTTGGGCTTCTGCTGGCCGATATGGGTGTCGAAGTCGATGATATTCATGGGAGCCTCCTTTCTCCTTCGGTGCAGGGGGGAGTGCAATTTAGGGTTGGAATACGCAAATAGGTATATTTTGCCTATGGCAAATTCTACCTATTTGCGTTATAATTCTTCTGTTACACAATTATAACGCCAATAAGCGAGTTTTGCCACAGGCAAAACTAGGGCAGGCATTACTGGGCGGTGTTTTACATTAGCAAGCAAGATATAAATCAAGAGATAGAAAGCCAGGAGAAGAAGAGCAGCAAGGGGGAGTCCTTTCTTAAGGGCACCTTCATCCTGACCATTGCCGGTTTTGTGGTGAAGGTCATTGGCTCTCTGAACTGGATTTTCGTGTCCCGTATCCTGGGGGGCGAAGGTATCGGTCTTTATCAGATGGCCTTCCCTATCTACTTTCTGGCCATGACCGTGTCGCAGGCAGGGGTGCCGGTGGCTATTTCCATCATCACGGCTGAGAGGGTGGCTCTCAAGGATATCTACGGGGCCAAGCGGGTCTTCCGCATTTCCATGGGTCTCATGCTGGTGACAGGGCTGTTCTTTTCCCTGCTCACCTACTTTCTGGCGGACTGGCTCATCGAATGGCAGTTCATCCGTGACCCCAGAGCCTATATGTCCGTGGTGGTGCTGGCGCCTACGGTGTTCTTCGTGACCTTCCTGGCAAGCTCCAGGGGTTATCTGCAGGGCTGGCAGCGCATGACCCCTACGGCGGTGTCCCAGATTGTGGAGCAGATCTTCCGGGTCATCACCATGATCCTGCTGGCCAGCCTGCTCATGCCCTGGGGCCTTGACTATGCGGCAGCGGGCGCGTCTTTGGGCGCTCTGGCAGGTGCCGTGACAGGCCTCATGGTGCTGGTGTACTTCCATATCAAATTGGACAGGGATATCGAAAGGGACTACGGCAAGGTGCTGACGCCTGCTCCCGGGACGGAGCACGAGTCGGCGGGGAAAATCATCAAGCGGATTTTCCAGCTGTCCCTGCCTGTGTCGGCGGCCAGCATCATGCTGCCTATCGTGTCCAACCTTGACCTCATGATCGTGCCCCAGCGGCTGGAGGTGGCCGGGTATTCCGTAGGCGAAGCCACGGAGCTTTTCGGTTATCTCACAGGCATGGCGGTGCCCCTGGTGAACCTCTCCTGCCTGATTACGGCTTCTATGGCCATGAGCATTGTGCCGGCCATCTCTGAGGCGAGAGCCCTCAAGCAGAAGGACAGGGTCTACAGTCAGACGGCGGCTTCGGTGCGCATCTCGAATTTCGTCTGCTTCCCGGCCTTTGTCTGCGTGTTTGTGCTGGCTACGCCCATCTCGGCGCTGATTTACAATGCACCGGGGGCGGGGCCTGCGGTGATGATTTCCGCCGTGAGCATTGTGCTCCTTGGCCTGCATCAGGTGTCCACGGCCATCCTGCAGGGGCTGGGCCATCCCACCATCCCCATGGTGAACATGGTGGTGGCGGCGGGAGCCAAGGTGCTCCTGAACTGGCATCTGACCTCCATTCCCTGGCTGGGCATCATGGGTGCTGCCTGGGCTACGGCGGCGGATATGGGCGTGGCAGCTCTTATCAATCTGGTGTTCATCTATAAGTTCATCGGCTACAAGATGGAGATGGGGCAGCTCTTCAAGACCATAGTCGCGGCTCTGGTAATGGCAGGCGCTACGCATATCTTCTATGTGCAGTCCATGGCTCTTTTGGGCTCTGCCATCTTTGCCACCTTCGGGGCGGTATTCTTCGGTTGCGGCGTCTACATTGCTGTCATGCTCTTGATTGGCGGCCTGCGTGAAGACGATTTGGAGCGCATCCCCATGATCGGACGCTTCGGCATCAAGTTCCTGCGCCGCATAGGCGTGTTCAAGTCAAAGGCAGAGTGAGGAGGCTTCTCTTGCGTAAGTTCGTGCTTTTTTATAACCCCGTCAGCGGCAGCGCTGCCTTCAAGGGGAAGCTGGACATGATGGTGGAGGCCTTCCAGCGCAGGGACGCCCTGCTGATTCCCTACCGCACCAAGGCGGGGGGCAATGAAGGGCTGATAGATTTTGTCCGTGAGGTGCTGCCCCATGGCATCATTGCTGCCGGTGGCGATGGCACCGTGCATGAGGCTACCAACCTCATCATGAAGGGCAGGCTGAATCTGCCCCTGGGGATCATCGGCAGCGGCACTTCCAATGACTTTGCCACTTATCTTGGCATCAACGATGATTTGGAAAGCTACTTCGATACTATCGTGGAGGGACGGACCCGCCGTTGCGACCTGGGGCTGGTGGGGCAGGAATATTTCATCAATGTGGCCAGTGCCGGCATGATGACCTCCATAGCCCATGAGGTGGCACCCAGGCTGAAGAATGCCCTGGGGAAGAATGCCTACTACCTGAAGGGGCTGGGGGAACTTGCCAAGTTCCGCAGTTGGAAGCTCACGGTAACGGCAGATGGGCAGGAACATGAGCTGGAGGCGTTTCTTTTCATCATCATCAACAGTTCTACCGTGGGCAGCATGAAGCATGTGGCTGACGGTGTGCAGGTAGATGACGGCCTGCTGGACTTTCTGGCCGTGCAGAAGACCGGAGTGCCCCAACTGATGGCGCTGGGCAAGGATCTGCTGGCAGGAAAGCCTGTGTCCTCCAGGGAGGGGGTCCTTCACCTGCAGGCCAAATGCTTCACCGTCAAGGCGGAGGAGGAACTGCAGAGCGATCTGGACGGAGAAGCAGGCCCTATGCTGCCCTTGACAGTAGAGACGGTTCACATGGCTTTAGAAGTTTATTGCTGAATAAAAAAGGCTCCGCAAGCCCAGCTTGCGAAGCCTTTTGTTTTCTCTTGGTGCGGATGAAGGGACTTGAACCCTTACGCCGAAAGGCACTGGATCCTAAGTCCAGCGCGTCTGCCAATTCCGCCACATCCGCAAAACATGATATATCTTAGCATTTAAGCCCATCTTTGTCAAACTGCTTTCTGCTAAATTTCTTTTCTTTTTGGCAGGAAAGGGCTTGACAAATCCCGTATAATAGTTACTAGCATTATTGTCAAGCACAGGGAGGGTTGGGAATGAATGTAAGAGAGCATACTGAGGATTTCGAATATCAGTATTTGTCTCCCAAGGCTGCCAAGAGCCGTGAGGCACAGCGGCAGAACCCCATGGAGGAATGTGCCTTCCGCACCAAGTTCCAGCGGGACAGGGATAGGATCCTGCACTCAAAATCTTTCCGCCGCCTGAAGCGCAAGACCCAGGTCTATATCGTGGCGGGGGATCACTATCGCACCCGCATGACCCACAGCCTGGAGGTCTCCCAGATTTCCCGCACTATTGCGAGAGCCCTGCGGCTCAATGAAGACCTGACAGATGCCATTGCCCTGGGGCACGATGTGGGGCATACGCCCTTCGGCCATGCCGGAGAAGCCGCCATGTCAGAGCTCATAGGACATTTTTCCCACAACGAGCAGAGCCTCAGGGTAGTTGAGTTTTTGGAGCGGGGCGGCAAGGGGCTGAATCTGACCGCGGAGACCCGTGACGGCATCCTGAACCATACGGGGCCGAAGCTGCCCAGGACTTATGAGGGCAGGATTGTCCGCACCGCTGACCGCATCGCCTATCTCTGCCATGACTACGATGACAGCCTCAGGGCTGGACTGCTGAAGCCCGGAGACCTTCCTGCGGAGGTGACAGACCGCTTTGGCGATGATACCTCCAGGATGATTACCAGCATGGTGGCGGATATGATTGAGACTTCCATGGCGCGGGGAGAGATTGCCCTCTCAGAGGAAGTTTCCCATGTGATGGATGTGTTCCGCCGCTTCATGTTCCAGCATATCTATCATTCTGATGCCCTGGCCAGGGAGAGGAAGCAGGCGGTGTTTGTGCTCAGGGAACTGTACGGTCACTACCTGGAGAACTTTGCCGAGCTGCCGGAGGAATTTATCCGGCGGGAGGCCCGCTGGGGGCGGCAACAGACGGTGGTGGACTATGTGGCGGGCCTTACGGACAGCTATGCCGTCCAGCTCTTCACGTCCATCTTCATCCCTCCTGCGGGGCAGATGGTTTGAATTAGTAAAGTTTGACTTGCTATAGAGGATTTTTATAGTTTGTGGTGAATATAGATAAATTAGGGAATGGACTGCACAATTGGAAGGATTTTTCCTTAAAATGAATTTTATGGGCAGGAAAATTCTCATTGGTAGCGAATTCATTGCAGGTGTCGTACTTATGAATTTTGGATGCGAAGCTGGGGAGGGGTATGCCCGTGGGTGACGGCAGGCTGGACGAATTTGTGGAGCAGGTGCGTTCCCGTTCGGACATCCTGCAGGTGGTGCAGAGCTATGTGCCCTTGAAGCGCAAGGGCGGACGCTACTGGGGCTGCTGCCCCTTCCACCATGAGAAAACCCCCTCCTTTTCTGTGGTGCCGGACAAGGGCTTCTTCTATTGCTTTGGCTGCCATGCAGGCGGCAATGTTTTCAAGTTTATTTCTCTCATTGAAAACATCACCTATTTTGAGGCTATCAAGCTGCAGGCAGAGAAGCTGAATATACCCATGCCGGAACGCCCCAGGACTCCCGCCGAGGAGGCTCGGGAAAGGGAACTTAATGCCCTGCGCAAGGTCAATGAGATGGCCCGGGACTTTTTCCACAATTGCCTTACCAAGACCGGCTATGGCAAGCCGGGGCTCGCGTACTTTGCCGGGCGTGGCATCAGCGAGGCTGTGATTGAGGAGTTTTCCTTGGGCTTTGCCCCTGATTCCTGGGACAAGCTGTCCTCTGCTTTCGTGAAGCGGGGGGTGAAGCCGGAGCTGCTCGTCAAGGCAGGTCTGGTGTCCGAGAGCCAGCGGGGCGGCGGAGGCATCTATGACCGCTTCCGGGGTCGGGTCATCATCCCCATCGCCGATGAGCGGGGGCGGGTGGTTGGCTTTGGCGGCCGGGTGCTGGATGACAGCCAGCCCAAGTACCTCAACACTCAGGAAACGGTGCTCTTCAACAAGAGAAAGCTGCTCTTCGGCCTTGACCGCTCTCACCGGGCCATCAAGGAGGCGGGGTATGCCATAGTCGTGGAAGGCTATATGGATGCCATTTCCGTCTTTGGGGCAGGAGTGGAGAACGTGGTGGCCTCCCTGGGCACGGCCTTTACGACAGACCATGCCAAGAAACTCATGCGCTATGCAAAGGAGCTGTACTTCTGCTATGACAGCGATGAAGCGGGCCAGCAGGCCACCATCAGGGCCCTTTCCATAGCGGCCAGGGACACGGGGGCGGTGGTGAAGGTCATCACCGTGCCGGACGGCAAAGATCCCGACGAATTCATCAGGAAGCACGGGGCGGAGGCTTTCCGCGCTCTGGTGAAGGAGGCCATGCCCCTGGTGGACTACCGCATTTCCTATGTGCTCTCCCATGTGCCCTATGGCACGCTGGAGGGCAAGGGCAGGGCCTTGCAGGAAATCATGCCCGTGCTGACGGGCGTCAGTCAGGCCTTGCTGGGTGAGTACGTCAAGAAACTGGCCCAGACCCTGATGATAGATGAGGGGCTGGTACTGGAAGAACTGCGACGCTACAGGAGGGCGCCGGTAGACCTGCCGGAGCCGGAGAGGGCTCCCATCAGGCAGGTGGTCAGGGAAAAGGATACTGCAGCCAAGAGGGCAGGCAGGCTCATCATCAGGGCTGCCTGGCAGGATCCGGGGATAATCCTCCACACCTTGACGGTGGTGCCTCTGGAAGGCATCGCCGACCCTGTGCAGCGTGAGGTGCTGTCCTTTTTGCAGGACTGTGCCAATGGCGGAGAACGCCCCGAAGATGCTTCTGTGCAGGAACGCCTGTCAGAAGAGGCGGCGGCAGAGCTGTCCCGCGCCCTGGTGGAAGACCTGGGGGGCAGGGAAGAGGCCGAGGCCTATACGGATTCCCTGCGCAATCTGCGGATGGCATACCTGAAGTCCCAGTACCTGGCTCATACAGAGAAAGCCGAGGCCATGATGCAGGCCGGAGACATGACATATCTTGAGGAACTGAATGAGGTTAAGAGAATCAAAGATGAAATGGATGGTATGTGAATTGTATTTTATGACGGAATGTGCTGGTCAGGAAAGGAGGGAGCTCAATGGCTGATGTACGCAAAGCTGCTGCGGCAATGGGCAAGAACCGCAGCTCCGAAATCATCGCCAATCTGCTCTCCAAAGGCAAGAGTAATGGCGGGACCCTTACTTATGGGGAACTGGTGGAAGCCCTGCAGACACAGGATCTTTCTCCTGACGAAATTGATGATATGTATGATACCTTCAGCAAGAAGGGCATTGAGATCGTAGATGATTCCGGCTCCGATAGTCAGGAAGAGGAGCCGATGGACGAGGAAGAGGTGGAGATTGACCTCTCCGTGCCCGAGGGCATCAGCATCGACGACCCGGTGCGCAGGTACCTGAAGGAAATCGGCCGGGTGCCCCTGCTCACTGCCGAGGAAGAGGTGGCGCTGGCCAAACGCATGGAAGAGGGCGATGAGGAAGCCCAGAAGCGCCTGGCAGAGGCCAACCTGCGCCTGGTGGTCAGCATTGCCAAGCGCTATGTGGGCCGCGGCATGCTGTTCCTGGATCTCATCCAGGAGGGCAATCTGGGCCTTATCAAGGCCGTGGAGAAGTTCGACTACAACAAGGGGTATAAGTTCAGTACCTATGCTACCTGGTGGATTCGTCAGGCCATCACCCGCGCCATTGCTGACCAGGCCCGCACTATCCACATTCCCGTGCATATGGTGGAGACCATCAACAAGCTGATCCGCGTCTCCCGCCAGCTCCTGCAGCAGCTGGGCCGCGAGCCGCAGCCTGAGGAGATTGCCAAGGAAATGGATATCAATGTGGAGCGCGTCCGGGAAATCATGAAGATTGCCCAGGAACCCGTTTCGCTGGAAACTCCTATCGGTGAGGAAGAGGATTCTCATCTGGGCGACTTCATCGAGGATCAGGACGCACCGGCACCGGCTGATGCTGCCTCCTTCATGCTCCTCAAAGAACAGCTTGAGGAAGTGCTGGAGACACTGACCCCCCGTGAGGAGAAGGTGCTGCGCCTGCGTTTTGGCCTGGACGATGGCAGGGCGAGAACCCTGGAGGAAGTGGGCCAGAGCTTCGGCGTCACCCGCGAGCGCATCCGCCAGATTGAGGCCAAGGCCCTGCGGAAGCTCCGCCACCCCAGCCGCAGCCGCAAGCTGAAGGACTTCCTGGATTGAAGAAACTTTTTATAGGCATCTTGACATAGGTGGTCAAGGTGCCTATAATTGTCCATGTTGGTTCTGATTCCTCGATAGCTCAGCCGGTAGAGCACCTGACTGTTAATCAGGCTGTCGCAGGTTCGAATCCTGCTCGAGGAGCCATTATGAATATGCAAGGGTGTGACGGAGGCGTTGCGCCCTTTTCTTGTGCTTTGAATAATGAGGGAGGTATCCTCATGACCTTGGATGATAGATTGCAGGCTCTGGCAGATTTTGTGGAGCCGGGGAGCCGGGTGGCTGATGTGGGTACGGATCACGGCTATCTGGCCATAGAACTTGTCAAGTCAGGCAAGGCGGATTTCGTCATTGCCAGCGACAAGAATTCCGGGCCGCTGGAAGCGGCGGGCAGGAGCCTGAAGCTGGAGGGCCTGACTGAGAAAATCACCCTGCGGCTGGGAGATGGCGTGCAGGTGCTGAAGCCCGGCGAGGTGGACACTGTGTGCCTGGCGGGCATGGGCGGCGTGCTCATGGCTGAGATATTGGAGGCCAAGCCGGAAGTCGTAGCTGAACTGAAGCATCTGATACTGCAGCCCATGAACGGGGCGGAGGAACTGCGCCGCTGGCTCTACCGCCATGGCTGGCATATCGTGGATGAGGCGCTGGCTGTGGACGATGGGCGCATTTACGAGATCATCAAGGCCGAGCCGGGCAGGAAGCGCTACCCCGCGCAGGTGGAACTTTTGATAGGCCCTGTGCTTTGGGAGAAGAAGCCGCCCCTCTTGCGGCATCATATCGAGCAATTGCTTTTCCAGCAGAAGCGGGTGGCTGCAGGGATGGAGAAAAGTCCCCGGGCCAAGAAAACCAAGAAATATGAAAAGGTATTGGCGCTGATAGAAGACCTGGAAAGGAGGCTCTCCTTATGAGCAAGGGACTCAAATGCCAGCAGGTCATGGAGGCTTTGGAGCGCATAGCTCCCAAGCGGCTGGCAGAGGAATGGGACAATCCAGGGTTATTGGTGGGCAGTCCCGCCCAGGAAGTGCATAAGATTCTCACCTGCCTTGATGTGACTGATGAGGTGGTGGAGGAGGCAGTTTCCCTGGGGGCGGATATGATAGTGGCCCATCATCCATTGATTTTCAAGGGCCTCAAGAAGCTGAGGACAGACCTGCCTTTGGGGGCCAGGCTGCAGAAGCTCATGGTGCATGGCATCGCCGTGGCCGCCGCCCATACCAACCTTGATACTGCCGAGGGCGGCGTCAATGATGTGCTGGCGAATCTTATGGGCCTGACGGACATCCAGCCCTTTGCAGGCAAAGCCGAGGAAGGGGCAGAGCCCACCCTGGGGCGTATCGGCTATCTGCCGGAGGCCATGTCCATCGAGGGCTTTGCCCGGCAGGTGAAGGCTGCCCTGCCTGCAGATTATGTGCGGCTGGTCAAGGCGGGGGACAAGCAGGTCAAAAAGGTGGCCCTCTGCAGCGGTGCCGGGGCGGAATTCATCGCCAAGGCTTCCTTCCTGGGGGCGGATGCATATGTCACCGGGGATGTGAAGTATCACGAGGCCCAGCAGGCGGTGGAAATGGGCATCCACGTCATAGACGGCGGCCATTTCGGCACGGAGTTCCCCATTGCGGCAGTGCTGCGGGACAGGCTGGCAGGAGAATTGTCCGGGTTGAAGGGAACCGTGGAAGTGGTGACGGATACCCTGTCCAAGGATATATTCTCTGTAATTTGAGAGATTGCAAACATCACCAGGCAAGGGATGTTTGGGGATAAAGAAGCGGCAAGGAAGCCGCAGGAAAGAGAGAAATATATTATGGCTAAAGCGGAAGTAAAGAAGCAGTGCATGCGTTATTTTCAGATCATCCTGGGCTGCTTCATCGTCTGCATGGGCTTCAATCTGTTTTTGATACAGGCCCATCTGCTGACAGGGGGCCTCTCAGGCGTGGCCCTCATCATCTACTATCTGGCAGGCATTCCCGTGGGCATGCAGAACCTCGCCTACAACCTGCCCATCATCTATGTAGCCTACCGGGTTTTCGGCAAGCTCTATGCGCTTGATACCATCCTGGGGACAGTGGTGCTGTCCGTCATCTGGGATGCTACAGCCTTTCTGCAGGACAGCGTGCATATCACTGCCGACCCCATGCTGAACGCTATCTTTGGCGGGGTGTTGGCAGGCGTGGGCTTTGGCATGATCTTTCGTTCCAATGCCAACACAGGCGGATTGGATGTAGTAGGGGCAGTGGTGAAAAAGTTCTGGGGCATTGATGTAGGGACGGTGATTTTCGTCCTGAACTTCGTCATCGTCATGGGCTCGGCAGCCATCTTCACCATGCAGGAAGCTCTCTACACGCTGGTGGCCATCTATGTGACCGCAGAGCTGACCAACAGGGTGGCAGCAGGCCTGAACCGGGAGAAGAGCATCATGATTGTCTCTCCCCGGGCCCAGGAAATCTGCAACGATATCCTGGCCAATGTCCACCGGGGCGTCACCATCATCGAGGGCAAGGGAGGCTTTGCCCGGGAGCACAAGGAAATCCTCTTTGTGGTGGTGCGCCTGACCCAGGTGAGCCGGGTCAAGACCATCGTGGACCACTATGACAGACAGGCTTTCATGATCGTGTCCAACACCTCCGAGGTGTCCGGCAAGGGCTTCACCCTGGAATGCGAGAGCTACGAGGATGCTTTGCAGAAGTGGCATGAGCAGAGGTGCCTGGAGGAACGCTTGTAAGCTTTGACGGTTGTCTTTGTGCCGTGGACAGGTTTAGTTGATGGTTGACGCTGCGGCCAATAGTGTTCTATAATTACTATCAGCTGTAAACTGCAAATTTTAATCATCCCCGCTGCTTGTGCTGTGGGGGTGTGCTGTATGTTGGAGGAGATTGCATTGGAGAAATATTCACCCTCGGAGATTGAGAAAAAGTGGCAGCAGAAGTGGGAGGAAAATGAGGTCTACAAGACGGAGATGGACCCGGAGCGCCCGAAATACTACGCGCTGGAGATGTTCCCTTA
>JAGBLH010000306.1 GCA_017635515.1 Selenomonas sp.
TCAAATGTCTGACCATTGCACTCCAGCCAGATATTGCTGGAAGTGCTAGGGTCGCTGTCCTTGGGCCAGGCTATGATGCCACCCACCGGAGTCAAGCCGTTACCAGCTTGCGTAGATAGTAGTTGCTACTTTGCTCTGATGTAATACTTTACAGCCATATTTACTGGCCTGATCTCGTTATCATATGGAGCGACAATATCACTTGAAAAGCCTATGTCTGCCAAACTGGCTTTAACTGATATGGCCTCATCAGAATCTGGTGGAGAAGTATACTCAGATAAGCTATAGTAAGCATATTCACCACCACTGCCTTCAAGCCTATACTTATAATGTTTGGGATTGAAAGGAAATTTCATATTTTGTAGGTTCCCAATATGTGCCCCCCACGGTGATTCTCCAGCATTTATCCAGCAATCTCCATCTATTCCAGAATTTCTATAATACCATGAAGAACTTACTGGATAGCTTGTCATACCATTAGAATGCAAATCAAACGACAGAAAATACCTATCGCCAAATCCACGCAACAATCTGATTGCATCCCCTTGAATTTCTCCTACTAATCCGGAAGAATAAGTGGTAGAAGAATTGCCCTTTTTGTAACCATTGAACTGAGTGAAACTTTGGCTACCAGATCCCCGCAGAAACATGCCCTGGAAATTAGGAACTTTGTTGCTCCCCAGAGCCTTATATAGCTTCTTGTACTTATTGGTATCATAGCTCTGGCCATTGCACTCCAGCCAGACGATGCTGCTGGTATTTGGGTCACTATCCTTAGGCCATATAATGACCCCTCCAACAGGGGTAACTCCTTTGATATTACCTTGCGTAGATAGTGGTAACTATTTAGCTCTGATGTAATACTTGACAGCCATGTTTATTGGTCTAATCTCATTCGCTGTTGGAAGGAATGTTTGCGTACTTTGAAAAAAATGATATCCAGTCATTTCAGAACGAATTTCAAATGGCTTGGTTTCCTCACGAAGCGAGTAGGATTCACCGGAACCTTCTAAGCGATATTCTTTATAAAACAAAGGCCCACTTGAATGAATCTGATTAGAGCCATCTGTTTTGGTTTGCTCTACGTTAGCATTAAATAAATATCCGCCAATTCTCCCCCATGCATAATTTTCTATAGGATAAACATCATAAGCTTTATAGTAATTAAGCATCTCTGAGCCGTATGGGTCGCTATTGTGAACAGCTGCCAAAACAGCCGAATAAGTCTTATAAGGCATCATAGCATCGCCTTGTATAGAGCCAATATCACCAGACTCATAATTTCGGGATGTCTCGCCTATGTGATCACCATTATTTTGTGTAAAGCTTTGGCTGCCAGCCCCACGCAGGAACATCCCTCGGAAATCAGGCACTTTATTAGTTCCCAACGCCTTATAAAGCTTTTTGAACCTATTAGTGTCAAAGGTCTGGCCATTGCATTCCAGCCAGATATTGCTGGAAGTGCTGGGGTCGCTGTCCTTCGGCCAGACGATGATGCCACCCACTGGGGTCAGACCGCTGCTAGTTTGCGTAGATAGTAGCAGTTTGGTATACTTGTAGCCTTGCTAGTCTATTTATTACAGAGGAGGTGAAGGCTTCAGGGCGTGTTGCCCTGGAGTCAATCATTATGTTGCTCAGAGATTATGTCTGCTATTGGTATATGACCTACAAGCAGCCGAAACATCAGAAGAATACGCAGGAAACTTACCTCAGCTACATCCATACCCATATCTGTCCATCGGATTTAGGAGCAATGGAGATGGCTGAGATTAGGGTGGGGGATGTGCAGGGGTTTTTGTCTGAACTGTTGCTTCGGGGGAATAAATGCCCTATTGCCTCTGTGGGAAGCTTTGGTAATCCGCTTTCTCGCTGGACAGTGACAAAAATCAGGCAGATTCTCATCAGTGCGTTCAAACACGCAATCAAGGAGGGGGTGATTGACAAAAATCCTGTGGCAGATACGGAGCCTGTTTCTGCCAGATGGAGCAAGGGACCGGTATTCCTGCCAGATGTTCAGAAGAAGTTCCTGCAAGCTACAAGAGGGCATAGGTTCTACACGGCCTATGTGCTCTTGTTTTTTTTAGGTCTTCGCAGGGAAGAACTGCTGGGCCTTTCCTGGAATCAGGTGGATCTGCGGAGGAATGAGCTGGTCATCCAGCAAGTCCTAGTCATGGAGGGGAGGAAGCCCGTACTTCGGGAGAGCACAAAGACCAAGACTTCGCTTCGGGTCATTCCGTTCCCTCAGGAAATAAAATGTCTCCTAATGGACTGGAAGAAAAAGCAGATGGAAGAAAAAGCTACGGTGACAGGATGGCAAAACCCACATAACCTGGTTTTCACCAATCGGGATGGCAGCTTGCACAATCCGGTGTATTTCTCCAGAAACTTCAAGAATGTCGTAAGGAGGCTTGATTTCTGCGACAACAGGCTCCATGTGCATTCTGCCCGCCATTCCTGGGCTACCAATATGGTGCAGTCCAATGCTGCCCTCACAGATATCCAGTCACTTGGAGGGTGGTCAAGGCCAGATGTATTGCTCAATATATATGCCCACACGGTCAAGAAAAGCCAAAGGAAGGCGATGAAGAAACTTTATGATGAACTCAATTCCTGAAAGTGGTTCTAATAGCACCACTTTCTGCCTTTTTTAGTCGGAATTTTCCGTGAAAAAGGCGTATCTAGCATAAAAAATTGTAATTTTTTATACTTTTTTTCTGCTAACCTAAAGGTAGGACTATTTATGGAAAGGTGGGGCTGGGATTGAGGAGCAGGTACAAGCTTCGGGGTGCTTACTTGATAGTTCAGCTTATTGGGGCGGTTTTCCTGCTGATGCTGTTTGTCATAGCAGGGGCATTTTCTGGCACCCATGTTGTTGATACATATCGGGATGACCTTATCATACGGGAAGGGGAAGCCCTTGATTATGCGATAACGCTTTACAGCAAGGAGCACACAACTTCATATCCTACAGGAAAATTGGATAAAGATGACAATCCTATCGTCAATACTTATGGCATTTACCCTAATGTCAGTGACCTCAATCGCAATGACATTATGGCTAGATATGGGTATATTTCCTTCTTTTTATCCAAAAACATACACGGCTGGGGGTCTGGGATGGAAAATTGTCCAGTTGGAACCTTTCATTATCAAGTGAGCGCTGATAGGAGGGCATATAAACTGCAAGCAAAACTCAACACTGGCTACATATATACGACTCCTGGCAGCCTCTATACTATCAAGGAGCTGGACGGAGGCGGCAACATAGGAAGCACGATTTCTTCAACTAAGGGAGATTGGGGGAGTTCAATCAGTGGAAAGAAAAAGAAGAATTAAATGGGTGGTGCTGGGAGCGTTGCTCCTTGTCGTGCCTTTCATCTACGAATTCAATGTCCATCCGTTGTTCGGTTTCCTCGCAGCCTTACTGGTAAGCTGGCTCATAGCAGAGGATTTCTATGACAAGCTGATTGACCTTAGGATTTCCGGGGCACTTCTTCTGGTGGTGCTCACCTGGAATCAGCTGAAGGATTGGGCGCATTTCTTCCATGCTGTGGCTACTTTTGTGGGCTTTGCAGTCTGCTTTTATATCCTGAGGCTGGTTTTTGCCAGGTTCATCCCTTTGGCAGAATACATAGAGGAACGAGGAGACAACAAGGAGGATACCCCGATTGACTATCTGGACACCCTTCAGGAAGGGGCAAAGGTGGGTCTGATGCCGCTCATGGGGCTTGCTACCTACTTGGTATTGACGGCAGACATGATCTTCAATCCAGTCCAGCTCATCTTTGACTGGACCAGAGAAGGGTCGGGACTGGCTGGGGCTATATGGCAGATCCATTGCACCATGTTGCAGTTCGGGATACTTGTCGATGCATACAAGGATGTGTTCATCGGTGTCCTATGCCTCCTGTCAATCACGCTGGGCATCCTGGTATGGCTGACTCATTGGAAGATAGCCAAGCGCAAGCAGCTGCCTCTTTACCCTTGCGGGGCAGGAGATCCTTTGGTCATTGGCATCTTTGCCGCCATGGTGGGGGCAGAGTGCTTCTATATGTCGGTGATGATGCTCACGCTTCTGTTTGGCATCATGGCCCATGGATACAATTCATATAAAGGCAGGCGAATTTGATGGATGTGAGAAAAGATGTTTTCAAGAAGCCGGAGAGATTCACCAATTTCGAGGACTTATCCCCGGCGCAGAAGGCCCAGAAGACTTGGGATGAACGGGAAGGGAGCATAATTGTACGCAATCATAACCTGCGCAAGCTGGTGATACTCCTGCTGTTCATAATGGTGGTGCTGGTAGGATGCATTGTATATCTGTCTACCAAGAGTTCTGTGCAACCGTTTGTGGTGATGGCTAACCCGGAAACTGGGGAGATATGGCATGTGGGGACTGTGGCTGAAGCCACGAATTATGAGCCGAATGAGGCCATGAAGAAATATTTCGTGTCTTCGGTGGTAAAGAACCTTAGGGAGATGCCCCTAGATCCGGTGGTTTACAATGACAACACCAAGAAGGCTTTCTACTTCATGACCAGGGATGCCGTGGCAAAGGCACAGGGCATACGGCAGGAGGAAAGGGTGTCGGAGACTTTTGGGCGCCAGACTGTATCTGTGAACATCGTATCCATACTGCCCATGGAGGGAGGAAATTCCTTCCAGGTACGCTGGACGGAGGATACATTCAACCTCGGCTCGGAGACCAAGACAACTACCCCGTATTCGGGCATCTTCACTACGCAGATGATACCGCAGAGAGATGAGGCGGTCATTGCCAACAACCCCATTGGCTTCTATATCACTGAGTTCTCCCTGACCCGTGATACGGTGGGCGAGAGCAACAAGCGCCAGCAGAATGCGCAGAATGCTCCTGTTGCCCAGCAAAACCAGAATGCTCAATGAGCATAGATTGAATTTGGAAAGCGAGGCATGAATTAAGATGATTATTTCAAAGAGCTTAAAAAATAACGTGTTGGCTTATTTTATGGCAATGGGAATGCTGATGGTTCCTCAGGCAGCATTTGCAGCCAGCTCTGATGCCGATATTGATGCCCAGATCCGTGAGCAGCAGCAGAAGCTGGAGGAACTCAATGCCAAAAAGAACACTCAGAAGAATGACAAGCTGGCAAAGCAGATTGATGCTCTCCAAGCCCAGCTTCAGGAACTTAGAAATCGCAAGAATTATGATGCGGAAGGGGCCATTGATTCTCTGGCTGCTCAGATAGCTGACCTGCAAGAGCAGATGGCACAGCAAAATGAGATAAAAGAGAGGGTGATGAATGCCCTGGAAAGGCTGGAAAGCTTGGTAGAGCAGCAGAAGCAACAGCAGGATGTGACTGTCCCAGTGGTGGATTATGGCAGCTATTCTGCCGGAGCTGCTGCCTTGGTGAACCCTGCTCCAAATGGTTCTGTGAGCTACACGCAGGATGCCATAAACTCTCAGGGCAACAGCACGATGATTTTCCGCTACCAGCCGAATCACCTCTATAAGATTTATTGCCGTACTGGCTTCATCACGGATCTGGCTTTCCACAAGGGGGAGACCATAAATTTCGTAGGCGGCGGTGACACTTCTGCCTGGGCTATCAATTCCAGCACAGTGGATGGGGTTCCCCATATCTACATCAAGCCTGTGGTGGAGACCAGCACCACGAATATCATCGTGACCACCAACAAGAGGAGCTATCAGCTGATTGTCAATACTTCGGATTGGTACAATCCCATGGTGCGCTGGACCTACAACGATGAGGATATGGCACAGGCCATCGCCCAGAAGAGGCGGGATGAGGTGACTATCACGGATACTTTGAGCGGCAAGAGCGTGACTGACCTCAATTTCAATTACGAAATCCGTGGCAGCGGCAGCAACAAGCCTTCCATGGTTTTTGATGACGGCGAGAAGACTATCATCAAGTACAATGGCAGCACTCCCAAGAAGGCTCCTGCTGTCTTCATCCGGGAGCGTGGGCACAAGGGGGTCAGCCTGGTGAACTTCAAGATGAAGGACAACTGCTACATCCTTGACAGGGTGGTTGACCAGGCAGAGCTTCGGTTCAGCGATTCTGATGTTGTTTCCATAAAGAGGAAAAAATGAGGTGAAGGTTAGATATGGATTTGCTGGAAAAATGGGATGACATCAAGAACTATTTCAGCAGGAACAAGAAGAAGAAAAAAGTCAAGGAAGAAGATCCTGATGACATACTGGAAGATGAATCCCCTAACAGTCCTTCAGCCAAGGGAAATACAGGCCTTATCCCCGGCATAAAGAGGAACTGGGTGAGAGGCGGGGCCATTTTTCTGACCCTGGTCTTTGTACTGGCCGTGATATACGGCACTGACCTTGGCGAAGAGGAAGCGAAGCAGACTCAGAGCGATATGGGCCGAAAAGCTGACATACCGCTCAACAGCAAGGAAGATGCCAAGAGAGCCACGGGCAATGCGGATAACTATCAGGCATTGCTGGAGGAAAACAAGAGAAGGCAACAACAGGCTGCAAAGAATGCCCAGCAGAATGGACAGAAACCTCCTGGCACTGTCCAGGCTGAACGCACTGATGCGAACAATCCGCAGCAACAGCAGATCCCGCAGCCTGTGCGCCAGCAGCCTGTCTATGCTGTGCCTCCCCAGAATCCCCAGCAGTTCGCCAATCAGTATGCTGCCCAGCAGATTGCTCAGGCACAACAGGAGGAAGAAAGAAAGAGACAGGCACAGGCAGCTGCCGAGAAGGCAGAGGCTGACAAGCTCAAGAATCAGTACCAGTCTGCCATTGCTTTTGGCATGGGAAGTGGCATGAATGTCGGAAATGGTGGCTCGGCTGAGAGCGGGGATGGCAGCGCAACCGGGAGCGTGGCTGCCCAGCCGACTGGCTATGACATGAATGCAAGCAATGCTTCCTTTTCTCCCGTGACGGGCATGTACACTGCGGCTGCTCCCGGAACTATTGTGGCCGGAACTCTCATACCTGTCATGCTCCTGACCGGCATCAATACTGATTCGCCGGGGCAGGTGATGTGCCAGGTGCAGTCAGATGTCTATGATTACGATGGAACGAATCTCCTGATACCTGCTGGCAGCAGACTGCTTGGAAGCTATGATACGCAGACTGTCAGCAACGGCAGGGTAAGCGTGACCTTCTCCAACCTCCAGACTACGGATGGAGGGAATTGGTCGCTTGGCAACAGCATCATAGCTGTAGACGGAGCCGGTTATACAGGCATATCCGGCAAGGTGCATCACCATACTGGCGCAAAGATAAGCGGAGGCCTTATGGGGTCGGCTATAGCTGCCCTTGGGTCGCTGGCTGCGGGCAATGCTTCAGGTGGGCATACTTATTCAGCAGGGCAGATTGCAGCCCAGGGGGCGCTTGCCAATCTTATCCAGACCACTAGCGCTATGTTCAATAATGCTGCCAATATAAAGAATACTGTCACGGTTGAGCCAGGCTACCAATTCAATGTGTATGTGACCAACAATATTTCCTTTATGTAAAATGCTGCTCTCCCTACGGGGAGAGGGGAGAAAGAAGAAATAAATGAGGCGGTGAGTCAGTTGAGTTTGTTGGATAAGCTGTTTCCCCAGAAGGGGGAGAAGGATTCTTTCAAGGAAGAGGATGAAGCCAAGGCTAGGGCCGAGGCAGAAAAGAAGAAGGAAGAAGAGAGGATTGCCAAGGAGAAGCAGGAAGAGGAGGATTATCTCAGCCTGAAGGATTTTGACTTCAAGCATCCTGTGAAATCCATGAGGCTCCATTTGAGGCTGGTCAAGGAGGGCATCTACAAGGGTGACAAGCGGGCATGGCATCAGTTCCTTATGGTGACGATGATCTCTCTGGCAGGGTTCTGCGTTATCGTGACTCTCTGCATCAATTTCTGCATGGAGCTGATAAATCTCAGGATACTGCTTGATGACAGCCACACCGAGAAGATCATCCAGCAGAGCAAGACTGGCTTCTATGTGCAGGATGGGCTTCCCGCAGGTGAGTATGGCATGGTGAATATCTTCCAGTCTTCCAGCTTCCATAAAGGAGAAGAAACTGGGAACAATAATGTGGTTGTGGTGGCAAACCTGAAAGGCGGGGCGCTCCTCGTTGCTCCTGTGCCTGATGGCGTGGAGATGCCTAGCCAATGGTTTGGGGCTGACAGCTACAATCTGGTGGTTGATGATGGGGGAAATTGGTCTTTCAAGCAGTCAGCGGTCTTCGAGAAGCACAAGGAGACAGTAGAAAAAGCCCAGCGTGAGTATATGGAGCGCATGGCTGGGAAGCAGGCTGCCAAGGGAGAGAGTCCTGCCGGAGATGCTGGAGCTAGTCCCTGAAGAGGCAAGGTGAGAGAATTTTGGCAACAAATCCTAATTCTGACATAGAGCAGGAACAGAAACGCAAGGTCATGTTGATTGCCATGCCCTTGATGGGTGGGGCGTATGTCTTATCATCCCTTCTTTGCACCTATATGGTGGCTATGGATGTGAATTTCAATCCTATTCTGGGGGGCACGGAGCTTTTCGGGCTGCATATCTATTCACCGTTTGCCTACAGCGACTGGAGAGCAGACCCCATGATTGCCAGCGCTATCCCTGATATCCTGAATGATTACAAGTGGTATCGCATTGTGATCCTGGGCATAGCCGGCGCAATTGTCTACTTTGTCAACCAAGCCTATAAAACGGATATTTCCCATGGCTCGGCAGAGTTTGCCACCAACAAGGATATTACTCTTTCCGATCTGGGGCATTATGTCACGAAGAATGGCGGGGTATTCGAGAAGGATGAGAAGGGCAGGAAGATTGTCAAGAAGTCCGGCGTGGTGGTGGGGCGAAATCCCTACAACAAGGAAATCATGCTCCATGATGGGCCGGAGCACGTTCTGCTGATGGCTCCTACACGTTCAGGCAAGGGTGTCAATACCATCATCCCCACGGGGCTTGTCTGGAAGGCTTCGATATTTTTCTTTGACCCTAAGGGCGAACTCTGGGCCATGACCTCAGGATACAGGAAAGAGAGGCTGCATCAGAAGGTCATGAAGTTTGAGCCTCTGTGCATTGATGGCTCTACCAATCGCTGGAATCCCCTGGCTGAGATAAATTTCCGCACCAATGAGGAAATCTCGGATGTGTCCACTATTGTCTCAGTCATGGTCAAGCCTGACGGGGAGAAGAAAGGCGGGGGAGACCCATTCTGGGACAACTCAGCTTCCAATCTGCTGAATGGTGTCATCATGCACCTGATGTACAAGCATTACAAGGAAAACCTGCCCCTGCCTTCCCCTACGGATATCATGAGCTTTCTTTCCTCCCCGGACAAGAATACGGATGAACTCTTTGAGGATATGATGACTTATCAGCATATCACTCCCGATGAGTTCCTGGAAAGGGAGCATGATGTGGTGAAGCTTGATTCCCTCGGCAATCCCTGCAAGAATCCTGACGGAAGCTTTGTCTATGTCCAGAAGCTGGACGGGAAGGGCAATCCCATGGTGGATGAGCAGGGAAATCCTGTCTATGAGAAAGACAGGTATGTCAATCCTCTGAGGGCCATCTATGGCGAGTATTATGTGCGGGATCTGAAGAAAATCAATGATGCGCTGGTCACTTGCGTGGATTTTGCTCTCAAGAGGAAGAAGGGAGCCGAGAAGGATAAGCTGGTAGAGCAGTATCCTGAGATGCTCAGGAAGGAGAAGCTGAATTATATCTTTGAAAGCAAGGCCAAGACCATTTCAGAGATCCGTGACAATATTCGCTGGGCAATAGATGTTGTCGGGGTGAAGACAGACAACACTGTTACTGACAGCGAGACCGGCAAGATCTGCTGGGCTGTCCGTGATGATGAGGATATGCCTTTCCATAGGCTCTTGACTCATCCCCGTGTGGCTGAACAGGCCGCCGTCATGAAGAACGGCGCAGAGCAGACCCGTGCTTCCATCATGCAGACGGCTCAGACGGCCTTGGGCATCTATGGCGATCCTGTGGTGCAGGGCAATATGTGCGTATCGGATTTCTGCATCCGTGACCTTCTCGACCCACGGCAGGAGATTTCCTGCTATCTGGTGATGCAGGTGAAGGATATCGCTACGGTCAAGCCCATTGCCCGCCTGTTCATCAATACTATCCTTAATAAGCTCATCAGGGACATGAAGTTTGAGAAGGATACGGGACAGAAGAAGGCCAAGAAGCAGAGGCTTCTCCTGATGCTTGATGAGTTCCCGCAGCTGGGCAACATGCAAGCTGTGGAACTGGCTCTGGCTATCTGCGCCGGTTACGGCATCAAGATGTGCATCGTGTGCCAGGATGTGAACCAGCTGAACAAGGAATATACGAAGGATAATTCCATCGCTTCCAACTGCCATGTGCATATCTATTTCACGCCGAACCTGGATACGGGGGGAGCTACGTCAGAGGCTATTTCCAAGACTCTTGGCAAAAAGACTATCAAGAGCGTTTCCCATAGTGACGGTGGCGGCATCGGCAAGGGGAGCAACAGCATATCCAGCCAGGCCCGTGACCTCATGACTCCTGATGAGGTGGCCCGCATGAGCACGGAAGAAGAGATAGTGTTCGTGGCAGGGCATAAGCCTATCAAGGGAGGCAAGATAAGGTATTATCTGGAGCCTTGGTTCACCAGTAGGATTCTTGACCCGCCGAAACTCAGCGACCAGGTGACACGGATTGAAAGCTATGGCGAACTTTTCAAGATGCATGAGGCAGATACTCTGGAACGCAAGAAGAAGGTGGCAGAGATTGTTGAGGCCAAGAGGCTTCGGGCCGAGCAGGAGAGGGCTGCAATGGCTGCCGATGCAAGTCCTGCCCCGGAGGAAAAGGCTGAAGTGCAGGAGGCACAGGTGGATGCTGTGACCGAACCTGCCGCCAAGGCACAGGCCGATGAAGAAAAGCCTCAGCAGCCTCAGGCAGGTGCAGAGCAGACTGCCGAAAATCCCGAAAAAGAGCAGCCTCCTGAAACTGGAACGGAGCCGCCTCAGAAGGAGGAGCAGGAGAAGAAGGATGAAGGAAAAGAAGAAGGCAGCGGCCCGGACACCGAAGCTGGGCAGGAATCTCACGGAAGTGAGGAAGCTGGCAACACCGAAGAAACCAAAGAAGCTCCTGCTGAAGGGGCACGGGGTGAAGACCAGAAGCCGTTAGATAGGCCAAGGCGTGTTCCTCACAACAGGCGGCTTCCTGTCCGTCCTGTCAAGAACTCCGTGGCAGCGGATAGTCCCAATCCGTCTATGGACAATGAAGCGCTGGAAAGCAAATGGCTCCATTTGTCCAATCTGTACAGCACTATAAGGGCATATGACATTAGAAACAAGGATGAGTTTGATGAGGCTATGCAGCTGTACAATAACCGCTATATCCGGCTTCACAAGGAACTCAAGAGGATGACAACGGACAGCCAAAGGCTTGCCACTATGGAAAGGCATATCAAGGGGCTTCGGAATATGCTCATGTCTGCTGCCGAAGGTTCTGGAAAACCCCAGCAGGAGCCTCCGCAGGATTACAAGAGGCCGGAGCCTGAGAAGATGGATGAAGCGACTGCCAGCATTTACGAAGCTATTGCTGATTCAGAGGCTGATTCTGAGGAAGGGAATAAGGAATCAGGCGAAGAGACTCCTTCGCTGCTTCCAGGCCCAAGTGTGTTCAATAAGCTCCTGGACAAGGAAAACAAGGAAAAAGCCCAGAGGAAGGATGAGGCAGATGGATCTGACAAATAGGGAATCCTACACCATAACCATGAATACGCTCCTTGCAAGCATGTCTGCTATCATCCCCCTGATGCAGAGGGATGATATTTATGAGGTGTATGTGAATCCTGATGGCAGGGTCTGGTGCATGTCTAACTACACGGGCAAGGAACGGACGGAAATCTTCATGCCTCCTAACGATGTCCAGCATGTCATTGAGAATGTGGCAGCCATTGATGAGCGCATCATTGATGAGCAGGACCCTTCGGTGGATGCCAAGATTCCTGCCAATGATGCTTTCTCCATGTGCCGTTTCCATGGAGACCTGCCGCCGATTGTCGAAAAGCCTGTGTTCAATATCCGCAAGCATTCCAAGGTGGTCTATACGCTGGAGGATTATGTGGAGCAGGGGAGCATGACGGAGGAGCAGTATAAGATCATCATGGATTCAATCCATGGGCACAAGAATATCATTGCTGCGGGTGGCACCGGCTCCGGCAAGACCACGCTCCTCAATGCTATCCTCAATGAGATTTCCAAGACTCCTGACCGTATCATCAGCATTGAGGATACCAATGAGCTTCAATGCACGGCTGAGGATTATGTGGCTATGGTGGCAACAGGGAAAGTGACCATGCACTCCTGCGTGAAGAAGACCCTGCGCATGACTCCCAAGCGGATTGTGGTAGGCGAGGTGCGTGGTGAGGAGGCACTGGCTCTGTTCACGGCATGGTCTACGGGTCACAAAGGGGGATGCTGCACGGTGCATAGCAACAGTGCGGCAGAGACTCTGGTGCGCCTGGTGGATATGACCAGCCAGGTAGCCAAGAACCCCCAGCCCCGCACTATCGCCAATGCTGTAGATATCATCCTGTATATCCGCAACCTGGATAATGTGCGCTGGATTGAGGATATCATCAGTATTGATGATTATGATGATGCGACCAAGCAGTTCAAGTGGCATAAGATGCTGGATACGGTGAAACCGAAGAATATTTAAGGAGAGGGTTAAAAATGATGGAAACAAAAATGGACAAAACATTACCCAATGGCCTGGTTTATTTGGAAAATGTCGGAGTGGTTGTCGGGCAGTCCCATGATGGCAAAATCCTTACGCATGTGGGGCCGGAGCACGTTTTGGTGATGGGGCCGACCAGGTGCGGGAAGGGTGTCAACACGGTCATTCCTACAGCTCTGACATGGACGGGTTCGGCGTTCTTCCTTGATTACAAGGGCGAGATATGGCATCTGACCTCTGGCTACAGAAAGAATGTCCTCGGTCAGAAGGTCATGAAGATTGACCCGGCTTCTATTGATGAGAGTCACGCAGACGAAGTGATTGATGAGGCAGTAAGGGCTTTTTGTGATTCGGATGAGGATGTATCCCTGTATTTGTCAGGGTCCATCAAGGATATCCTGGCTACAAAAGAAGTGGTCAGGAAGTTTGTTGACAAGCTTTTGCAAGCTTTGCTCCCTGATGAAAATAAGAAGAGGAAGGGCCGGACTCTGGTGATGCTTGACGAGTTCCCTCAGCTGGGGCGGCTGGAGTCCATTGAGACTGCTTTGGCTATCAGTGCTGGCAATGGCATCAAGATGTGCCTTGTCTGCCAGGATGTCAATCAGCTGAACAAGGAATATACGAAGGATAATTCCATTGCTGCCAACTGCCATGCCCATGTCTACTTTGCTCCTCAGGATGAGGCTACGGCAGAAGCTATATCTATGATTCTTGGCAATCGGACTCTGGAGGGAGATCCCGGTGTTTCGGGTGGGACAACCAAAGTGATGACTCCTGATGAGGTTGCCTACATGGGTGCGGATAAGGTGCTGATGCTTGTGGCAGGATATGAGCCTATGATGCTGGACAAGTTCAGGTATTACATGGATAGGGAGCTGTCAGGCAAGGTGACGGACCCTCCTCAGGAGTGAAATCCATACCTCAAGGGAAAGTGGTTCTATTAGAACCACTTTCTGGAGGGAAATGAATTCAAAAAGTTGTAAGTTGAATCGTTTTTGATTTGATAGACTAAAAGAGAAGATGATTGATGCTTATCAAGTGTTTTGTTTCCCCCTCTGCGGAGGGAGAGGATTGGAAAGAGGTTTTGTAACATGAAAAAGATTACTAAAGCAGATGTCAAGGCGTTTTTTACCCTTGACAGGAAGGATGTGGTGCAGCTGGCTTTGATTGCCGGGGTGCTTATCATGAACTCTGATGTGGGGTTCGCTAAAGCAACAACGCAATCAATGACAGGTGCGCAAAGTGCCACTATTGATACGATTGATGCTCCATTAAAGAAAATTGAAGGTTTCATGTCTGGTACGGTGGGCAAGTCAGTCGCTACTATTGGTGCGGTGGTATTTGGTGCATCCTGGGCGGCTAATATTGAAAATCAGGTCACGAAGAGTGCCATGCGTATCGCAGGTGGTGGTGCTATCGCTGTAGGCGGTGCATCCATTGTCCAGGATGTTACAGAGGGATTCCTGTTCTAAGGACTGATAATTATGGCCAAAGATATTGAATCAGTGGATTGGCAGGTGCTTCCTTTTTACCGTTCCCTGTCCGAGCAGGTGCTCATGCTGGGGGTTCCAAAGGTAGTGCTGGTCTTGAATGGCCTGATAGCATTCCTTTTTGTCGTAAATTTCCATTTCTGGTACATACTGATAGTCAATGCCATCGTGCATTTTGGGGCAATCTACCTGGCCAAGAATGATGACCAGTTCTTTGAGTGCTTGCAAAATTACCAGAGCAAAAAGAACTATTATTCTACTTGAGTGCTGCGGCAGTTTGCATACTGCCGCTTTTATTTTACCCCCATGGGGGGAGAGGATTAGCTGAGGGTGAGGGCAGGGCTATGTCATTACAGGAATATAACGTAGATATTACAAGATTCGAGGAATGGATTCCCTGGGGAGGGCTGACACTTCCCTTTGCAATCGAGAACAAGGACGGTTCTTTCGTGGCTATCATGGAATATGAGCCTTACCCCTATGATGCCCCGGCCCTGCCTTTGCCTGAGTTTCCCAGGGGCTGGGCTATCTGGGTGGAACGCCAGCATTTTGCCAGGGAGTCCAAGGATTACATAGTTTTCTCTTGGAATCCCTTCAAGCTCAATACCGGCAGGGTGAAGAATACCCTGGGCAAGCCCATCAAGTCACAGGACTGCCGAAGATATTTCGGCAAGGAACTCAAACGGCTTGAGGAACAGATCGGCAAGATTACCAAGGTCAGGTTGCTGGAGTATCAGGAGCTGCTGGATTTCTTGTCCTTCACGCTCTCTTTCAAGCCCCATACGGCAGAGATGCCGGAGATTCCCATGTATCTGGATGTGCTCATGAGCCAGGATCTGGACCTGCGTTTCGGTGACAATGACATAGGCATAGGGGAAGAGAAGTTCATTGTCTGCTCACTCCTTGGAATGCCTGAGCTTGAGAAGCTGTTCAAGGGGTTCAATTCCGTTTCCTACCGCCATGTGCGGCGCATGCTGTGTGTCAACAAGATTCAGGCTGATAAGCTCACCAAGAAGTATATCAATGGCTGGTGCGCCAACAGGAGGTATGTGAAGAAGGGGCTGATGGAAGGCCTGACAGAGGGGAGTTTCTGCGGATGCTACAGCGAGTATTTCATCTTCCTGTTCGATGACGACAATTACAAGAACTTTTCCGAGTTCATGGTCAAGCTTCTGGAGAAGATGCAGGTCTGCTTCCGCATTGAGAGCTTCCGATTCAAGGATATATGGTGGGGGAGCCTTCCGGGTATCTTCAGGGCAGATGTCCAGTATCCCATAGTGTATTTCCAGAATCTTGGGGAGCTTTTGCAGAAATCTACCAAGGAAGAGATAGTGGTGGAGGAAGCAGACCCCAATGCCATAACGGTGCTCAGGCACTTGCAGGGGAGGAATTTTGGTGTATAGAACAGATTTGTTTGAACAGAAGAACAGCCCGCTTAAATATACTATCCCTTACGCCAGGATCATTCCCTTTGAGTATTATGGGCACACGGTTCCCATAGTCATCAACAAGGATGGCAGCATCCAGACTACCTGGAGCTACTGCGGGCCTGACTTGGGGGCAACCATACCTGATGAGCTGGCACTCCTGACCCAGCAGCTTAACAATGTCTTCATGGAGCTTGAATCTGGCTTTGTCCTTTATTTCGAGGCCCAAAGGCATCGCTCTGCTGCCTACAGGACGGATGTTTTCTTTCCCCCTGATGATGCCTTGACTCCTCTCATTGACGAGGAGCGCAAGCTTTTCTTTTCCACCGGTAATCATTATGAATCTAATTATTTCTGCACCCTGTACTGTGTCCCCAAGTCTGATGTGGAGGACAGGATGCATGACATGATCGTGGAGGGGAAGCAGCACCATGAGACTACCATTGATGAGGCGATTGTCCAGTTCCTCCAGGTCACGAACAAGATAATCGTGCTTTTCAATCAGCTGGGGGTTCCTTCGGTGTATCTCGACATGGATGAGATGATCTCTTATCTCCATTCCACTCTGTCTGACAACAATCGGCCTATCAAATTCCCCGAAAGGCCGATGCTGCTTGACCAGATACTCTATGATTCTCCACTCTATGGTGGCCTTACTCCACGGCTTGGCTCCAAGCATATGCGGATAGTGACTCCCATCAAGTATGCTGCTTCCACGGCCTTTGGGTTCTTTGATGTGCTGAATCAGCTGAATTTTCCTTATCGCTGGGTGAGCAGGTTCTATTGCCTCAGCAAGCTGGACAGCATTTCCGAGGTGTCGGATGTAAAAACGAAGTGGTCAGGGAAAATCAAGAGCTTCATGACCATGCTGAAGGAAACCTTGCGGGGCGAGAGCGCGGATCACAGGGATGACAATGTGAATGCTGTGATGAAGACCAATGAGGCGGCTGATGCCCTGACGGCTATCGAGAATGATACTGTCAGCTATGGGTTCTATTCGTCCATGATCATCATTTTGGATGATGATGCGGAAGTGGTTGACGAGAAGGCCAATATCATTATCAATGCCCTCTTGCAGCTGGGCATCACGGCAAAGTCTGAGGGACTGAATGCGGTGGATGCCTGGATGGGCAGCATTCCCGGCAATGTGGGGCATTTCATTAGGCGGCCCCTGGTCTCCACGGGCAATCTGGTGCATATGATTCCTTTGTCCAATATCTGGTCGGGGGATGAGTATTGCAAGCAGCTTAACGGTCCGTCACTCCTGTACACCCAGACTACAGGCAATACGCCCTTCAGGCTCAATCTCCATGTGGGCAATGTGGGGCATTCCATGCTGGTGGGCAAGACCGGCGGCGGCAAATCGGTGCATCTGAATCTCATTGAGGCTCAGTTCCGAAAGTATCAGGATGCCAAAATCTTCATTTTTGACAAGGGTTCATCCAGCATTGCCCTGACTTTGGGGGTCGGCGGTAATTTCTATGACCTTGGCAGCGGGGAAAAGAATGATGTGAGTTTCCAGCCCCTGGCTTTCACGGACAGGCCGGGGGAGAAGGAATGGCTCCTGGGCTGGCTGACAGACTTCCTGGAGAGCAACAATACGAAAGTGACCCCGGCAATGTCGAAGAAGATATATGCAGGGATTCAGACGGTGGCAGCTTACAAGGATGTGAAGCTCCGGCGCATGACAACTTTGGTCAATGCCATCAATGATTATGAGCTCAAGGTTGCCTTGCAGCCTCTTACAGTAAACGGCGCTTACAAGATATTTGATTCTGATGCAGAGTCGCTGGCTTTCTCCAACTGGCAGACTTTTGAGATGGAGAAAATCATGCAGACCAAGCAGATTGTGGGAACTATGCTCATGTATATCTTCCACCGCATAGAGCAGTGCCTGGACGGCAGCCCCACGCTGATCGTGCTGGATGAGTGCTGGGTATTCTTCCAGAACGAGCAGTTCGCCAACAAGATTACTGAGTGGCTGAGAGTTCTGCGCAAGTACAATGCTTCGGTTTTCTTCGCCACGCAGGAGATGGAGACTATCATCAATTCTCCCATCTTTGAGTCGGTGAATACGAACTGCGATGTGAAGATTTTCCTGCCGGATCACCGTGCCATGACGGATTCTGTGTATGACTCATACGAAAAGATGGGCATCAACCGCAAGCAGGTGAATATCATCCATACTGCCAAGCTTCGCCACGATTATTATTACAGCTCCAGCCGGGGAGCAAGGCTCTATGAGCTGGCCCTTGACCAGTGTCCCCTGACTCTTGCATATGTGGCGGTAGGGAAGAAGGATGTGGATACGGCAAGCCGGTTAGCTGAATTTGCCTATATATCGAGACTCGCAGAAATGCGAGTCTTTTTTGTTTGCCTGAAAGGAGGTTGAGCCGAATGTACCTGGCCCGATTGTTTGTGGACAACCGTTTGATGGGAGTTCGGTGCTATGAGGAGTATGAGCACGCACTGTTCGATACCGTAAGCGGCAGCCCTGCCCTTTATGCAGGGTGGGCATCAGAAATTGATGGCGTTGCTTTTAGCAAACCGACCGTGATAGCAACGGCTGAAGATGACCTCGACTACGGTGTGGATTTTAAGTTTTGCTATCCGGGTGGTGTGGTAGTAAGCATTGAGAAAATATTGCCGGTGGACGGGAGGAATTGAGGATGACGTTGGAAATTAAGGCTTATGGTGCTTTGCCATGTGCGGCTGAGAAATTCGTGGTTAATGGCAAGGAAGCCAGTCTGGAAGATTTTGGTGATGTCAAGAAAGAAAGTATGGGCGCTTACCGTTGTAGACTGAGTGGTTTTAAGGCGAAAATGCCGACCAGCGCTGTGTTGGATGAATATGGGATTTCTGTTGATGAATACAAAGAATTGGTCGAAAAGCTCGATGATGTTTTTTACTATGGCGCGTGTGGCTATTGCGTTTAGAGAAAGTGCTGGTGATACGGGAGGAATTGACGTGGAAAAGAACGCTGAAAAATCTCGTGACTTGTTTTGGGTTTGTTGGCTTGCCAAAGATGTGATGCGCAGTGCAGCATACCGAGCGGGTTCGCAAGATGCCTGTCTCACGCTTGATGAAGCCAAAGTTGTGCTCAATAGTTACTTGCAAGTCTACGGTGACGATGCCATAGCCGTATGGATTGAGCGCCATGATTACGAAGGCAAGAAACTCGGTATCCCGGTTTTTGTAACTTGTGTTGATGCTGTCGGCAGTAAAAGGGTGATACGAGATGATTACGAGGGTTGTTAATATGCTGACCCATGCTGAATATTTTTATGACCTTCCGCCAGAAAAAGCTGTGGTTGCAGCGTACTACCAGTATGAGAAGCATAACTGGAATACCTGGGAATATGACTGGTCGCTGGCGAAGGAAACGCCGTGGTTTTGGAATTGCGGAAACATGGGCTGCTACAAGTATTGAGGGGAGGTGAAGAACGATGTTGGACAAAGTGCCGGATTATCGTCTTGACCCGCCGGAGGATAGAGTGTTTGCAATGTGCGACCATTGCGGCAGAGAGATTTATGAGGGAGAGGAATATTATGATATCGAAGGCGATAACATTCATGAAGATTGCTTCGACGAGTACATCCGCGAAGAATATGCCGACTGCCGGAAAGAGGCAGAGTTTTCCCGTGCCTGGTGAGGAGGCTGGTGATAATGCCGAAGACAGTAGCAGAAATTCGTGAAGACATTGAAAACAGCCCCGCTAGATCTGCTTGGAAACGCGGAGTACGTGACTTTGCTGTTGACCTGTTTGATTTCTACGCTAAGGAGTGTAAGCATCTTAGTGACGGTGATGTCCTGACCGAACGTGTCAAGAATGCAGACCTGCTGAATGGGGCGGATGATTGGAACGCTTATAGCTGGGGTGGCAACGCACTTGTATATAACTGCGATATTTGTGCTGCGCTTTGCAGCCCCAGCGAGCAGAAGAAATATCGTGACGGCGAATTGCGGTATAAGCATGGCGAAGAATGGCTGGACGTTCAAGCAAGGGCCTTGTTGAGTGCATCGCGTCTGGTTCGTAAATACGCCAGACCGAAACTGTAGGAGGTGATTTGTAATGCGTGAGGTCTTTCGTTGCCCACACAACCCTGTCGTGATTTGCAAATGCAGTTCGATGAGCATGGCTTGTGAGGAATGCAAAATTTCATATGCAGAACCCAAAGAGGAGGGATGCAAAAATGGACAAAAAGGATTGGAGAAAGTTTGAACTCAAGGCTGGTGAAAAGCGGCAGGTGGAGGAGCAATGTCATTAAGTTAAGAAACAGAACATATGTTTAATGAATATCACCCCAAATTTGTAAAAAAAGCTTGACAAACAGGCAAATATGTGTGGCGCGTTTTCTTACGAAAACGCGCCCTTGTTGTTAGAAGTGGTGTCCAA
>JAGBLH010000307.1 GCA_017635515.1 Selenomonas sp.
AAGGAAATGACCAACTACACGAAGAACAACGTTCTTCTGCAGGCAGCTCAGTCCATGCTGGCTCAGGCCAACCAGAGCAGTTCCTCTGTTCTGTCCCTGCTCCAGTAAGCCTAAGCGGCAAAGGTCTTTCAGACCAGACAGGTTCGCTATCGACCATGAAAACCCTCCCCTTCGGGGGAGGGTTTTTTATTGCCTTTGTCGAACTTTGAAGCATGGAGGTGTGTCTCATGCGTATTTCAGCCTGCTATATAGTGAAGGACGAAGCAGAGGAACTGCGGCGCAGTTTGGATAGTGTAAAGGGTCAGGCGGACGAGATCATTGTGGTGCAGACGGCAGAATCTCAGGCTGTGCGCCAGGCAGCGGAGCAGGCAGGGGCGCGGCTTTTTTATTTTGCCTGGCAGGATGATTTCGCCGCTGCCCGGAATTTCGCCTTGGCTCAGGCCACAGGGGACTGGCTTCTGCTGTTGGATGCGGATGAGTATTTTACGAAAGAGACAGCGGGCAACCTGCGCAAGGTGGTGGGGGCTCACAGAAAGGTGGAGGGGCTGCTGGTCCCTTTGACGAATCTGGGGCAGGAGGGGGAGGATCTGCTGACCGCCCCTGCCCTGCGGCTGGCTCGCCGCCAGCCGGGGCTTAAATATGTGGGCCGCATCCACGAGGAACTTTGCGCAGGGAGCAAAATACTGGAAGAAGTACGGCTCCTGACCGAGAAGGAACTGCATATCCTGCATACGGGCTACCGCCCGGAAGTGAATAAGTCCAAGGCGGAGCGAAATCTGCGCCTGTTGCGGCAGGAAATGAGGGAGCGGCAGATCAAGGGGGAGGCGGCGGGCAGCCTCTATATGTACCTGGCGGAGGCGTGCTATGGGCTGGGGCAGGTGCGGGAGGCAGAGCACTGGGCCAGGCTGGACATAGCTCAGGGCAGGCGGCAAGTGCCCTACGCCAGTCGTTCCCATCATATCTTGCTGGCCCTGCTGGCGGGGAAAGCTCGCCCGGAGGACAGGCTGCAGGCAGCGAAGCGGGCTGTGCAGGATTTTCCGGAGCTGGCTGAGTTCCGGGCAGAACTGGCGGCAGCAAGGGCAGCCTGGGGAGATTTCGCGGGAGCAGCCGCAGATCTAGCACAGGCTATGAAGCTTGCAGGCAGTTCCTCCGGTTTTGAACCTCAGCAGTTTGGGCCGGCAGAGGCAGAGCAGGCAAAAGGGCAGCTGCAGGTCTGGCGTGAGTTGGCGGCAGAGGCAGAAAAGCTGAACCTATCCGTCTGCATGATCATGAAAGATGAGACAAGGGAACTGCCCGTCTGGCTGGCTAACAGTCAGACTTATGCCCAAAATAAGGAAATAGTCGTCGTAGATACCGGCTCCCAAGATGGTAGCCGTGAAATGGCAGTTCAATCAGGGGTGCGGCTCTATGATTTCCCCTGGCAAGATGACTTTGCCGCAGCTAAGAATTTTGCCCTGGAGCAGGTCGCGTGCGCCCGTAATGGTGCTAAGTGGATTATTTTCCTGGATGCGGATGAAACCTTCTATCACCCGGAGGGGGTGCGGGGCTTGTTATTGCAGGCCATCCGGCGGTATCCTGAAGCCGAGGGCTTTCAGGTGCTGATGCGCCATGTGGATACGGATGCGGCTGATCTGCCTATAGGCACAGAGCCTGTTATCCGTATCCTCAGACTGCAGCAGGGACTTAGCTATCAGGGGAGAGTGCATGAAGCCCCGGGGCTGCAGGGGGAGACATTAGCCGGTGTGCCGCTGGCAGAGGGCCTCATCCTGCGCCATACAGGCTATGCCTCCTCGAAGGTACGTGCCAAGGCCAGGCGCAACCTGCGCCTTTTGCGGCAGCAGGGAGAGAGAACCCAGGATTACCGCTACCTGGCGGATGCCTGCTACGCGTTGGAGCGTTATGAGGAGGCTTTGCACTATGCCCAGTTGGCTCTTGCTTCTGGCTGGCAGGGGCTGGACGGCAATAAGTCCCTGTATGGGACAGCACTGCATTCCCTTATCCGCTTGCGCCGTCCTCTCAGTGAGCAGCTTGCGTTGCTGGAAGAGGCACGGAAGTCTTTCCCAAAAGCTGCAGATTTCCTGGCTTGGCAGGGTCTGCTGCTTTGGCGGATGGGCAAGCAGCCGGAGGCCGGAAATTTGCTGGAAGCTGCTCTGCAGGAGGGTAATCCTGCGGAACTGGAGCCAATGCTGGCTAAAGTTCGGGCGGTGCTGGGGTTGCTTGCCCTGGAGAGTGGACAGAGGGAGCAAGCAGAGTCAGAGCTGGCCGAGGCACTGGGGCGGGATCCCTTTGAGGGTATGGCGTTGGAGCTGGCTGCGCGGCTCTGGCCGGAGCCTGAGGCGTGGGCAGCGCATCTGCGGCCCTTCTATCAAGTGGAGGCAATGCGGCAGCAATTCCTGCCACAGCTGGGGCGTTGGGCCGCCGAGGCAGGGCAGCTGCCATTATTGCTTTATGTGCAGCAGCTCAAGCAGGAGGCAGGGCAGAGCGTGCCTGAGGCGGAGCTGTGCAGGGCTTTTGCGTGTCAGGAGCAGGGCACAGGCCATAATCTCTTTTTGCAGGTTGCACAGGATATGCAACGGCTGTTCGTGGCCTGCCTGCAGCTGAGCTGTCCCCGGGAGGGCAGGGAGGCGGAGGAAATCCCTTATGACTGTCTGGAACTGCTGCCTGCAGAATTGCGTCAGGTGGCGGAGGCGTGGCAGTCAGGCGAGGTGCTGCCCCCGGAGGGAGGAGAGGCTTACTCCGTTGGCCTGGGAATTGTCATGGCAGGGCAGGCGGTTTCCCTTTACGAACGCTATGCGGCACTTGGACTGGGACTTGCCCCGGCCCAGCAGCGGGAGGCGGCAGACAAATTCTTCCAGCAGCGGGCCTGGGGTGCTGCCTTTGCCCTTTATCAGGCACTGCCGGACGGGGAAATGGGGGAACCGGGCAGTTTCTGGCATCATCTGGGGGTTACGCTCTATCACCTGGGTGAATATGCGGCAGTGGAAGAATGCCTGGCCAGGGCGGAGGTGGCAGGCTCACGGGAGCCGGACACGGCTGCTTACCGCAGGTGGGCCCGGCAAGCTGTCTTGAAGTAGTGAGAGGTGATTCCTTTTATGAGCAGCATCAGGATCTCCGCTTGTGCGATTATGAGGGACGAGGAGAGGAATATTGGGCGTTGGCTGCAGGATATGCGGCAGGTGGCCGATGAAATCATCGTGGTGGATACGGGCTCGACAGATGAGACTGTTGCCCTGGCAGAGGCGGGAGGGGCAATGGTTCTGCATTTTACCTGGCGGGATGATTTCGCGGCGGCGAAGAATTTTGCGCTGAGCGAGGTTACGGGCGACTGGGTTCTGTTTCTGGATGCGGACGAGTATTTTTCGCCAGAAAGCCTGCCAAGGGTACGTCCACTGCTGGAGCAGCTGGAGGCGGATAAGCGCGTGGGGGGAGTTCTCTGCCGCTGGGTGAACCTGGATGCGGACGATGGCTTCCGGGAGCGGGATGCATATCTGCAGATGCGTGTTTTTCGCCGCCGCAGGGACATACGCTATGAAGGATGCGTGCATGAGGCCTTGAGGATGCCGCCGGTTCTTGAGGCCAGGCTGACCCGTGAAATAGTGATTTGCCATACCGGCTACTCATCCAGCCGTGTGGCGGCCAAGCTGCGCCGCAACGAGAGGCTGCTGCGGCAGCAGATTGCGGCGAGGGGGGGGCAGCCGACAGAGGCAGAGCTATATTACCTGCTTGACTGTGCTTATGGTCTGCAGGAGCGCGGACAGGCGTTGCAACTGGCAGAAAACCTGGTGAATGATGTGCGTCTGACCGGGTTGCTGCCGAATCTGCAGCTGCGGGTGTGGGAGATTTACCTGAGCCTGCTGCAGGAGCAGGAGGCGGCGGGAGAACTGCCACAAGTCTTCCGCAGAGCACGGGAAGCCCTTCCTGAGGCACCTTCCCTGCTGTTCATGGAGGGGGCCTGGCTGTATACGCAGGGACAGGCACGGGAGGCGGAGGTAAGCCTGCGGGAAGGGCTGCGGCTGCGTGAGCAGGAGCACTTCTCAGCTGTGGGGGTGGCTGATACGGCGGAGAGCATGCTGCCTGCCGTAGCAAGAATCTTGGACAGGATCAGCGAGGATAGCGAGAAGGTGAGGAATGTGCAGCACAGCAGCAAGCAGGTGACGCCTTTGCATATCTCGGCTTGCGCCATCATGAAGGATGAGGCAGAGAACCTGCCGGCCTGGCTGGAGTCCGTGAGTGCCTTTGCGGATGAAATCATTGTGGTTGATACTGGCTCCCAGGATGACACCCGTGCCATCGCAGAAGCCGGCGGCGCTCGTGTCTGTGACTTCGCCTGGATCGGAGATTTCGCGGCAGCCAAGAATTTCGCTATCGAGCAGTCCACGGGAGACTGGATAGTTTTTCCCGATGCGGATGAGATCTTCTCCGTGGACTCACGCTCCAAAATCAGGCCCCTGCTTGAGGGCCTGGAGCAGCGCCGGGAGGTACTGGCAGTTTGCTGCCACCTGGTGAATGTGGACAAGGACGATCACAACAGGTACATGGAAACCATAGAGCAGATTCGCTTGTTCCGAAATAGGCCGGAGCTGCGCTATATAGGCCACATCCATGAGGCGCTGGATGTGCCGGAGGGAAATATCTGGTACGACAGAGAGCTGACTATCTACCATACAGGCTATTCTGCCAGCGTGATTCCTAAGAAGAACCAGCGCAATCTGGACCTGCTCCGTCAGAGGGCAGAGGAGGAAGGCAGGGTCAGGCCGGAAGACTGGCATTACTACATGGATTGCTATTATGGCCTGCAGGATTACGCCGAGGCTGTTGCCTGGGCCCAGAAGGTCATAGCCGACAGGACGCAGCCAAGGGATATTTGGAAGAACGGTTGGGAGACTTACCTGAGTTCCCTGGTGCGGGGAGATTTTCCCGCTGACAGGACTATCGAAGCCATGGAAGAGGCTAGACGAGCTGTGCCGGAAATGCCCCGCTTCACCCTAATGGAGGGGCTGTACCTGTTCAGTCGAAAAGATTACCTGCGGGCTGATGCGCTGCTGCGGGAGGGGCTGGCCGCTCCCGTGAAGCAGGAGGTGGACAATATACGCCGTCTGCAGCCCCATGCCCTGTCCAAGCTGGGGGAACTGGCTCTATGGCAGGGACGGGCAGGGGAAGCCCAGGAGAAATGGCTGCAGGCGCTGCAGGTGAACCGTTACCTGCCTGGTACTGTGCGTCTGCTAGTTGACTCGCTCATGGAGGAAGGAGCAGATGCTGCAGCTGTCATAGAGCTGCTGTCCCATATTTACGAGCAGGAGGATGAGGCTTTTCTGGCGGGAGCCTTGCAAAGGACTGGTGGCAGCCTTTACCTGTACTATGCCCGCCGACAAGGTCTGGCGGCAGAC
>JAGBLH010000308.1 GCA_017635515.1 Selenomonas sp.
CACCTCTCTGGTATTGGGTTTGTAGCTGATTCCATTATACCAAGAACAGGTGCTATTTTGTTGTCAAGGAAGGCTTTATATCCTACGCGATGCCAGTATTTTCTAGGGATTGGCGTTATTTTCGTGGTGGGAAAGTTGAGTTAGTAAGTTACCGCCCCCACTTATAGAAGTGGGAGACATCTTGTACTCGTTATAGTGAATTAGCCTTCCCCTCTGGGGAAGGTGCCCCGCAGGGGCGGATGAGGTGGGACGTTTCAAGCTATGGCAGCTATACGAGTTAGGTCGCACCTCATCCGTCAGCCCTTCGGGCTGCCACCTTCCCCAGAGTGGAAGGCTTGATAAGCAAAAACGGAGCCTTAATGATGAATGCAAGCAACCTATCACTATTAGTCATAGCCGGAGGTAAAAGCACCCGGCTGGGCAGGGACAAGCGGCAATTGCAGCTGGGAGATATGCCACTATTGGAAATAACTCTCGCTAAAGGAAGAAACGCAGGCTTCACGGAAATCTTCCTCTGCGCCGAAGCCCCCTCCCCCTTCCTTACGGAGTTGGCGGAGGAATACGGTGCTACCCTGCTTCTTGACGAAAAACAGAACTTTGGCCCCGTATCCGGCCTTGCGAATGGACTAAGCTCCATAAGCAAGCCCTGGGCCTTGGCTGTGGCGGGAGATATGCCCTTCCTGGAATTCGGGGAACTTTGCCGCTTCAGCGACGACCTGCCTGCCCGTGAACTTGCCCTGCTCCCTACAACCCAAGGCAGGCTTCAGCCATTGGCTGCCTTCTATCGCAGGGAAACAGCGCCCTACTTCCAGCGGGCGCTAAGCGAAGGCATACGAAAGATACGGCAGGTGCTTAAAGCCTTCCCTTTCAGCCAAAGGGAATACAGTAGCTCCCCCTCCCACTTCTTCAACCTCAACACACCTGCAGACCTCCGACTGGCCAAAGGCAGGCTGGCCAATCTCAACCGCCGGGTGCCCCTCATCTCCATCACCGCCCCTGCCTCCGGCACAGGCAAGACCACCTTCATAGAAAAACTCCTGCCCCGCCTCAAGGAAAGAGGCATAAGAACAGGAGTAATCAAAAGCGACAGCCACGGCTTCAACCTGGATATGGAGGGCAAGGACAGCTGCCGTTTCAGCGAAGCGGGAGCAGAAAGCGTGGCAGTGGTATCCCCCCAGGGCTGGTTCATGGTGCAGAAGACCCAGAACCGCGCCCCCTTCGAGGACATTGCCACCAAGATGGAAGGCGTAGACCTCATACTCACAGAAAGCCGTTCCCACGACACCCTGCCTGCCCTCTCCCTCTGGCGGGACAAGGGCGCCCCCCTCACGGGCGAAGATGCAGCCGCCCTCTTTACCTCCTCCCCCCACTCAGAAACAAACAATCTTTACGAATACGACCTCAACGATATAGAAAAGGCGGTGGAATTATGTCTCTTTCTGATGGGAAGATAACAAAAGAGCCTGCCCTCAATCATTTCGATGAAAAAGGACAGGCTCATATGGTAGATGTAAGCAGCAAGGCGGAAACCCTGCGGATAGCCACGGCCAAAGGCCGCATCAAGGTCAGCCCCCCTGTCTATGCCGCCATTGAGGGCGGCACTGCCCGGAAGGGTGATGTTCTGGGGGTGGCTAGGCTGGCAGGCATTATGGCCGCCAAGAAAACCTCAGACCTCATCCCCCTCTGCCATCCTCTGCCCCTCACAGGGGTCAGCGTGGACTTCACCCTGCTGCCGGAGGACTGCGCCGTGGAAGCCACCGCCACCGCCAAAATCACCGGCAAAACCGGGGTAGAGATGGAAGCCCTCACCGCCGTCAGCACCGCTCTCCTCACCATCTACGACATGTGCAAGGCCATAGACAAAGGCATGGAAATCACGGACATCCATCTGGAGGAGAAGAGCGGCGGCAAGAGCGGACATTACCAGCGGGCATGATGTGATATTTTCACCTCACGCCCCGCTCCAGTTGCAGCAGCCATTCCTTCCGCCAAAGGCCGCCTCCATAGCCCGTCAGGCTGCCGTCCTTGCCTATGACCCGATGGCAGGGGATGATGATGGCTATGGGATTGTGCCCCACTGCTCCGCCCACTGCCTGGGCGGACATTTTTTCTGTCTGCCTTCTTCTGCCAATCTCCGCAGCAATCTCTCCATAGCTGGTGGTCTGGCCATAGGGAATGGCAAGGAGCATATTCCAGACGGACTGGCGGAAAGCCGTGCCCTGAGGAGAAAGCCGGGGCAGGAAATCAGGGACCTGGCCTGCAAAATACATATCCAGCCAGCGGCGGGTGTCAGCAAAAACAGGCAATTCCCCTGAAGCATTCTCCTCACAGAAATTGTCCGTAAAAGAAAGTTTGGTCAGCGACAAACCGTCGCTGACCATGAGCATAATTCCCAAAGGGGAACTATAGTTACAAGTATATTTCATGGTATCACAAATACCTTACATAAACATAGACAGTTGACAGCAGAATGGTCAAAAGCATGACAGGAAAGCCTACCTTGAAGTAGTTCACGAAGGTAATCTTCACGCCCCGCTCTGCTGCCAGCCCTGCCACGATCAGATTTGCTGAGGCTCCTACCAAAGTGCCGTTGCCGCCCAGGCAGGCGCCCAGGGCCAGGCTCCACCAGATGGGGTCGAGGTTGGAAACGCCCATGGCTCCCATGTTCTGAATCAGGGGAATCATGGTAGCCACGAAGGGAATGTTGTCCAGCACCGAGGACACGATGGCGCTGAGCCACAACACCAGCAGGGAAGTAGCTGTCACATCGCCGCCGGTGAGCTCCACGGCCTTCTGGGCCAGCTGGCTGATAATGCCCGTCTCGATAAGCCCTCCTACCGCAATGAAGAGGCCGATGAAGAAGAAGATGGTGGCCCACTCCACAGACTTCAGCGAAGTCTCCGTCAGATGGTGGCTGCCCCCTGCCAGCAGCAGGAGCAGGAAGGCTCCCGCCAGAGCCATCAGGGAAGACTCAATGTGGGTGAAGGAATGAGTGAAGAAGCCCAGGATAGTCAGCCCCAGCACAAAGAGGGAGCGGGACAGCAGGTTCTTATCCTTCAGCGCCTTTTTCTCGTCCATGGCCATGACTTCCTGCTGGAGTTCCGGCTTGGTCTTGAGACTGTCCTTGTAAGCAAATTCCATGATCAGGATGACTATGATCATGTTCAGGATGGCAATGGGAGCCAGATTCTCGATAAAGGCCATGAAGGTCAGTTCCTTCACGGCACTGCCAATCATGATATTGGGCGGGTCGCCTATGAGCGTAGCCGTACCGCCGATGTTGGAAGCCAAGATCTGGGTAATCAGAAAGGGCATGGGCTTCAGGTGCAGTTTGCGGGTGATGCTGAAGGTCACGGGCACCATGAGGAGCACCGTGGTCACATTGTCCAGCAGCGCCGAGAACACCGCCGTGATGGCCGCCAGATAGGTCAGCAGCTTCTTGGGCTCCGCCTTGGCCACCTTGGCTGCCCGGATGGCCACATAGTCAAAGAGACCCGTGTGGCTGGTGATGCCCACCAGTATCATCATGCCTGTGAGCAGCCCCAGCGTGTTGAAGTCCACATGGTGCAGGGCAGTCTCTATATCCAGCACCCCCGCCAGCATCATGATGATGGCCCCCAGCATGGCCGCCACAGTGCGATGGATTTTTTCCGATACGATGATAGCATACATCAGCACAAATACTGTTGCCGCAAAAACTTCCATAAAGTCGCCTCCTCGCCAAAACTATTTAATATCATATAGATATGATATTAGTAAGGTATCATATTCGTCAAGTCCACATTTTCCTTGTCCAAAAGATGGATGCAGCAAAATAAAGCAGGATTTTCCACTCAATTCCGTGAATATATACGTGAATAACTGAAAAACATCTTTATCTAAAATTTATAAGGAGGAATTACTTATGGGACTCATCAAAGCTGTGACCGGCGCCGCAGGCGGCGTATTGGCTGACCAGTGGAAGGAATTCTTCTACTGCGACAGCCTCAGTGAGAATATCCTGGCTGCCAAGGGGCAGAAGCGCACCGGCAAGCGCAGCAGCAACACGGACGGCAGCGACAATGTGATTTCCAACGGCTCCGTCATCACCGTGAACAACGGCCAGTGCATGATGATCGTGGAGCAGGGAGAGGTCATCGAGGTCTGCGCCGAGCCTGGCGAGTTCATCTTCGACTCTGCTGCCCAGCCCACTATCTTCGAGGGCAATCTGGGAGACAGCGCCAAGAAGGTCTTTGACGAATTCCTGCACCGTGTCACCTTCGGCGGGGAAGCCTCCACGGACCAGCGGGTCTATTACTTCAACACCAAAGAGATCATGGGCAACAAATACGGCACCCCCAGTCCCATCCCCTTCCGGGTGGTCGACAGGAATGTGGGGCTGGATATCGATGTTTCCCTCAGATGCTTTGGCGAGTACAGCTACCAGCTGAAGAATCCTCTGCTTTTCTACAAGAATGTCTGCGGCAATGTGGAAGGCACTTACTCCCGCGACAAAATAGATGGCCAGCTGAAATCCGAACTCATGACGGCTCTCCAGCCCGCCATGGCCAAAATTTCCGCCCTGGGCATCCGCTACAGCGAGCTGCCCGCCCATACCCAGGAGCTTGCCGATGCCTTGAACGAGGTTCTCAGCAAGAAGTGGGGGGAACTTCGGGGCATTGAAATCGTCTCCTTTGGCGTCAGCAACGTAAGCATCAGCGAAGAAGACCAGGCCTACATCAAAGAGCTGCAGCGCGATGCCGCCTTCCGTAATCCCAACATGGCCGCTGCCCATATGCTGGGCGCCCAGGCTACCGCCCTGAAGGATGCCGCCCAAAATGATGCCGGCGCTGCCGTTGGCTTCATGGGCATG
>JAGBLH010000309.1 GCA_017635515.1 Selenomonas sp.
AGCAGTTCCGCGTCCTCGTCATTGTCGATAAAAGCCATTTCCACAAGTACGGCAGTCATATCCGTATGCTTCAGCACATACAGGCCGGGGCGCTCTTTCAGCCCCCTGTCAACCGTGCCAAGTGCGCCGACAATCTGATTCTGGATGCACTGCGCCAGCTTCTCGCCTTCGCCGCCTGCTCTGTAAATGAGGACTTCCGTGCCCTTCGCGCAGCCATTGAAGGCGTTGCAGTGAACTGAAACAAAAATATCCGCGCCGCTGGCATTTGCCGTGTCTGCAATCTCCCCCAAGGAATCAGACTGCAACACCCCGGCAATTTCCACGCCTGCCGCTGCAAGATAGCCCTCCAGCAGGTTTACGACATTAGCCGCCACGTCACACTCACGCAGCCCCATTGCATAGTTGCATGCGCCGGGGTCAGGATTGCCGTCCGGTGCATGTCCCGGATTAAGGAATACTTTCATTCTCTCTGCTCCTCTCCACTATCACACAATCATCATCATCATTCCACCAGAGGCAGAAGTTGTACGTTTCAGCCCCCGGCCAATAACCTTTGTCTCTCAGTTCCCTCTCCCTGTTACTTCTCCCCAAAGTCTTTGAGGTTTTCCGTCGCCTGAACAATCTCCTGCGCCTCCCCTGGGATCTCGTTCACCTTGCCCTGCTGCTCCCGCAATTCGTACTCGGCCAGTTTCTTGCCGGTCAGTACGCCGGTTAACCCGCTGATAATGCCAATGGGTATTTCTGTCCCCGTACTTGTGCCCGTCTTGTATGAGATAGCACCCCATATAAGTACGGCGATAACGCCCATAATGACAAGCCCCACGGCGATAATCCTGTTCGTATCCCACATTATTTCAGCACCCCCCAGAGCGCAATCGCCGCCATAGCTGCCCATGTGGCGATATCCTTGAAGCTTACAACCTGCGTCTTGTGCTTCTCCAGTTCCGATACCCTGTCCTCCAGCTTCTCAATCCTGCGGTACATCCCGGCAATGTCGTTTGCCCGTTCGCCTATCTTTGTCTCCACTGCTACCATCCTTTCAGATAGCCGGGACAGTTCCTCCGATACGCTATCCAATTTGGCCAACACCCTATCAAGCTTTATATCGTCCATGTACTCACCACCTGTTCGTGTCCTTATGACTTCGATATATCTGTATTTGCCAAACCTCCCCTTTCTGAATGTTGACTTTGGCACTCTCCTGATATACAATGTATATCAAAGGGAGGTGTCTGCAATGGAAGCTGTACTTTCAAAATGGGGCAACAGTCTTGGTCTTAGGATTCCCAGCGAGATTGCCAGCTCCTTTAAGCTGCGTGCAGGGTCGCGTGTCAGTCTGACCGCCGATGGTTCGCAGATAACTTTAAAGCCCATCAATGACATCAGGACATTGTTCGAGGCTTACTATGGCAAGCCCCTGGAGAACATTACTAAGGATGATGTGGGGGATTATGAGGAAATTGATTGGGGGCCTGATGTTGGCAGGGAGGTTATCGATTGAAGCAAGGTGATATTATCATGGTTCAGTTCAATCCTGTGTCCGGCCATGAGCAAGGCAATTACCGCCCCGCTTTGGTGGTAAACAGGGATGATATCCTGCTCCCCGGCCACCTGGCCGTTGTCATTCCCATCACCACCAAGGCCAAAGGCTATCCGCTGGAGCTTCCCCTGCCTGACGGTCTGAATACTCATGGTTATGCTCTGCCGTTTCATGTACGCACGCTGGATTTATCTTCCCGCAATGCAAAGCTGGTCGAACATGCCCCGGATGATTTTGTTAGACGATGTTGCTCCTTTATTGCACAACTGGTAGATAGATAATTTTAGAGCCGCCGCAGTGCGGCTCTTTTTTGTTACCCCTGCAATCTCACTCTTCTGCCAGCCATCCGCATTCAAGGTCGTTCAGAATATCCCTTACCTGCTCTTTCAGACGGTCTGGCACGTCCTGAAAAGTCTTCCTTCCTTTGATGATGAGCAGTGCATAAGCCATTGCCATTTTCCCCACGTCCTTTCTGAATATCATCCAAAAAAGAAAATCAAACATTGTCTTCGGCAGGTTTCCAGCCGTGCGCGTCAAGTATTGCCTGTACTTCGTCCCGAAGTTTCTCTGGCACCTGCTCGATGGTTTTCCTGCCAGCCATGATGAGCCTTGCATATGCTTCTGCCATTATTCCAGCACCCCCTTGTTTACCAGTTCTTCATATAGGTCAGTTGCGGCCATAAGGCCAGTTAACGCAGTTTCGTTTGTCTCGTTGATGTCTGCCCTAAATTCTGAATTCTTGACTTCCTGCTCCGAGACTACCCCAAAGGCCAGATACCACTTGCCGCCGTCCCATTCATAGCTCACCTGCTGGAGCAGTTTGGCGTGGTCGTGGTGTTCAGTGACGTCGCCCTCTTCGTCCTTGACGGTGAGGGCGAAGATGGCGGGCCAGTTCTTTGTATCCACCTCTGTCTCTGACACGTAGTTCGTGCCGTTCATGGACAGTCCTTCAACCTTGAAGGAGCCGTTCTGCCCAATGATTTCAAGAGTATAGGTCCTTTTTTCGTTATCCATTTCTGAAGCCTCCTGTATAGATTGTCCATATTTCTTAAAGTTCTATGGGCGTGATAGCGGTCTTTGTCACCACGCCAGTCCTTGTACTGTTTGCGGAAAGACTCAAAGGCAAGCTTGCCTTCAAGGACAAACAGTGCCAACTTCTTCATCTTCCTGCGTTGTCTCACAATTACATCATGGGGAATGTGCCGGATGATTTTCCCTGTCTTGGTAATGGAGTAGCGGGTCTTCAGCCATGTGAAGCCATGTGAGAGTTTCACTATCTGGGTCTTCTTTTCGTTGATGAAGATGCCAAGGCTTTCAGCAATGGCTTTTATCCCTTCCAGCAGCTGTTTTAGGAACTCTTTGCTTTTATGGATGCAATAGCGGTCATCCATGTATGCCCCGTAGTGCTTGCAGCCCATAACCGTTTTGCACCATGTATCCATTGGCGTGGGGTAGTAAATGCCCGCTATCTGGGAGATAGATGCCCCTATGCCCATGGATTTGCGCATCATGCGCCTGCCGGTCAGGAGGCTTTTGTCTATTTCCGCATGCTTTATGGCATTATGGAGCTGCTTTTCTATGTTCGGGTCATCGCTGTAACTTACGTCTACTTCGTAAGGCTTCAGCAGTTTGGCTATGAGGCTGATTATGTCTGGGTCGGGGATTTTCCCGGCAAATGCCTTGAGCAGCCCTTCATGGGGCAGGTTGTCAAAGTATTTGCTGAAGTCCATCATAAGTATGTAGCCTTCAATCCCGTGCTGCCTGTAGTGCTGTCGCAAGTGCTGTTCCAGCCTGCGCCGGGTAAAGGATATGCCCTTGCCTTTGAGGCTTGCTCCGTTGTCGTGTATAAGGCAGGGGCGCAGGATAGGCAGCAAGACATTTTCACAGAGGCTATGCTGCATAACGGTTTCTTTGGGCAGCATGGGGCGTATGTAGCGTGTATGTCCTCTTTCGTTATACTTGAAGGGCTTGCCAAGCTTTTCTTCCCATGTCCCTTCCCTAAGTTCTTTCTGCATGGCACATGTCTCCTTGAGCAGGTTCAGGCCATACTGTTGTGTGCTGCTTTTCCAGCCGCTGGCTTGCCTGGTTTTGCGGTAACCCGCTATGAGGCTGTCGGCCTCGGACATTTTGTTCAAGAGTTCCATCTTGTCTCCCTGGTG
>JAGBLH010000310.1 GCA_017635515.1 Selenomonas sp.
AAAAAAAGTCTTGCAAACCTCACAGCTTTGTAATATAATTATCTTTGTCACTAAGGGCAATGCCCTTGCAAACTGAATATGTGGCGCCTTCGTCAAGTGGTTAAGACACCGCCCTCTCACGGCGGGTTCATGGGTTCGAATCCCATAGGCGTCACCAACTGGCTCCTTCGTCAAGTGGTTAAGACACCGCCCTCTCACGGCGGGTTCATGGGTTCGAATCCCATAGGAGTCACCAACCGGCGCCTTCGTCAAGTGGTTAAGACACCGCCCTCTCACGGCGGGTTCATGGGTTCGAATCCCATAGGCGTCACCAAGAAATTACAGCCCGAAGCATTGCTTCGGGCTTTTTAGTATATAAGATGTGGCTTGATACTACTTATCGTGATAAAATCAATATATAAAGCCTACACACGAAACGGAGGGATACATCATGAAGCTATGGAACGCTGTAGCCAAACCTTTCAAGAACATCCACAGGATTTTCCCTACCCAACAGGCCGAAATAGCGAAAATGATTGATGTATGCAAGGCAATCCCCAACATCAAACGTATCATAATATTCGGCAGCAGCATAACCCCTCAATGCAACCCGTGGAGTGACATTGACATTTTCTTCGATCTCAGCCAGGAAATGACCAAGCTCCCCGTGGTAAAAGACACCGAAACTGTCTGGGACAAGTGGGATACCTTCTCCGTGGATAAGAACCTGCTGGACGAAATTCTCAGTACGGGGGTAGTTGTTTATGAACGATAAATCATTAACCAACGATACTCTTCTTGGCATGGCCAAGAACAACCTGACTGTTGCCAGGGAAATGTACAAACTCTACCCTGATGACAACGGCATCGTAAATCTCGTAGCCTATCATCTGCAACAAACCATTGAACTGGCTCTGAAGCATTTCTTTGAAACCCACGGCATCAAGTACGACCGCACCCACGACATCAGCGACCTCTGCTCAAAAATCCCGGACGAGCACTATGATATGTTCCGCGACATAGACATCTACGCCTCTAAACTGACGCAGATGGAATCCAAGACCAGATACCTTAAATCCTATTCTGTAGCAGTGCGTGAAATCAAACTGGGCTTTGACCTTGCCAATGGCATTATAGACAAGCTCACTAAACTAGAAGAGGCAGAAGACGCCCAAAACGCCATTGAACATGAAGATTCCTAAACAATAATGAAACAATGTCATTAAGTTAAGCGGCAATTGATTCAAATGCCTTCCCCTTGAGGGGAAGGGGGACCGCGAAGCGGTGGATGAGGTGGAATGTTCTCTTGTCTATCTGCCTATACTTTTTTAGGTGGCACATCATCCGTCACTCCTTTAGTCAATTATCTCATATGGTATGCATAAAATAGCGCAGCCCCAACAAAGAGGTCTGCGCTATCGCTTCTGGCAATGTTCGTCGTTATTCATTTATGCTACGCTTTCTGCGGCCTGCTCGCCTGCTCTATCCAGCCACTGTCCCACAGCACTGCGCTCGTCGCTGCTCTCGCCGGCATATGCCGCAAAGCTCTGACAGCCCATCAGTTTTGCTGCCCTGCTGAATTGTTTCACCCTGGCGGGAATAAATACGTCTTCCATCCACTGGGAATAAATCTGTATCTTCATGATAAGCCCTCCTTGATCCTTGTTCGATTGATGCCAGCGCCAAAGTGTCATCCTCGACACCATACGCTGGCTACCTTCAGGTTCCTTTACTGAAGCTTCTTACAAATGTTATCGAACAATCCATCCCAAAACTTAAGCATCCCAACCAACATTGCCAGAGAAAAAATAAGTCCAGCCGAGGTAGGTTAGCCCCTCCCTCAAGGTCTGGACTCATTATACACTAAGTGGATGCAATTAGTCAAGAATTTAATAAATTTTCATTATTGTTTCATAAATGCGTAACCTCATTTACACTAACGTCACTAAAGACCGCTCCCGCCGAGAGAAATTCCACATCTTTGTAAACCCGAAGGAACGGGCGTACTTCACTGCCTCCTGGTGGTAGGCACCACAGTCCTCTGGCTGGTGGGCATCGGAGGTGATGATGAGGGGCAGATCGTATTTCGCAGCTATCTTCATGAAGTCGGGGTAAGGTGAAATCTCCTCGATGGGATAGCGGTAGTAGGTGCCAGTGTTCACATCAATGCCCATCTTCGCTTTGGCCAGAGCCTTTGCCACCCTTTCCAGATATGGTGTCACATCAAAGTCCGGCAAAATCTTGAACAGGCGGATATTGAAGGGATGCCCCAGCACATCATAAAGGCCGGAATCTGCCAGCTTCTCTGCCTCCTCCGCATACCACTCATAAATCTCCTGCAGGTCATGGTTCTCCCACTCCGCCTTGATTTCTGAGGAATCATAGGCCCAGCCCCGCAGGAAGTGGACAGAGCCAATCAAGTAGTCGAAGTCGTACTCCCTGAGGATATCCGTCACCTTCTCCTGATTCTGGAAGTTGCAGACCTCCATGCCAATCTTCACCTGATGGGTCTTCTGCAGTTCGTGCATAAAGACGAAGTATTCGTCTATGGTGTACTTGAACTTGTTGCTCCTCAGCCACTGCTGCTGAAAGCTGCCCACAAAGGAATCGTCCAGAATCAAGTCCTCATAGTAAAGGTTCTTGAACTCCGGGAAGGTATGGGAGTGCTCAGAAATGCCGATTTCCTCCAAACCGCGCTCCCGCGCCGCCTCGAAGAACCCTTCCACCCACGCCTTGTCGTAGGAGCCTTTCTCAAAGTGCATATGATAATCTGCCTTCATTGTTCACCAGTCCCCTTTCTCGGCAGGAAAGTCTGCCATCCCAAGTTCACCTTCCTGCCGCTATCCGACATTTCTTGCCACAAAAAGCAATGCCGTACTGCCAGACATTTTGAATGCCGCGGTTCTTGAATTCCGACAAATAACCATTAGCCCTTATTTGCGCCAGAGCTTCCTCTGCTCTTTCTGCCATATCTTCTTCCTGCTCTGCCACTTTGAATTCCAGCAGGGCACCAAAAGGCTGATTCCTGGCGGGGAAAATTGCGATATCGAACCTGCCATAACCAGATTCGCGGTTGGATAAGATCTCAAAGCGAGGCATCAGAGTAGCCAGAAGCCCCAACACCAAGCCATGATAAAAACTTTCCCTGGCAGATGTATCATAAAAGCTTGCCATTTGCCGCAAAAATTCTTCCAATGCTTCCACAAAGTCCTGAGCGTTCCCTTCCAGCAGACCTTCTGTCAATTTGTCCAGAAGCTCTGAGCCACCGTTCATGCATGACAGGTGCTTCATTACCTCCCGCTTGAAAAGCAAGCGTATTTCCCTGTTAGGAATACGCATGGTGCCGCGGACTTCATCTTCATAGAGGTCGGGGTAATCCACCATAGTGAGGTAGCCCGTGGTGAGCAGCATGGTGTACAGGGCATCGCTGTTCCGATATATTTCGTTGTAGATGACACCTTCATCCAAAACTGCTTTTATTTTCCCACCATGCAGCAAATCTGCCAGTGCCTTGCTTTGAGATGGTTTTGCATGCTGCAGCATGTGGTGGATGATGGTATTGCCTGAGGTGTTGACCCAATAGGCAGCAGGACGACAATTTTGACGGAAATAGTTGATGACTGACCAAGGATTATATATCTCTTGCCCTGAAAAATTGTATCCATCATACCAGTCCCTGATCTCAAGCAATTTATCCTCGGCCTGAAAGTCAGCCGCCATTTTTTTTATTTCCTCAAAGGTGAAGCCCATGGCATCAAGGTAGGCTCCCGAAGCTACACTGGCCACGTCCAAATTGTTGAGCGAACTGAAAATGCTCTCCTTGGCAATCCTGAGCACTCCCGTCAGCACCGCAAAGTCAAGATGGGAATTGGACTTCAGAACAGAGCTTAGGTAGTTCCTCATGAAGACTATTGCCTCATCGTAATAACCATAGTCCCAGGCATACTGCAGGGGAGCGTCGTATTCATCTATCAGCACCAACGCAGGCCGCCCATGAAAGCGCGCCAAAAAAGCCGTCAAATTCTTGAGAGAAAGCTGCAGATCTATTTCAGAACCCTTTCCATCCCAGATTCTTTGATAATATTTCTTTTCCTGTGCGGAAAACATCGTCCCTTCTTGCAGGTAGGAGAAAGAATCGTAAAGAGCCTGCATGCAAGCCCCCAGCATCTCCAGCATCCCTTTCATGCTGGCCTGTTTGATGTCCTTGAGGCTAAGGAAGACCACAGGCCTCGACCCTTGCTCTGCCATGTACCGCTCCCCGGCCTTCTCTATCTTGCAGCCTTCAAAAAGTGCGCGGTTGGCCTCGGCATCCTTCAGGGTAAAGAAATAGTAAAGCATGCTCATGGCCAGCGTCTTGCCAAAGCGACGGGGCCTGGTGATCAAAGTAGCCGCCGCATGGCCGTCAATCAAGGTCTTCACCAGGTCTGTCTTATCCACATAATAATACTGTTCCCGTACCCTCTTGAAATCATCTTCCCCCACGGGCATCACATAATGCTGCTTCATGCCTGCACCTCCTTATCATAGACCTGGAACTCCGCGAAATTGCAAGGAACAATCCAGCGGGGGCGCTCCGAATTCGCAAAAAAGCGTCAAATGCTATAAAGCCTTTATCAGCAAGGCTTTACAGTACATTGACGCTTTATTTGCGGGATTTTTACTTCTTCTCTCCGCACATGCCGCTCTGCAGGAGTTCCCTGATCTGCACCATGACCCCATGCTCTGCGTTGCTCTTGGCCTCGAATCTGGCCAGTTCCTTCACCTTGGGGTGGGCGTTGGCCATGGCGTAGCTGTAATACACGGAACTCATCATTTCCGCGTCATTCATGTAGTCGCCAAAGGCGGCGCACTCCTTGGGGGTAATCTTCAGCTTTTTCTGCACCTGCTGGATGGCCATGCCCTTGTTGATGCCGAAGCCTATGACATCCACCCAGTAGGCACTGGCCAGCACCACCTGCAGGCGGCCGTTGAACTTCTTCAGCTGGGGATAGATGGTCTTGTCTGCCTGGGCACCGGGATCAAAAAAGGATACCTTGATAATCTCATCATCTATGCCCTCGAAGTTCGTCACAGTCCGGGCATGGGTGAAATACTTGTGCATCTCTGCCTGGAACTCTTCCGTATACTGACGCTCCAGGGCGTAGGCGCTTTTCTTGCCGCAGGCTACAGCATAGCCGGAGGTATTTTCCAGTGCCGTCCTGAGCACCTTCAGGGCCAGCTTCCTGGGCATGGGGCTGGAGGAAATCTCCTTGCCCTTATGCATCACCATGGTGCCGTTTTCGGCCACAAAGAGAAATTCATCCTTATAAGCCGGGAAACTGTCCAGCAGAGAATAATACTGGCGGCCTGAGGAGGGGGCAAAAAGCACCCCATAGGCCTTCATTTCCTCTACCACCTGGGGAAATTCCTCCGGCAGATTCCCCTGCTCATCCAAAAGAGTGCCGTCCATATCCGAAAAGATGATTTTTATCATGGTGTCATTTCTCCCTGTCACTTTCACTTCTTACTGAGGCCATGAGTAAGCCAGCCAAAATGCTGCTGCAAATACGTTCCTACCAGTTCACCGATATGCTTTTTGCCAATGTAATCAGGATGCAGACCGTCCGAAGTGTACTCGGCTCTGAGGTTTCCCTCTGCATCTGTCAAGGCTGACGAGACATCAATGCTATAGGGCTGGCTGAGTACCCACTCATTCACATATTGCTGGTGTACCTGCCAGTCGGAAGGCGGTACGGCAATGCCTGGTATGCGATGTACCATCATATAGGCATTGATGGGGGTAGCCGTGAGGAACACGGGGATAATGCCATAGGCATGGCATTTATCGCGGATAGCAGCCAGGTTCTGCACCGTACTCCAGCCCAGAGTGCTGTCCCGAAAATCATTGACCCCGCCCATGATCACCAGCACCCTGGGCTTCCAGGGCAGTACATCATCCTCGAAGCGCTCCAGCATGGCCGCCGTAGTATTGCCACTAAGTCCCAGATTCTTGATGGGCACAGAGCTGTACGTTTCCCAGTTATACATGATGCAGCCCGGCGGCACAGAAACAGCTCCGCCCCCGTGGGTGATGCTGTCCCCCAGGGCCGCTATAGGTGTGGGTCCACCGCCGATGGAAAAACGGCTGGGCTCTGACCAGCTGCTCCTGCCCCCGGAGGGATACACAGAACGCACCCGCCAATAGTACTCCCCCGGATGGGTGTAGCCATAGTATTCATATACGTCATATTCCCCGGCCTCGAGGCTGCGGATCTTCACATCGCCTCCCGGACTCTGACGGTAAACCTCTACCTCATGCTCCTTGACCCCGGCCTGAGGTATCCAGGAATAAACGGGGTACATGGGCATGTAGTCCATCTTTTCAAATTCCGTCGTAGGCTTGGGGGCAGGAGGATTTATCTCCGCCCCCTCCACAGGCTGAGGCTCGGTGAAGCTGCCCATATAGTTGCCATGGAAGTCCATGGCGCAGACCTTCCAGTAGCAGTCCTTGATTTTATTTCTGAAACGGCTCACTTCCACATCCACGCCATTGGTGTATATCTCCCGCTGGCGCAGCAGCACATTGGCCTTGATGTTCTCCGGGCCCTTCAGCAGCACGAACTCATACTGCACAGCCCCGGGCACGGCCTCCCACTGAAAGCGCATCTCGCTTATCTGGCTGGCTTCGACACCGGCAGTATTTTCTGCCGCCGCGGGATCCGGGTTCATCACCCCTGCCAGGAGGCACATCAAGCCCGCTAAAATCTTTTTATGACAAGAACCAAAATTTCGCATCTTACAACTCTCCCATAAATGAGGCAGGCGGCCCTTTACTGCCGCCCGCTATACTCTTTGGGACGCCTCCCAAAGGATTTGCCTCATTCTATTTTAAGAGCCACGGCCTGCTTTTGTCAAACCTTTAGAATAGTCCCGTAATGCGCCCTTCGGCATCAATATCCATCTTCTCTGCCGCAGGGTGGGCTGGCAAGCCCGGCATGGTAAGGATGCTGCCCGTGAGAGCCACGATGAAGCCAGCACCGGCAGAGACACGCAGCTCGCGCACGGTGATGGCAAAGCCCTGAGGACGGCCCAGCTTCAGGGGGTCATCGGAAAGGGAATACTGGGTCTTGGCCACGCAGACAGGCATCTTGTCAAAGCCCAGGGCCTCGATTTCCTCCAGCTGCTTCTGGGCAGAGGGGGCAAAGATGACCTTGTCTGCCCCGTAAATCTTCTGGGCAATGGCCGTGAGCTTTTCGGGGATAGTCTGCTCAGACTCATACATCAGCTGGAAGTCAGCAGACTGCTCCATGGCAGAGAGAACCTTCTCAGCCAGGGCCTGACCACCCTCACCGCCTTTGGCCCAGACTTCGGAGATGGCAACCTGAGCGCCATGCTTATTGCACTCGTCTTCCACGAACTTCAATTCCTCAGCCGTATCCGTGGGGAAGGCATTCACTGCCACCACGGCGGGCAGGCCGAAGCCCTTGATGCTCTCGATATGCTTGGAGAGGTTGGCCAGGCCCTTCTTCAAGGCCTCCATATCTACCTGGCCAAGCTGATCCTTGGCCAGGCCGCCGTGCATCTTAAGTGCCCTGACCGTAGCCACAATCACCACCGCATCGGGGTGAACACCCATAAAGCGGCACTTGATATCCAGGAACTTCTCCGCCCCCAGGTCGGCGCCGAAACCTGCCTCCGTCACTACGATGTCGGAGAGCTTCAGGGCATGCTTGGTGGCCATGACGCTGTTGCAGCCGTGGGCGATATTGGCAAACGGCCCGCCGTGGATAAAGGCAGGGGTTCCCTCCAGGGTCTGCACCAGATTGGGCTTGATGGCATCCTTGAACAGCAGGGTGAGCGCCCCGGTGACGCCCAGCTCGTCAGCCCGCACAGCCCTGCCGCTGCGGGTGTAGGCCACCACAATCTGCCCCAGGCGCTTCTTCATATCCTGCAGATCGGCAGCCAGACAGAGAATGGCCATCATCTCAGAAGCCACAGTGATATCAAAGCCCGTCTCACGGGGCACGCCGTGGGCTTTGCCCCCCATGCCCACCACCACATGGCGCAGGGCGCGGTCATTTAAGTCCAGCACCCGCTTCCACACGATGCGGCGCACATCCAGGTCCAGGGCGTTGCCCTGCTGGAGGTGGTTGTCTATGACAGCTGCCAGCAGGTTGTGAGCGGTGGTGATGGCGTGGAAGTCTCCGGTGAAGTGCAGGTTGATGTCCTCCATGGGCACCACCTGGGCATAGCCACCCCCAGCAGCGCCCCCCTTGAGGCCGAAGCAGGGTCCCAGAGAAGGCTCCCGCAGGGCCACGCTCACTTTTTTCCCCATGCGGTGCAGGGCATCTGCCAGTCCCACGCTGGTGGTAGTCTTGCCCTCCCCTGCAGGGGTGGGGTTGATGGCGGTCACCAGCACCAGCTTGCCGTTCTCCCTGTCCTTTACCTTCTGCCAGACCTCAGAGGTGAGCTTGGCCTTGTACTTGCCGTACAGCTCCAGATCGTCCTCCGTCAGTCCCAGTTTTGCGGCAATCTCCTTGATAGGCTGCATCTTGGCTTCCTGTGCAATTTCCACATCGGTCTTCATGGCATTTCCTCCTAAACTCCGCGCAAAACAAAGTTTTGCGCTACGCCCTTAAACGAAAACAGCCAATCAATCTGCGTCCTTCGGACTTGATTTCTTGGGTTTTCATAATAAAGTCAGATAACAACTCAGCCCAGCTGCATTTCTGCAGCCTGCACCACATTTTCCATCAGCATGGCCACGGTGAGGAGCCCCACGCCGCCCGGCACAGGGGTGATGGCGCCCGCCACCTCTTTCACCGCCTCGAAGTCCACATCGCCCACCAGCTTGCCCTTGGCTCCCGGCTCGGCGGGAGGCAGACGGTTGATGCCCACATCGATGACCGTTGCTCCTTCCTTCACCATCTCGGCGGTGATGAACCTGGGACGGCCCACGGCTGCCACCAGGATATCTGCCTCCCTGGTGACGGCAGGCAGATTCTCTGTGCGGGAATGGCAGACGGTGACGGTGGCATTCTTGGCCAGCAGCAGGTGTAGCATGGGCTTGCCCACGATATTGCTGCGGCCCACCACCACGGCTTTCTTCCCCTCCAGGGGAATGCCCGCCAGCTCCAGCATCTTCAGGCAGCCGTGAGGAGTGCAGGGCAGCAGGGCCTCCTCCCCCTTCACCATGCGGCCCACGTTGACCGGGTGGAAGCCGTCCACATCCTTCACCGGGTCAATGCTGTCCAGGATCTCCGCTTCGGCAGGACGCAGGGCCTTAGGCAGAGGCAGCTGCACCAGGATGCCGTGGATTTTCCTGTCCTTGTTCAGGCTGTCAATCCTGGCCATGATTTCCTCTTTCGTGCTCTCCTCCGGCATCTCAATGACTTCGGAATAGATGCCCAATTCCTCACAGGCCCTGTGCTTGTTCCGCACATAAACCTCGGAAGCCGGGTCATGACCCACAATGATGACCGCCAACCCCGGGCGCACACCGTATTTTTCCTCCAGCCTGTCTGCCCTTTCTTTGGCATCTTCCTTGAACTGCCCGGCAAAAACTTTTCCTTCCAGTAATCTTGCTGACAAATGAACCCCTCCATACGATAATAAGCTGTCTTCAATGAGGTGAAGCCAAGCCTGTTTAGCTGGCACAGCTCAAAACGCCGCACCTCATCCACCGCTTCGCGGTCCCCCTTCCCCTCAATGGGAAGGCTTTATATCAGAAAAACGCCGACAGAAACTGCCGACGTTCAACTCAAAGATAATAGCTCACCCAGGCGCAAAGGCAGATAGCCACGGAAACAATGCCGTTGCGCAGGAAATAGCCTTGCGTCACCCGGGAAAAATCCGTAGGGGACACAATGCTGTGCTGATAGTACAAGGTGCCTGCGGCAATGCCTACGCCCACAAAATAAAGGGAATGCAGGGAGAGCATCATGCCCACGGCAAAGAAGCAAGCAACACAAATAACATGCAGCACCTTGGCAATCCTGAAGGCACCCACACCGCCATAGGAAACTGCCAGGGAATGGAGGCCCTGGCTCTTGTCGAATTCCTCATCCTGTGCCCCGTACATGGCATCAAAGGCCCCAATCCACAGGGCCACGGCTGTGCACAGCACAAGCATGGGGGCATCAATAGTCCCCCGGACAGCTACCCAGCCCCCTGCGGGAGCCATGGCAATGGCCAGGCCCAGGAAAAGATGCACCCAGCCTGTGACGCGCTTCAGATAGGGATAGACCAGGCAGGGAATAGCCGCCACCGGCAAAAGGTAGAGGCAGATAGGCGGCAGCTGGGCCACGGATAAGACCATGAGCAAGAGGCAGATGACAATGAAGACCTTCGCCTCCCCCTTGGTGATCTCCCCCCGCACCATGGCACGATAAGAAAGCCGGGGCTGCTGGCTGTCGTATTTCAGGTCAGCCAGATTGTCCATAGCCATAGCCGCAGCCCGCCCCGTAGTGATAGCCAGAGCCACCCAGAGAAGCACCATAGGCTCCGGGTGCCCGTCAGCGGCCAAAACCGCAGCCATCAGGCCAAAGGGCAGGTCGAAGATGGTATGGTGCAGGGCCACGTTATTGATATGGGCCTTCAAACTAATCAATCCAGTCCTAGCTCCTTCCATTTTGCATCTACACGCGCCTTGATATCGTCAGGGGTTGCCACTTCCTCGGGCCACTGGCGGGCATGGCCTTCCTCAGGCCAGGTCTTGGTGGCATCAATGCCCAGCTTGGCCCCCCACTTGGCCATGGGTGAGGAATGATCTAGTACATCCAGGGGGCCATGCACGATTTCCAAATCGTGGTCGGCGTCAATGTTGTTGAACACCCGCCAGGCCACCTGGGCATAGTCCTGCACATCCACATGGTCATCCACCACGATGATCATCTTCACATTCATCATCTGGCCCATGCCCCAGAAGGCATGCATGACCTTGCGGGCGTGCATGGGGAACTGCTTCTTGATGGAAACAAGGCAGCAGTCATGGAAAACGCCCTCAATGGGCATATTGATATCCTTCACCTCCGGCAGCATCTGCTGCAGGAAAGGCAGGAAAATGCGCTCCGTAGCCTTGGCCAGGTAGGCATCCTCCATGGGTGGCCTGCCCACCACCGTAGCAAAGTAGATGGGGTCTTTCCTGTGGGTGATAGCGGTGATATGGAACACAGGGTACTCGTCCGCCAGGGAATAATAACCTGTATGGTCGCCAAAAGGCCCTTCGATGCGGCTCTCATGGGACAGCACATAGCCCTCCAATATGATTTCCGCCGTGGCGGGCACCTCGATATCCACGGTCTTGCATTTCACCATTTCCACGGACTTGTGTCTGAGGAACCCGGCGAAGACCATTTCGTCGATGTCCCTGGGCAACGGCGCGGTAGCCGCATAGGTCAGCACCGGGTCGGTGCCGATGGCCACGGCGCACTCGATTTTCTCACCGCCGGCGGCTTCCATATCCCGGTAGTTCTCCGCCCCGTTCTTATGGATATGCCAGTGCATGCCCGTGGTGCGGCTGTCGTACTTCTGCAGGCGGTACATGCCCACATTGCGCTTGCCGGTCTTGGGATTCTTGGTAAAGACCAGCGGCAGGGTCACGAAAGGCCCTCCGTCCTCAGGCCAGCACTTCAGAATGGGAATTTCGTCCAGATTGGGATTTTCCGTCTCCACCACTTCCTGGCAGGGGGCGGTCTTCACATACTTGGGGAAATTCACCGCATTCTTGATCATGGGGATCATGGTGATGACACTCATCTTGTTCTGCAGGGACACATAGGGCAGCTTCAGCATTTCCCGCAGTTCCTCTGCGATATCATCAAGTTTCTCCACCCCCAGGGCCAGGGACATGCGCTCATAGCTGCCAAAGGCATTGATGAGCACAGGCATGGAAGAGCCCTTCACCTTCTCAAAGAGAATGGCCACATTCTTGTCCTCCGGCCCCTTGGAAATGCGGTCTACGATTTCCGTGATTTCCAGTTCCGGGTCAACTTCCGTCTTGACGCGCTTCAAGAGGCCCCGGCTTTCCAGCACCTCCATGAACTCGCGCAAATCCTTATATGCCAATGAGATTCCTCCTTAAAAAAGCCCGTTTGTTCCTTACTTATGCAAAACATAACGGACAATGACATACCCCACGCCGTAAAGCAGGAACATGGGCAGGGCAATCATGGACTGGGTGAAGATGTCCGGCGTGGGGGTGATGATGGCGCCTATCACGAAGGACAGGAATATCACGATGCGGAAATGCCGCCCCAAAAAGGCCGAGCTCACCAACCCCATCTTGCCTAAGATAGTGATAATGAGCGGCAGCTCGAACACAAAGCCGAAGGGCAGCACAAAGGTCAGCACGAAGTCAAAGTAATTCCCCACGGAGAACATGGCCTCCAAATCCGCGCCCCCAAAGCCCATGAAGAACTTCACCGCCGTAGGCAGCACCAGGAAAAAGGAAAAGGCCAGGCCGATGAAAAACAGCACCACCGAAGCAGGCACGATAAGCCCCAACACCATGCGCTCCCGCACTGTGAGGGCAGGCAAAAAGAACCGCCACACATGGAAGAACACCACCGGCAACGCCAGCAGGAAGCCCACGAACACCGATACCTTTAAATATGTGAAGAAAGCCTCTGAAGGCTGCATGAAGTAGAGCTTCCCCACCGGCAGGGTGAGGTAGTGCATGATGGTTTCGATGAAGTAATAGCCCACGCAGCTGCCCAGAGCCACGGCAATAAGGCTCTTGATGAGGCGGCTCCGCAGTTCCGTCAGATGGGCCGTCAGGCTCATGCTACCGTCGTCGTCCGCCTCTGTCACCTCGGAGATGATCTCACCGCCCGCCTGGGCCGCAGGCAAGGCCTGCTCTGCCTGTTTGTTATTCTCTAACTCTGCCAACGCCATCAGCCCTTATCATTCTTTTCGGAGAGTTCCTTGGGCTGCTCCGTCACATTCACCATCTTGTCCTCATTCTTCTCCGGCTCCGTAGTGGCAGACTTGAACTCCCGTATGCTCTTGCCCAAAGCCTTGCCCACATCAGGCAGCTTGCCGGGGCCAAAGAGCACCAGGCCGATAATCAGTATAATAATAAGTTCCGGTACACCTAAACCAAACATTGATAATACCTCCCCTTCCTCGATATAAACAGATATTATTATTTTAACACTATTATTCAGATTTTGTCGACAGACAAATTCGCAATCACTTCTCTACTCTTATCGCTCCCACCGGGCAATCCTCTGCTGCCTGCAGAGCATCATCTATAGCGTAGTCAGGCAGTTCCCGATAGCCCTCTGCCAGTCCCTGCTCTCCCATGCGGAAGCCTTCGGGGCAGGCCTGGGCACAGAGGCCGCAAGCCAGGCAAAGATTCTCGTCCACATATCCTCTCATGGCTGCCTCCTTACCCCCCTGCCGTCAAATGCCGGCACGTATTCCTCGCTGGCGGCTCTCCGTTCCTGGATATAGCAGCGGGTAATGCCTAGCTCACGGGCGTGCTCCACCACAGACTCATACTCGAAGGTAGTGAGGCGGCGGTTCAGATGCTTGAACTCTCCAGCCCGGTACATGGGAGTATACTGGCTCATCAGGCTTATCTGCACCTCATCGCCGAACTCCTGCCAGAGCCAGTCGAGAATGGCCATGCTCTCATGGCGGTGGCCCGGCAGCACCATGTGGCGGACGATGACACCACGCTCAAGGCTGCCTTCCTCATGGAACCGCAGCGGCCCCACTTGCCGGAACATAGCCCTGATGGCAGCTTTAGCTGCCTCAGGATAGTCCGATGCCGCAGAATACGCCCCCGCGCTTTCCCCACTGAGGTACTTCAAGTCAGGCAGGTAAATATCCACATACCCTTTCAAAGCCTCGATGGTTTCTTCCCTTTCGTAAGCGCCGGAATTGTAGACCACAGGCAGGACAAAGCCCCTTTCCTTCGCCATGGCCAGGGCATGGATAATCTGGGGCACATAGTGGGTGGGAGTCACCAGATCAAGAGTGGCAGCCCCCCGCTCTTGCTGCTCCAAGAAGATTTCCGCCAAACGCTCATCCGTCACTTCCTCCCCCTTGCCCCCATGGCTGATTTCATGGTTCTGGCAGAAGCAGCAGCGCAGATTGCAATAGGAAAAAAACACCGTACCCGCACCCTTGTCCCCCGTGAGACAAGGTTCCTCCCAAGGGTGCAGGGAAACAAGGGCTATACGAGCTTTTTCACCCGCACCGCAGAAGCCGGCCCGCTCATACCTATCCACGCCGCAAGCCCTGGGGCAAAGGCGGCAGTCATGCAAATCAATAGTCATAGTCAAAACACTCCTTGCTAAAAAGGCTAACACCTGCCGCATCACTTGGCAAGAGGAAAGGAAAAACTTGCAGGAAAAGCCTTTTATGATATGTCCACGGTGATATAATAGAGAAACACTATCCTAAGGAGGAATTTCATGTCAGAAGAAGAACTTGCCCGAGTGCGAAGGGACACGCCCCATTTTTTCTGGGAACTTTTCAAGTCCACCTTTCTCATCAGCGCCTTTACCGTAGGGGGCGGCTTTGTGATCATACCGCTGCTCCGCGCCAAATATGTAGACGAATACGGCTGGTTGGACGACAAGGAGACCCTCAACCTCGTTTCCATCGCCCAGTCCATGCCAGGAGTTGTGGCCTGCAACTCTGCCATCATGCTGGGCTACCACTGGCTCTCCCTCAGCGAGTTCGTGGACATCTTCACCATCTCCCAGATGACCCCCGGCCCCATCGGCATCAATGCCGCCACCTTCGCAGGTATGAAGGTGGCGGGACCAGGCGGCGCCATCCTAGCCACTCTTGGCTTCGTCACCCCCTCCCTCATACTCTGCATCATCGTGGCCAAGCTCTTTTTCAGATACGGTGATATCGGCCCCATACGCGGCCTCCTGAACGGCCTGCGCCCCGCCGTCATCGCCCTCATCTGCTCCGCAGGCCTGGGCTTCATCATTCTCTCCCTCTGGAACGAAGAAACCCTGCCCGCCAGTCCCCTCGAAAACCTCGACCCCATCGGCATCATCATGCTCATAGCCACCTTCATCGCCGTGCGCCTGAAGGTCAGTGTTATCAAACTGCTGGCAAGCTCAGGGGTCTGCGGCCTCCTGCTGGGCATGATGGGAAAATTCTTCTAAGACCTCATTCTCAAAAGGGCAGTCCGATCAAACCGACATTCCACTGTTGATTTGATCGGACTTTTTTGCTATACTTCGATTAAACAAACAATCCACTGCTGATTTGATCGAAAGGTAACAAAATATGTATATAAATCGTACTATTGAAGAAGCCATCAAGAAGATGGGCGAATCATTTCCCTGCATTGTCATATACGGTGCCAGACAGGTAGGCAAGTCCACCACCATCAATCACATCTTTGGCGAAAACTACGCCAAAGTTACCTTAGACGATGCAGAGGATCGCAACCTTGCCCTAAACAATCCCAAGCTGTTCCTCGAAACCTACGGCTGGCCCCTAGTCATTGATGAAATACAAAAAGCTCCTCTGCTGCTCGATGAGATAAAGAAGCGCATAGACGAACAGCGGCTAGCCTGGCTGAACAGCAACCAGACTCGACAGCTCATGTATATTCTCAGTGGCTCCAACCGCTTCGAACTCCAGCAAGGGGTATCTGATTCCCTGGCCGGACGCTGCGGGATCCTGGAAATGACCTCCTTTTCCCAAGCAGAAAAGCAAAACTCCATCGGCAGCCTTTTTCAGCCGGAAATCCCCCTACTGCTCAAGCGTGAGAAACAACTGAAAATCCCCTATCGCTCCCGCAAGGAAATCTTTGCGGACATCTTCCAAGGCGGTATGCCGGACATCTGCACCCAAGTATCCGAGCGAGAACTATACTTCAAGTCCTATGTCAATACCTACATCGAGAAAGACATCCGCAAAATAATCGCCGCCGACAATGAACTTACCTTCCGCAACTTCATTTCCCTCCTGGCCCTGCGCACCGCCCAAGAATTCCATCCCGGAGAGCTAGCCAATGCCGTGGGCATCGACACCCGCACCTGCAAAAGATGGCTTTCCATACTTGAAACCTCCGGCATTATCTTTCTCTTGCAACCCTATATGGCCAAAATGTCCAAGCGCATCATCAAGGCTCCAAAGGTCTATTTCATGGATACGGGCCTCTGCGCCTATCTCTGTAAATGGCCCAATGCCGAAATGCTGGAAAGCTGCGCCATGAGTGGTGCTTTCTTCGAAACCTATGTGGTAAGCGAAATCCTGAAAAACGCCCATGCCCACGGCCTTGACCCCAAGGCTTATCTTTTCTACTACAGGGATATAGACCAGAAAGAGGTAGACCTTATCTATGTCCAGCAAGACAGTATCTATCCCATAGAAATAAAAAAAGGCCTGAACCCCAATAGCCCCACCAAGAACTTTTCCGTCCTAAAAAAATATAACCAGCCCATAAAAACTGGACTAGTTATTGATACCTGCGATAAAATACGTCCTATCAACGAGGAAGCCTGGACATATCCTGTATATTTGCTTGGAATGTAAATCCTAACTTAAGCAATGGTGTATAATATTAGTATAACGAGTACAAGATGTCCCCCACTTCCATAAGTGGGGGCGGCAAACTACTAACAGGCGGCGAGTTAATATCTCCCGCCTCGTTGAAAGGCCAAGAGGAAGTTTTGCCTTCGGCAAAACTGGAACAATGGCCTTATAAACAAAAATGAACAAAGGAGGAACCATCTATGCACATCAAAGAAAACCTTCAGAAAGCCCCTCTGGGCTGGCCTTTGGCTATTGCTTCGGTGGGTACCGTGGCCAGCGCCTTTGCAGGCAAGAAACTGCACCTGGCCTTTGGCACTGCCTGGGGGGTGCTGTCCCTTTGGCATGCCTGGCAGCACTGTGGCAAGATGAAAAAAGATGTGGCAAAGGCCCAGGAATTTCTCCGCACAGGCCTTGCCCCTGAAGGCCAAAGACCCGATGCCTATACCCTGGCTCTGGCCAGATATGCCAACCACCAGCGCTTCAGCCAATAAAAAAATTACGGGGAAAACGACTCACCTTGTCGTTTTCCCCGTATTTTTAATCTTTGCCTTTATAGTGCGGCTTTACATCTACTTTTGCAACTACCACAGCCATGACTACAGCCAGGCAGGCAAAGCCTGCGCCCAGACCGGCCCAACCGCTGCCGGTGAAGCCGTCCACTGCATAGCCAATCAGGCTGCAGGCTCCCACGGTAAGCACATAGGGAAGCTGGGTGCTCACATGGTCAATGTGATGGCACTGGGCACCTGCCGAGGCCAGGATGGTGGTGTCGGAAATGGGGGAAGCATGGTCGCCGCCCACAGCACCGGAAAGGATAGCTGCTACGCAAATCACCAGCATGGAAGTATTCTCCACTCCCAGGATGGCAATGGCAATGGGAATCAAGATGCCGAAGGTGCCCCAGCTGGTGCCGGTGGCAAAGGCCAGGCCGATGGCCACCAGGAAGAAGATGGGAGGCAGGAACATGATGATGGAGGCATGGGCGCTGACCACACCGCCTACGAAACCGCCCAGATCAAGGTACTTGTCACTGCAGATACCGGACAGGGTCCAGGCCAGGCACAGGATGAAGATAGCCGGGGTCATGGCCTTGAAGCCGCGGCTGAAGCAGTCGCAGAAAGCATTGAAAGTGACAATGCCCCGCGGCAGATAGAGCAACCCCGTAAAAGCAAAAGCCACAAAGGACCCCAGCACCAGTGACTTGGAAGAATCGCAATCCGCAAAGGCATCAGCCACGCTCTTGCCTTCGCCGGCAAAGAGACCGCCGGTGTAAAGCATGCCGAAGACGCAGGCGCCAATCAACACCATCAAAGGCAGGAAGAGGTCAATAAGCTGACCCTTGCCCTCACGGCTGAGAGCTGCATGCTCCGTATCCTGATACTCCTCCGGCACTTCAAAATGCTCATTGCTGCGCTCCACGCTGCTGCCCATAGCGCCAAAATCCCTGCCCGTCCAGATGATGAAGGCCATGAAAACCAGAGTCAAAAGGGCGTAGAGATTGAAAGGAATGGTCTGCAGGAACAGGGAAAAGCCGTCAATCTCGCTGCCCTCCGGCAGGGAGGAGCCTACGGCTGCCGCCCAGCTGGACACGGGAGCGATGATGCAGATAGGCGCTGCCGTAGCATCAATGACATAAGCCAGCTTGGTGCGGGCTACCTTGAACTTATCCGTCACAGGACGCATGACCGTACCCACTGTGAGGCAGTTGAAATAATCGTCAATGAAGATGACAAGTCCTAAAAGCGCCGTCACTACCAGAGATTGGCGCGGTCCTTTGATCTGCCTGGCCGCCCACTCGCCGTAAGCCCGGGTAGCGCCGGAACGGGTGATGGCCGCCACCAGGATGCCCAGGATAACCAGGAAAACCAGGATATTCACGTTGCCCCCCACCTTGTCTCCCAAAATCTGGAACATGGTGAGGATGGATTCCAGGATGCTGCCCCCGGTGAAAAGCATGGCCCCCGCAAAGATACCGATAAGCAGGGACATATAGACTTCCTTAGTCCATAGCGCCAAGATGATGGTAATCAAAGGCGGCAGGACGGCCCAAGCTGTCTGTGCCATAAATACGCCTACTTTCTATAAGTTATTTTATGAATCGCATGGGTCTAATTGTATAACATTTTTTGCATAGTAGCAATACCAGCACTACAGGATTTGCAATGTATACAAATTTACAAGCATCAATTCAACTCTGAGAAAGCATCTGCCAGTTTGCCGAACTCCTCCAAAGAGAGAGTCTCACCCCGGCGGGTGGGGTCGATGCCTGCCTTTTCCATGGCATCACGCACCTGCTCCTTGGGGAAGCCGCCGCCTTTGAGGGCATTGGCCAGGGTCTTGCGGCGCTGGCCGAAGGAGGCCTTCACCACCCGGAAGAACATCTTCTCATCCTGCACCTGCACAGCGGGAGTTTCACGCACTTTGCAGGCGATGACCACGCTCATGACCTCCGGGGCGGGAATAAAGGAGCGAGGCGGCACATTCAGCACGATTTCCGGCTCCGTGTAATACTGCACAGCTACGGAAAGAGCCCCATAAGTCTTGGTGCCGGGCCTGGCTATCATGCGCTCCGCCACTTCCTTCTGCACCATGGTCACCAGCCGCTCGATAGGCAGGCGGCGCTCCAGCAGGGTCATGATGATGGGTGTAGTTATGTAGTAGGGCAGGTTGGCTGCCACCTTGAAGGTACCCTCTCCCATGATGGAGGGAATATCAATCTTGAGGATATCCCCCGGCACAATGGTCACATTAGGATAGGCCTTGAGGGTTTCTGCCAGCACCGCCGGCAATTTTTTATCCAGCTCCACCGCCGTGACCTGTCCCCCGGCCTCCGCCAGACCCTGGGTGAGGGTGCCGATGCCGGGACCGATTTCCAGTACTCTGTCCCCGGGCCGGATATCTGCCGCCTCCACAATGCCCTGGACGATGCCTGCGTCAATGAGGAAGTTCTGCCCCAGCTTCTTGCTCATGTGGAGGCCGAAAGCCTTCAAGATATGGGTAGTCACCTCACGGCTGGCAATCTTGGGCTGTACGATTTTTTCTTCTCTATCCATTCTTGCTCCTTAATGCTCTCTATCCAATTCTGCCACCGCAGCCTCGAACTCCCCGCGGGTAACACCATAATGGTTCAGCCGCTTCAAAAAGGTCTTGGCATTGGCAAAGCCCAGGCCCAGCTTCTCACCGATTTTGGCGCGGCGGGCAGAGGCTTCTGCCCCACCGGAAAGGCCTGCCATGATGAGGTCGCTGCCGCTGAACTCGTTGCTTGGCTCAAAACTCAGGGTGTGAACCTTCTCCAGAGCCTTGCGAATGGCCTCGGGGCCGGCCTGCTCAATGCCGATATCGTCATTGGCAGTAGCCTCCTCCACGGGCACGAAGGCATGCTTGGCTTCAGGGAAACGCTTGGTGAGGAATTTTCTGATGCGCTCCCCCGCAGAATCCGGGTCAGTGAGAATGATGATGCCCCGCTTCTTGTAAGCCTGCTCGATATTCTTGAGGGCGGCAGGCTTCAGGTTGAAGCCCTCGGTGATGATGCAGTCAGCCTCCACCGCCTTGTTGATGGCCACCACATCCATCTTGCCCTCTACAACCAAAACTTCCTTTATCAATGTCTTGCTCCTTGTCAGGTAAATCGTCCCCAGCGCCCAGGGATGGACGCAGTTTTTAGGTACTTCCTTTGCGCCAAAGAAATGTACCCCTACCGCAGCGCAGCTTCCACAATCTCATAAACCTTAGAATGTATCTCCTCAACCGGCAGCGGCTCGCCGCCAGAACTGCACTTGACCCTAACCCAGCCGTACTTTTCTGCCAGCTCCAGATAAGCCCCATGGCAGCGGTGCAGGTAGTCCTTGTCTTTTTCGTGAATGTCCGACTGGCCGGTTGCCTTGGCTCTCTCGGCTATCAGCCTGTCTGCCGCCTCCGGCTCCATATCGAGGAAGACCACCAAATCCGGCACAGGCAGCCCCAGCTTGTTGAACTCATAGTCCCAAAGCCAGGCCAGGAAACTCTCCCGCTCCGCCCGGTCTGTCAGTTTCACCGCCTGATGTACCATATTGGAGGTGGTATAGCGGTCTGCCAGGATAATATCCCCAGCCTCGTAATATTTCTGCCACTTCATCCGGTAAGAGGCATAACGGTCTGCCGCAAAGAAGGTCGAGGCAGCATAAGCATTGACATCATCTGCATGAGCGCCAAAATCTCCACGCAGGTACATGCGCACCAGCATAGAACCGTCTGCCTCATAGTCGGGGAATTCTACCCTGTGAATCCTTGCTCCTTCAGCCAGCAGTCTGTCATACAGCTTTCGGGTCTGGGTAGCCTTGCCGGAGCCGTCCCCTGCCTCTATGATAATCAATTTCCCTTTCATTTGACCACCTTCAGTGTACCGAGGGCCGTATCCTCCGGCCCCACCACTTTCCTGCCCAGGGCCTGCTGGGCCTTGAGATAAGCCAAAAGTTCCCGGCTTATCCTCTCACCTGGCACCAGCAAAGGCACTCCCGGCGGATAGAACATAACCTGCTCTGCGCTGATCCTGCCCGCAGCTTCGGCAAAGGCCACCTGCTCTTTAACCGCAAAGAAAGCCTCCCGGGGAGTCAGTTCTGTCTCCTGCCACAGGTTTGCCTTGGGCGGCAAGCCCTCATGCAGAGGCTTTTTCCCCAACTTAGCGGCATATCCGCACAGGGCTTGCAAGGCCTCAAGCAGCCTCGCCCCCTGCTCCTCCCTATCTGCATAGGAAATGATAAAGAGCAGGTTCCAGGCATCAGACAGCTCGCACTGCACTTTCTGCTCAAAGCGCAGGTAGTGCTCCGCCTCAAGGCCAGAAATGCCTAAATCCTTCACCTGCACCGTGATTTTCGTCAAATCCAGTCCACAGGCTCCCGGCGTGGCGAAATCCTCTGCCCCTGGGGACCAAAGGCCTGCCAGGCCGTTGATGGACTGCCTCAATTTCTGCGACAAGGCCACCGCCCTGCCCACCAGTTCCCTGCCCTGCTCTGCCATCTGCAGGCGGGCAATATCTAGCGAGGCCAGCAGCAGCTGATTGGGGCTGGTGGACTGCAAGAGGCTCACGCTTTCCCTGAGCCTTTCCCTGTCCAACCTGGTACTCTCATTCACCAGCAACATGGAGGTCTGGGTCATGGAGCCCAAAATCTTATGGGTGCTGAGGGCTGCAGCGTCTGCCCCGGCGGCAATGGCCTCCCGGGGCAGTTCCTCAGAAAAAGGAAGATGAGGCCCATGGGCCTCATCCACCAGCAGCAGCATATCACGGCTGTGCAAAAAATCCGCGATGGCCTCCAAAGCCACTGTCGTACCGTAGTAAGTAGGATAGACCAGCACTACCGCTTTGGCTTCGGGGTGGGCTGCCACAGCCGCCTGCAGATTCTCAAGGCCAATGCCTGTAGGGATCCCCAGCCTTGCGTCAATTTCAGGCTGCAGGTACACGGGCCGCGCCCCGGAGAGTATCAGCCCCCCTATAATGGAGCGATGGGCATTCCTGGGCACCAGCACCGTGTCTCCCGCCGACAAGGTGCCAAGGAGCATGGCCTGCACCGCCCCGGTGGTGCCGTTGATGCAGAAATAAGCC
>JAGBLH010000311.1 GCA_017635515.1 Selenomonas sp.
GCAAAGGTATCGGTCAGCGGCTGTGCTTTGCGGGAGGTATAAGCTTCAATAGCATGGCACAGGGCATCAAGGCCCGTGTTAGCGGTGACGGAAGGAGGTGCTGTCATGGTGAAGGTGGGGTCAACTACAGCCAGAGCTGGAATGATGGAAGGACCGCCCAGAAGCATCTTCACATTATTGGTGGTATCTGAGATAATGGTATTTTTGGTAACTTCACTGCCTGTGCCGGCGGTGGTCGGAATGGCTACCAGATAAGGAACCGGCATGTCTATGTTTACATGCATGTAGTCGCTGATCTTGCCCTCAGCCACGCTCATGAAGGCAATGGCTTTGGCCGTGTCGATGGGGCTGCCGCCGCCAAGGGCGATGAGAAAATCGCACTTTTCACTGCGGTAAACTTCCAGGCCGCCTTCTACGATTTTGTCTGTAGGTTCCGTGTTGGCTCCCGCATAAACTACATAAGGAATATCTGCAGCTTTCAAAGCGGCTTCCACCTTGGCCACATTGCCAAACTTTACCATAAATTCATCTGTCACAATAAGCGCTTTGGTTCCCTTGCCCCCAATGTGGCTGCCCAAATCAGAGATGACATTCTCGCCTGAGATAATCTTGGCCGGAACCATAAATGTGTAACCCATGTCAATGCACTCTCCTTTATCAACTCATGTGTATGTGTTTGATTACTTGTTGGTAACTTTATGGTTATAATTTACATCTTTATTTCCTGCTTGTCAATATCATTCCTGCAAAAAAATATTCTTTTTTATCACTTTATGGTCTAAAATATAATGTAAGCTGCACAAAACAAGAGTTTTTTGCTTGTAACCTTGCCTTTTTCTCATATTTGTCTTATAATATACCCATACAACATGCCCAAAATATCACAATTTAATAAACAACTTTACCCAAAATAATTGAATCACATGAGGTGAAGAACATGAAAATCGACCGTATTGAACAAATTCATGATTTATTGAAGAAAAACCGCAGTATTTCCCTGAATGATCTCTGTGACACCTTCGGTGTATCCAAGAACACCATTCGCCGGGATGTAGCAGAACTGGAAAAGACCGGCATAATCCGCAAGGTCTACGGCGGCATTGTGCTGAATGAGGATGAAAACGGCGCCCCAGAACCTTTTGCTTACCGCGAAGGCCGTAATGTGGATGCCAAAAAACTGGTAGCGCAGCTGGCAGCTGAACAGGTCCATGACGGAGATGTCATTTATATCGACTCGGGAACCACCACCATGCATATGATTCCCTATCTGGTCAAGAAGAGATATCTCACCATCGTCACCGCCAGCGTCCACGTCATCAACGCTGCAGGCAGTTTTCCCGGCCTTAACATCATCTCCACCGGAGGAACCCTTTACATGCCCTCCAACGCCTTTGTAGGCCCCAGCGTCCTTGCCGCCCTGCAGAACTACAACCTTTCCAAAGTATTCTTAGCCAGCACCGGCATTTCCATTGCGCACGGCGCCACGAACGCCTCTCCTCTGGAGTGCGAAATCAAGCGCAGTCTGGCCCAGAAGAATGCAGAAAGCTATCTCCTGGTAGACAGCACAAAATTCAACAAAGCGTCCCTTATGACCTATTGCCAGCTCTCTGACCTCAATGCGCTGATTACAGAAAAAGAGCCCGATAAGGAGTATGTGGATTACTTTGAAAAACATAATGTGCGGCTGATCCTGCCGTAAAAAGACCAAGGGGATATTCCGGGCTGCCTGCCCGGAATATCCCCTTTTTATTTTTCCTATCGTTTTCTTCCTGCCGTAATATAGACGCCCATGAAAATAGCCATTGCCCCCAGAATTTCCGGCAGGCCCAACTGTTCTTCAAACAGCAGGCTGCCTCCCAGCATGCCCACCAGAGGTGTAATATTCTGAAAGACTGCCGTAGTGCTGGGGCCGGCATTTTTAACCCCGATATTCCAAAAGAGCATCGCCATAATACCGCCGCATACTACGGTATAGGCAAACGTTATCCATAGCGCAGGGGAAAGACTCACTGGCGCCAGTTCGCCAGTCATTGCACCATAAAGACTCACAATCACCGCCCCCAAAAAACCTGCCCAGCCAGTAGCAAGGGCAGCAGAAATCCTGCCCATAACGCTGAGGGCAATGAGCGAATAGGTAGTCCATGCCACTTGTGCTCCCAAGAAAAGCATATCCCCATAGTTAAAGGCCATGGCTGAAACGATGACCAGATCTCCGCCACTGACCACAGCCAAAGCACCGGCAAAGGACAACGCAATCCCCAGCCATGCCAGTATTCCCAACCGTTCCCGGATAAAGAGCGCAGCCATAAAGGCTGTAATGGCTGGAGAAGCAGCGGCTATCAGGGTACAATTGGTAACGGTGGAGTATTTTAATCCCGTAAACTGCATGACATTGTTAAAACCAATCCCCGTTACTGCCATGCACAACAGCGGAAAAAAACAACTTTTTGGAGGCAGTATTCGCTCCCCCTGACTCCTGGCTATGAGTATCAGTGCCGTACCGATAAGATAGTAACGCATAGCCGTGATGGTTACAGGCATCCACGCCTCCACCAGCCACTTGATGCACATCGGTTGTATCCCCCAAATGATTACGGTCACGGTCAAAAGCACATAGGTAAACCTTGCCTGCTCTCTGCTCACCACCCAAACTCCTTCCCATACGTCCACAGCTTGAAAAAGGCCATTTGCAAAAGCGCTCCCGCTTTGACAAATGGCCTTTTTTCAACGATTTACTTAGCCCGCAGCTGTTCGTAAATATGCACCATTTCCTCTGCCATTTCCTTCATGACGAGAGCCGTCATGACATAGTCCTGCGCATGGGAAACAATGACATTCAGCTGCTCTTTGATTTCGCCTGCAGCTTCTTTCTTCAGGAACTCTTCCGTCTGCATAGCATGAGCTTCCATGATTTTGGCATCAGCCTTTTTCAGGCATTCCTCTGCCCTGCCGAAGTTGCCGCTGCGAGCTTCTTTCAAAGCCTCCGTCACTTGTGCCTTGCCATCACCTGCGGCAGAAATAATCTTAAATGCTGCGTCCTCAAGGTTCATTTCTTTTCCTCCTGTCTTACTTGGCTAAAAGTTCACGCTCAATGCGTTCGCGGGCCTCAGGCGCCTGTTTGTCCATTTTCTCCGGGAAACCGAACATGGAAACGCAGGCAATGCTTTCGCCACCCACCTTGGGCGCATTGGCGCCGGACTGCTTGCCCGCAAAGTCCATCTCGCGCAAGGTTTCAAAGATGCCCTCAAAGTCCACATCGCCTTCGCCCATAGCCAGATGCTGATGAATGGTGATATCTGCTCTGCCCCGCTGGTTGAGAGTCGGCGGATTGGCAATATAGCGGCAGTCCAGAGTCTGGTTAAAGGTATCGGCAAAGAGTACATGCGTAAGTTCATCACCGGCATAGCGCAGCATGGAGCGAACATCCCCCTTGCCCTGGTCATAGAAGAAACCATGGGGAGAAGAATACACATAGCCCAGATTTTTGGAGCGGAAGGATTTCACCATATCACAAGTTTCATTGTTCAGCTCACAGAAATCATAAGGGTGAGACTGAATCTCTACCCGCAGTCCCTCGCGTTCGATGATGGGCAGCAGTTCCTCCATCGAACGGAACCACATGCCGTTGCAAATCTCCGGCTGATTGGGATCGCCGGAAAGCTCCGTGTTGATGACCGGGACATTCATGTTCACCGCAATCTCAATGAGTTTCTTCCAATTCTCCACAGCCATTTTCCGCTGTTCCTCGGTAGGACCTGACCAGCGATAGACACAGATGAAGGAAGAGATTTCCACACCGGTCTCCTTCAGCGCCTTTCTGTACTCCTCCTCGCATTCCTTAGAGAAAAGCGGATGCTTATAGAAGGGGTTGATTCTGGGATGGGGAGACTGCTCGATATACTTATAGCCCCAGTCTGCCACCTTGTGCACCATATCGGTGATGCTCATCTGCTTGGCCAGCACATCCACATCAAATGCAATTTTCATAATGAACCCTCCCAATGTTATTTGAGCATTATTTGGATACTTTCTGGGTATCTTTATTCTCTGCTCCATTTGCTTCCATTATAAACATATAACTCGATCCTGCCTTGATGATTTCTGCTCAAAAAAGCGATTAAACAAGAAAAAATAAGATATAATTAGATATATTCTGCATAAATCCAGGTCTTGATGGTGCAAATATTTTGTTCTGGCATAAAAAAGGGGCTGCCGCAGCAGCCCCACAGTCTATGATAAAGGGGATAGGAAAAACATATTAAGCATTATAGAAAGCAGGCTTCTCCATGGCAGGCTTGATTTCTTCAATGCCGCGGGTCTCCTGTGCTTTCACCAAAGCATCTGCGGTGATGGCAGCCAGATAGCCGTCCCAAGCGTTGGGCCCGCCAATCACACCATCTTTGGCTTCGTTGACCCATGCCTGGACTTCCTCATCGTAAGCATCATGGAAACGCACAAAGCAGTCTGTGTCAATGGTGGTGGAAACCTGAGCATTCTTGCGATACGTGGGATAAAGGGGCTGGGGCATCTTGATGGAACCGTCCTCGCAGACCACTTCACAGTTGATATCGTAGCCGAACTTGCAGTTCACAAAAACCTCGTCATCTACGCAGATGCCGCTCTTGGTGCGCAGCAGCATAATCTGCGGATCATAGAGTTTGTCATGGGAATACTTGGTTTTGCGCGGGAAGAGCACCTGCGCGGAGACAAAGTCATCGCCGACCAGCCAGTGAACGACATCAATCTCATGGATAGCCGTATCATGGACAGCCATGGGCGTATCATAGTTAGTGCCCACCTCAGGATTGCGATGGGTGCAGTGTACCATGAGCGGTTCACCGTAGTCATGCGACTCGATAGCTGCCTTCACCTCGCGGTAGCCTTTGTCATAACGGCGCATGAATCCCAGTTGAATGAGATGCAGGCCGGATTTCACTTCAGCCTCGATGACTTCCAGGCAATCCGCTGCCGTAGTGCAAAGGGGCTTCTCGCAGAAAATACGCTTTTTCGCAGCAATGGCCTCCAGCAGGGCCTCCTTGTGCGCAAAACCTGGCGTGACGATAAATACAGCCTGCACATCCGGATCATGGATAAGCTCCTTGGCGTCTTTATAGATTTTACAACCCTCGCCTGCCAGGGCAGCCCCCTTCTGCACCAGCTCATCCACCATATCTGCCACAGCTACTACCTTGGCTCCCTGCGTGCGCTCAGTGAGTCTCTTGATATGATCCCGGCCCATGCCGCCACAACCAATGACACCTACATTCAACATGATTTATTCCTCCCTATATCCATTAAAGAACTTTCTGCAAAAGTGCTTCTGATTTTTCCTTGCCAATGCGGTAAACAGCATCAGCGTCCATATCCCAATACTCAGGACGGAAAAGCTCCAGTGAAACGACATCTTCCTGCCAGCCAATCTCCTTCAACGTCTTGAAGATTCCCTGCAAATCAATGCAGCCATCTCCGGGCCAAAGTCTGTCTGCATCGGTCAGCAGACCAATAGGATAATCCTCCGTATCATTGAGGTGTACCACGAAAATCTTCTTGCCGTCAGCCTTGGCCAAATCAGACAGCTGGGACCCCATACCATGGAAATGGAAGCAGTCTATGGTAATGCCCACATTGTCCATATTCACTTCTTCAATAATCTTCCAGGCATCAGCAAAGGTATTGATGGAAGCTGTAGGCGCTCCTAAAAATTCCACAGAAATCCTCATACCGTAACTCTTGGCAATCTTGCCCATCTCTTTCAGACACGCCACAGCCGACTGATGAATCTCGTCTTTGTGTAGCTTTTTGTCCACGGTTGGTACAGTGATTACGGTTTTGCAGCCGATGGCTTTGCCCCATTCACACATTTCCTTGAGTTCCTTCAACACGCCCTGAAACTCATCGCTGCTGCGGTTATTGAAGAAGCAAAGGGTATTAAAAGCCAATGGCTTTACCTTGTGGCTCTTGAAATACTCCGCCAATTCTTCAATGCTGTGCTTCTCCAAATACTGCACCATGCCATCCATGGTACGGGGCTCGATATAATCGTAGCCGTACTTTTCACAAAGCTCCAAATCCCGTTCCAGGCTGAACCCTTTACACTCCAGAGCTGTTGCCTGATTGATGGAAAGTTTCATAATGATGCTTCCTTTCTTTTCCGCCGCAGCGGTTTGTTGTTTGCTTGTTATGGTTAAAGTATAGCGCACAAACCGCTCCTGTTCTTGAAGAAACCTGCTCAAATAATACAGCAAATATAACCAGAACAATAACAAAATTGTCCATTTTTGCTAAACACCGCAAAATGCACATAAAAAAACCTTCCCTTTGCAGGGAAGGTGTCACGGGTTCAATAGATGGGGCTGCCCACCCGTTCCTTTCTGTACTGTTGCGGGGAAAGACCTACAAATCGTTTAAACTGATTATTGAAATGGCTTAGATTGTCATACCCCACCTCAATACTGATATCCGTGATAGACTTGCCAGTACTGATAAGAAGATTTTGGGCCTTGCCTATGCGGCAACGAATCAGATATTGCAGGGGAGAAATGCCAACTTTTTTCTTGAACTGATGGGCAAAGCCTGAAGGGCTCATGCGGGCCAAAGAGCTAAGTTCCTCGATGGACAGCTCCTCGGCAAAATGTTCTTCCATATAAAGCTTGCTTTGGCGGAAATACTCATCTATTCGCTCCCGGCAGGCTTCTTCCTCATGGGGTACTTCATAAATAAGCAAGGTCAGAAGTGAGCCTAAAAGATAGTGACAGATGCTGCCACTGCGGCTGCGTCCTGCCACAATATGCCGGTGAATTTCTTTAAACAGTTCCTGGATCAAAGGCCGCAGTTCTCCTGTATGCAGAATAGGCGATTCCTCCGGCATCAGCAAAGCTCCCTCTGCCTTCCCCGGCAAAGCAACTCCCTTGATGGCACAGTTATAAAAACACATGCCCCCTTCAGCACTTTCATCATGACGGCTGCCAGCGTTATAAACCACCACATCACCCGCCTGCACCTGATAAATGCGGTCGTCAATGCGGATAACCGCTTCTCCATCCTCAATATACTGCAGTTCCAAATGATGCTCATGGACATGAAAGGCTGACGGCATGCCCCCTTGTTCCATAGAAGCCCGGCAAGCGTAGAGAAGCTGTATTTTCTCCAGCCCTTCCAGCGGACGGGTGGTATCATTCCTATTGTAAAAGATGACAGACATAAACTTTCCCCTCCTAAACTCCTAAACAATCTGATTAAGCTCATTATAACACGACATATGTCCTCATTTCTGAAATCTTTTTCGGAAAACAGGGAAAAATAAAAGTAAAAAAAAATTTATGATTGACAATTGCACTATCCTGCACTGTGTTCCCGCCCCCAATTTCTTCCATATTGTTTCAGTTGCACTATCCTGCAAAAAAGCAATATAAAAAAAACATAATCTATAATCTGATTAGTCGCAACCTTCTTGACAATAATTCAAATCAATGCTAAATTGTAATCAATAGTTGTTCGAACAATTCTAAAACATTATCATTAAATAATCAAAATTTATCCAAAAATTTCACAAAAGAAAAATGGCTTAAATGTCAGGGGAAGACCTCCAAGATGAGGCGCCCCATTATACCGTGCCGAAAGACTGGTCTATGAGCCTACAGGCACGGGGATAGGAAATATTTTCGGCGTGGTTGTTATGTTTAAGAGATACTTTCGAGGAGGAAATATCTATGTCAGAACAATCACATAGCACTTACCTAAAAAAAGTAACCATCATCTCCACCTTCGGTGGATTGCTATTTGGCTATGACACCGGCGTAGTCAATGGCGCTCTGCCCTTTATGGCCCGCCCGGATCAGTTGAATCTCACTCCGTTCATGGAGGGATTGGTGGCCAGTGGTCTTCTGTTCGGTGCTGCCATTGGTTCTTTCGCTGGAGGGCGCATCGCAGATAATCACGGGCGCCGCCGGATGCTTTTGTATCTTGCCCTTATTTTCTTCTGCGCAGCACTCGGATGCGCCCTCTCTCCCACGGCAGAGCTGCTGGTAGGCTGTCGTTTCATACTGGGATTGGCAGTAGGCGGTGCCTCCGTCACCGTACCTGCCTATTTGGCTGAAATGTCCCCTTCAGATAGGCGCGGCCGCATGGTGACTCAAAATGAACTGATGATTGTCACCGGTCAGCTCTGCGCTTTTGTATTGAACGCCATTATGGGTGTAGTCTTTGGTTCGACTGCCCACATCTGGCGCTATATGCTTGCCATAGCCTCCCTACCCGCTATCGTTCTTTGGTTCGGCATGCTGGTCATGCCCGAAAGCCCTCGCTGGTTGGTACTTCAGGGACGCATTGGCGATGCAATGGAGGTCCTGCGGAAAATCCGTGACGAAAAGCAGGCCGTAGCAGAATTCAACGAAATTCAGGACAATCTGGCTACAGAAAAGAACATGGAAAAAGCCACTTACTCGGATCTGGCCACTCCATGGATCCGGAAAATTGTCTTCATCGCTATGGGGATTGCTATCTGCCAGCAAATTTCGGGTGTAAATTCAATTATGTACTATGGCACCCAAATTCTCACGGAAGCAGGGTTCTCTACACAAGCTGCTCTTATCGGCAATGTAGCCAACGGCGTCATTTCCGTCACCGCCACCTTCTTTGGCATTTGGATGTTGGGGCGCCACGGGCGCAGACCCTTGATGATGACGGGACAGATTGGCACCATGTGCTGTCTCTGTGCCATTGGTCTGCTTTCCAGTCTACTGGCGGGAAACACTGCCCTGCCCTACATCGTTCTTTCCCTTACCGTTACGTTTCTTTTCTTCCAACAAGGCTTCCTGTCACCTGTCACTTGGCTCCTGCTCTCTGAACTCTTCCCTGCCAAGCTGCGTGGCATGGGCATGGGGGTTACAGTACTCTGCCTTTGGCTGACCAACTTCTGCGTAGGCCTCTCATTCCCCGTGCTCCTCTCCTCCTTTGGTCTTTCCTCTACCTTCTTCATCTTTGCATCACTGGGGGTTTTAGGCCTTCTTTTCACCTTCAAATTCGTTCCCGAAACCAAGGGCCGTTCTTTGGAACAGATTGAAAAAGACTTCCGCGGCGACAAGGAAAGAGATGAAGTACACTCTGCTGTTATAGAACACTAAAGTCTTCGAATTAATCCAAAGATAAAAAAACAAACGCCTGTTCATGTACTGACTACATTACATAAACAGGCGTTTTTCAGTAAATCACGACTATTCAATTAAGAATTGGCAATAATCTCGTTGGCCACATGCTCAGCATTGGTGCCGATTACGACCTGCACCGCATTGCCCGTAGCAAAAGCACC
>JAGBLH010000312.1 GCA_017635515.1 Selenomonas sp.
AATATTGGTCGTCCCCTGTGTAGGGGGCGTGGATTGAAATTATGGGCAAGGGTCAAATCGCAGCGTAAGCCACGCGTCGCCCCCTGTGTAGGGGGCGTGGATTGAAATATCCGTGTTGTAGCCTGAATCCATGCAGGCAAGTCGCCCCCTGTGTAGGGGGCGTGGATTGAAATTCCAATCAGCCCCGCATATATCGTGAGAAATGGCATCATCACAGAGATTCGCATACACCTTTCTGATTAAAGAGGATGGAGGTAGATACGCGTGGATAGAGTATTGGTTGTCGGCAGTTTGAATATGGATTTTGCGGTTTACATGGACAGACGGCCGCAGGCCGGGGAGACTGTCATGGCGCGGAGCATGAAGCTGGTGCCGGGGGGCAAGGGTGCAAATCAGGCGTATGCCCTGGGGAAGCTTGGGGCAAAGACTGCTATGATTGGAGCTGTGGGAAGCGATGCCTTTGGCAAGCAGCTTCTGGAGAATCTGGAAAGTGTTGCCGTGAATACGGCGGGAGTCCGAAAAATCCTCGGGGCAGAAACCGGCAAGGCTTTCATAGAAATCGAAAGCAGCGGCCAGAATAGCATCAGTGTGATTGCCGGAGCCAATGCTGCTGTGGATGAAGCGCTGGTGCGGGAAAGGGAGGAGCTGATTGCCCAGGCTGATGCTGTGGTCATGCAGCTGGAAATACCTGTTCCTTCCGTGGCGGCTGCGGCCAAGCTGGCAAAAAAGCATGGCAAGACTGTGGTATTGGATCCGGCTCCGGCAAGGTCTGACCTGCCTGATGAGCTATGGTCAATGGTTGACATAACCAAGCCTAATGAGACAGAGCTGGCGGTGCTCACGGGGCTGCCGACCGGCACAGAGGAAGAAATAGTGGCAGCCGCTAAATCCTTGCTGACCAAGGGCGTGAAAAATGTGCTGGTGACTCTGGGAGGCGAGGGCACTTTGTGGGTGACGGCAGACAAAGTGGAAAAAATTGCTGCTTACGAGGTCGAAACCGTCGATACAACCGCTGCGGGCGACTGTTTCCTGGCTGCTTTTGTGAGCCGCTTTACCGGCCACAATTTTGTCGAAGCCATGGATTTTGGAGCCAGAGCAGCTGCCATTGCTGTAACCAGGCAGGGGGCGCAGACTTCGATTCCTACGTCAGCAGAGGTTGAGAGATTCAGCTGATTGAATCCGAAGTCAAGGGCGCCTGAAGTATGTGCAGGCTGTTCTTGACAATGATTTTATATAATGATATGATAATTCCAACTTTTAGTGAAAATAGAATATGGAAGGGTCAGGTGTCGTAAGACTTAATAAGGAAGTCCGGTGAGAGGTGTATCCTCAAGGCCGGTGCGGTCCCGCCACTGTATCAGGGAGCAATCCTGCTATATGCCACTGGGAAATGTCCTGGGAAGGCGCAGGAAAGCTGAGATCTGGAGCCAGGAGAATTGCCTGACCAACAATCGCCGTAAGAAGCTGTGAAACAGCTTTCAGGAACCTGCGAGTGATGGGGATGGGGATTCTGTGCAGAGCGCATTTCACGATTGAATGAAATGCGGATGCATTCGTTTGGAAAGAACAGGTCTGTCCCAGCTCTTGGGGTGGAGCCTGTTTTTTTATGTCAAGAGGGGGTAGCGCTTATGAATTTTTCTGCTTCTGACCATATGATATGCCTGACCTTTGCTGCCAAAGATGGCAAGGTGGCATACATCAAGGCCGGGGCGGTGGCAAGGTGATGGGGAAGTTGGTTTGGCGGGGAGCACTGCTGGCGCTGTTCCTGGCAGTAAGCATGGGGCTGGCTGTGGGCATGGGCTCAGTATCAATTCCACCAGATACGATTATGCGGGAGATAGGTGCCTTCGCGCTGGGTGAGCCGATGGATGCTTCCGCATCTATGATTGTTTTCGACATACGCGCTCCCCGCATTATATTTGCGGCTATTGGCGGTGCCTTGCTGGCTTTGACAGGGCTTTTGATGCAGACGGTATCGCAGAACTATCTGGCAGACCCATACATATTAGGAGTGTCCTCCGGTGCCAGCACAGGTGCGGTGCTTTGCCTGGTCACAGGCGCAGCGCAGATGTTTGCGCCTTATGGTGTATATGTGGGCGCATTCATGGGGGCAGCAGTTGCCACGGCCATCGTGGTCAGGCTGGCAGGGAGCAGCGGCAGCCCGGTGAAGCTGGTGCTGATGGGCATGGGCATATCAGCGCTGTTTTCGGCTTTTACGATGCTGGCTATTTATGGTGCGAAGGATGAGGCACAGGTCAGAAGTGCCATGTTCTGGCTGATGGGGAGCCTGACAGGAATCCAGTGGAGCATGGTGCCTGTGGGGGGAGCGATGCTTTTCCTGACCATGCTGTTCATCTGGCTGATGCGTCATGAGCTGGATTTGATTCTACTGGGGCGCAACGAGGCCAGGCATCTGGGAATGCCCGTCCAGCGCGTGCAGCAGATGATAGTGCTGATTTCCTCTTTGGCAGTGGCTGTGGTGGTGGCGCTTTCCGGGATCATCGGTTTTGTGGGGCTAGTGGTGCCGCATATTGCCAGGTCATTGGGAGACTCCCGTCATGCAGTCATGCTTTGGTTTACTGCTCTGGTGGGGGCGTTGGTGATGGTCTGGGCAGATGCGGCAGCTCGAACCTTGTTCCGTCCGGAGGAATTGCCCATTGGCATTCTGACAGCTTCTTTGGGAGCGCCGGTGTTTATGTGGATCATCAGCAGGAAGTACAAGGATTATTGATATGCTAACGGTAAAGAATCTTACATACGGCATAGAGGGACGGGAAATATTGGCCCAGGTGCAGACGCATTTTCGTAAAGGGCGCATGACTGCTATAGTAGGGCCTAATGGCAGCGGCAAGAGCACTCTGCTGTCCTTCCTGAGCCGGGACAAGCCTAGCAGGGGGAATGTATTCCTTGAGGGGCGGGATGTTGCCGACATTGAGGCCGGGGAGTATGCTCGCCTGGTGGCGGTACTTCCACAGCAACGAGAGACCATAGCGGATTTTTTTGTCAAAGATGTGGTGGTGATGGGGCGGTTCCCCTACAAGGAGGGCTTCCGTGACTATACGGAGGAAGACCGGCGCATTGCTGCCGAAGCCATGGAGCAGGCAGGGGTCAGTTCCATGGCAGACCGCCGCATCAGCCATATGTCAGGTGGAGAGATTCAAAGGGTGATGATTGCCAAGACTTTGGCGCAGCGTTCAGAGCTGGTTTTGCTGGATGAACCTACCAACCATCTGGATGTGAAGTACAAGCTGGCTCTGATGAAGACCCTTCAGGACTACAGGGGGACGGTGGTCATGGTTCTCCATGACTTGTCCCTGGCAGTGGCGTACTGCGATGATGTCATCGTGATGAAAAAGGGAAGGATTGCAGAGCAGGGGCCTACAGGCGAAATACTCAGGCCTGACCTGCTGGAAGAGGTTTTTGGTGTTCCCTTTGTGCGCTATGAGCATGAGGGGCGTGTATATTTGAACTATTGAGGGAGGAAACGTGGATATGAAGACATGGCTGAAAAAGAGCATTGTGGCAGGACTTTGCCTTGTGTCTATGGCAGCTTTCACCGGGTGTGGCGGTGAAAAACAAACGGCTACGAATGACAAGCCCGCCGGGTATCCTGTCTCCTGGACAGAGACTCTGGATGGCCAGGAAGTGAAGCAGAGTGTAGAGAAGGCACCTGCCCATGCCATTTCCATGTCCCAGGCGACTACGGAGATGATGCTTGCCTTGGGACTGGAAGACAAGATGGCAGGTACGGCCATGAAGGAAGAGGAGATTTATCCTCCCCTGCAGGCGGCTTATGATAAGGTGAAAGTCCTTTCGGATAAATGGCCCTCGTATGAGACTTTCATGGCTGAGAACCCGGATTTTGCCACCGGCTGGGAGGTTCCCTTTACCAAGCGGGGCATCCCGGCAGAGAGGATTACAGCCAAGAATGTGCCCATATATGTCCCTTCCTCCATGCAGAAGCTTGATGCCAACCTGGATACGGTTTTTGAAGATATGCAGAAGCTGGGAGAGATTTTCGGTGTCAAGGACAAGGCAGATGCCTGGGTGAAATCCGAGAAGGATAAGCTTGCTTCAGTGCAGGGCAAGATCGAGAAGCTGCCCAAGAAGAAAATCTTCGTTTACGATGCCAGCGATGGCAAGCCCTTCACCGCTTTCAAGGGCTATACCACCAATATTCTCAAGCTCATTGGTGCCGAGAATGTGATGGAAAATGCCGGGGTAGACAAGACCTGGGCAGCTGTCAGCTGGGAAAATGTGGTAGCGGCAGACCCTGAGTACATCATTATCGCGGATTACAGCAGCGGAGTGCGCAATGATGATGATTTCCAGCAGAAGGTAGCAGCCATCAAGGGCAATCCCCAGCTGGCCAATGTGACAGCAGTCAAGGAAAACCACTTTGTGAAGGTCAAGCTGTCGGAGATTACACCGGGCGTGCGGACGGTTGATGCACTGGTTCGCATAGCAGAGGAGATCCATGGCATTTCTGTCAAGTGATGCCGTCAACAACATATGTAAAAAGCAGTGGAAATGGCAATAGCTGAGAAAAAATTGAAAAGTATGTTGACACAGGTAAAGCACGATGATATACTATAGGTGCTGTCGCAGAGAGGCGATGGTATCAGAGCGCTGATGTAGCTCAGTCGGCAGAGCGTATCCTTGGTAAGGATAAGGTCACCAGTTCAATCCTGGTCATCAGCTCCATTTGGATTTTATCCCGGAGGGTGTTTGCCTTCCGGGTTTTTTCATGAGAAAATATGCTTGTTTTATTGAAAAACGTATTATCTTATGGTAGAATACCTTTTGTCAATATGTAAATGCGTTGATGAAGACAGTAGGCACGCAGGAACGTCGCAGCGAACCGGGATTGGTGAGAGCCGGGGGCTAGTAGGGCGGGCTGAACATCACTTCGGAGCAGCAGGCTGAAATCCCAGGACGTAAGCCCCGCCGGTTCTTCCCGTTACGAAGCAGCGTATGATGGTACGTGGCAAATAGGTGGTATAAGTGTAGGTAAAGCCTGCATCCTGTTTGGGATGCAGGCTTATATATTTTTTAGGGGGAATTCATTTGTATAGCAAAGTTGACACCAACCTTGACTTCGTCACCCGTGAGAAGGAAGTAGAAGAATTCTGGAAAAAAGAGGGCATTGCCCAGAAGGCCATTGATCAGCGTGAGGGCTGCGATACCTTCACTTTCTACGATGGTCCGCCTACGGCTAACGGCAAACCCCATATCGGCCATGTGCTGACCCGTGTCATCAAGGATATGCTGCCCCGCTACCAGTCCATGAAGGGCAAGAAAGTCCTGCGCAAGGCCGGCTGGGATACCCACGGCCTGCCGGTGGAGCTGGAAGTCGAGAAGCTGGTGGGTATCAACGGCAAGGAGCAGATCGAGGAATACGGTATCGAACCCTTCATCAAGAAGTGCCGCGAGTCCGTCTGGAAGTACAAGGGCATGTGGGAGGAGTTCTCCGATGTGGTAGGCTTCTGGGCCGACATGGACCATCCCTACATCACCTATGAGAATGACTTCATCGAGTCCGAGTGGTGGGCCCTGAAGGAAATCTGGAACAAGGGCCTCCTGTACAAGGGGCACAAGGTCGTGCCTTACTGCCCCCGCTGCGGCACTCCCCTGTCCTCCCATGAGGTAGCCCAGGGCTACAAGGACGTGAAAGAGCGTTCCGCCATGGTGAAATTCAAGGTCAAGGACGAGGACGCTTACTTCCTGGCCTGGACCACCACTCCCTGGACCCTGCCTTCCAACCTGGGCCTCTGCGTGAATCCCGAGGTTGATTATGTGAAAATCAAGGTGGACGGCACTGTCTACTACCTGGCCGAAGCCCTGGTGGACACCGTCTTCGAAGGCGTGGAAGGGGAGCGCGAAGTTCTCGCCACCTGCAAGGGCAAAGACCTTGAGTACAAGGAATACGAGCCTCTGTATGACTACGCTGTGGACAAGTTGAAGAAAAAGGCTTTCTATGTGGTCTGCGATGACTATGTCACCACCTCCGACGGTACCGGCATCGTCCACATCGCCCCGGCTTTCGGTGAGGACGATAACCGGGTCTGCCGCAAGTACGATATGCCCTTTGTGCAGTTCGTGGACAACAAGGGCGAGATGACGGCAGACACCGACTGGCCCGGCGTCTTCGTCAAGGATGCTGACCCCCTGATCCTTGAGGATCTGAAAAAGAGCGGCAAACTCTTCAAGGCCCCCAAGTTCGAGCACAGCTATCCTCATTGCTGGCGCTGCGATACCCCCCTCATCTACTATGCCCGTGAGACCTGGTTCATCAAGATGACGGACGTGAAGGACAAGCTCATCGCCAACAACAAGACCGTCAACTGGATTCCGAAATCCATTGGCGAGGGCCGCTTCGGCGACTGGCTGGAGCATGTGCAGGATTGGGGCCTCTCCCGCAATCGTTACTGGGGCACGCCGCTGCCTGTCTGGGAGTGCGAGTGCGGCCATCAGCACGCCATTGGCTCTATTGCCGAGCTGAAGGAAATGAGCGACAACTGCCCCGAGGAAATCGAGCTGCATCGTCCTTACATCGACAAGGTTACCATTAAATGCCCTGAATGCGGCAAGGAAATGCATCGTGTGCCCGAGGTCATCGACTGCTGGTTTGACTCCGGTGCTATGCCCTTTGCCCAGTGGCACTATCCGTTTGAGAACAAAGACATCTTCGAGAAGCACTTCCCGGCAGATTTCATCTCTGAGGCGGTGGACCAGACCCGCGGCTGGTTCTACTCCCTAATTGCCATTTCCACCCTGCTCTTTGACAAGGCTCCTTACAAGAATGTCATCGTGCTGGGCCATGTGCAGGATGAGAACGGTCAGAAGATGTCCAAGTCCAAGGGCAATGCCGTTGACCCCATGGACGCCCTCAGAAGGCACGGCGCTGACGCCATCCGCTGGTACTTCTATGAGAACAGCGCTCCCTGGCTGCCTAACCGCTTTCATGATGGGGCGGTGCAGGAAGGCCAGAGGAAATTCATGGGCACTCTGTGGAACACCTACGCCTTCTTCGTGTTGTACGCCAATATCGACGAGTTCGATGCCACCAAGTACAGCCTGGAGTACGACAAGCTCAGCGTCATGGACAAGTGGTGCCTGTCCCGCTTGAACACCATGGTGAAGGAAGTGGACAGTTGCCTCACGAACTATCGCGTGACGGAGGCCGCCAAGGCCCTGCAGTCCTTTGTGGATGAGCTTTCCAACTGGTATGTGCGCCGCAGCCGCAGCCGCTTCTGGGCCAAAGGCATGGAGCAGGACAAGATCAATGCCTACATGACCCTCTACACGGCGCTGGTGACCACTGCCAAGGCTGCTGCTCCCATGATTCCCTTCATGACTGAGAGCATCTACCGCAATCTGGTCTGCAGCATCGACAAGGCTGCCCCCGTGTCCGTGCATCTGGCAGATTATCCCGTGGCTGATGAGGCCCTCATCGACACCGAGCTGGAGAAGAACATGGAACTGGTGCTCTCCATCGTGGTGCTGGGCCGCGCTGCCCGCAACGAGGCCAATATCAAGAACCGCCAGCCCATCGGCCATATGTATGTGAAGGCCGAGGGCACCTTGGATGATTTCTTCAAGGAAATCGTGGAGGACGAGCTGAATGTGAAGGAAGTGGTCTTCAAGGAAGATATGGAAGACTTCACTGTCTACACCTTCAAGCCCAACTTCCGCGCTCTTGGCCCCAAGGTGGGCAAGAACATGGGGGCCGTGAAGAGCGCTCTCGCTGCCATGAACGGCCGTAAGGCCAAGGAAGCCATGGACAAAGAGGGCAGCCTCAAGGTCACCCTGGCCGATGGCACCGAGTATGCTCTCACCTCTGAAGAAGTGGAGATTGCCATGAGCCAGGCCGAAGGCTACAACTGCCAGAGCTATGGCGAAGTGGCCATTGCCCTGGAAACCACCCTCAGTGAAGAGCTGCTGGAGGAAGGCTTCCTGCGCGAGATCATCAGCAAGGTGCAGACCATGCGCAAGGAGAACGGCTATGAGGTCACCGACCACATCAAGGTGGGCCTCTCCAAGAGTGACAAGCTCATGGCCATCGTGAAGAAAGCCGAGAACGAAGCCCTGCTGCGCTCAGTGACCCTGGCTGATGAAGTGTCCTATGGCACGGACGTGGCCCATGTCAAGGAGTGGAACATCAACGGCGAGAATGTCACCCTCTCGGTGGAATGATATGAAGCGCGTAGATGTGGACAAGAACCTGGCAGTGGAGCTGGGGCATGAGCACATCATGGTGGACGGCGAGATTGTCCACCGCCATCCCCACAAGCACAGCCACACCCAGACCAAGAGGGTGGCCAACCGCCTGGCCCGCCTCATAGGACACCTCCAGTCCGTCAAGAAGATGGTGGAGGACGGCAGGGACTGCACGGAGGTGCTGACCCAGCTGGCGGCAGTGGACAGCGCCCTCAAGGGCGTCAGCCGTGTCATCATCAAGGACCACATGGAACACTGCATCGTGGAAGCGGTGCAGCATGAGGACCGGCAGGCTCTAGAGGAACTCAGCAAGGCCATTGACAGCTTCATAAAGTAAGAGGGGAGCACCCGGCTGAACTTAGGCAGCCGGGTGCTTTTTCTCTTGAATAAGTATAGGAAATCTAGTAGTATAGGGGTTAGTCGAGTCTTAAAAAGGTGGGATTGCATGAAGAAAGCGGTTTTTTTCGATATAGACGGCACCCTCATTGATATACGCAAGGGGCACACGAAGCTGACCCCGGAGGTGAAGGGCGCCATCAGGAAGCTGCGGCAGGCGGGGCACTATGCCTTCATTGCCAGCGGCAGGCCCTTGGCCTATCTGGATGAGGAACTTTTGCAGCCGGGGCTGTTCAATGGCTTTGTGCTCATGAACGGCGCCTTGGTGCTCTGCGAGGGGCAGGTCCTGAATGACCAACCCTTGCCCCGGGAGACCGTGCAGGAGATCGTGAGGCTCTGCGAAGAGCGCAAGGTGCAGTACGTGCTGGAGGGCAAGGAGAAGATTTACCTGCGGCCTGAGTTTGACCAGGTGAGGCGCTTCTATGTGGGCATTGATGTTTCCTTGAAGAATTTCGTGGAGGACTTCAGCCTTGAGGACATTGATGTTTACAAGATGGAGTTTGTCTGCGACAATCCCGGCGGCAACGGCCTCTTTGACAAGCTCTTGAACTGGCCGGGGCTGACAGGCCTCATGGACCCTGCCCATCTGAAGAACATGGAGCTTTACGCCACGGCAGTGACCAAGGGCACGGGCATCGAGCACGCCTTGGAGAAGCTGGGCCTGCCCCGTGAGCAGAGCTATGCCTTTGGGGACGGCCTCAATGATCTGGAGATGATGGACACGGTAGGCACAGCCCTGGTCATGGGCAACGGCCAGCCGGAGCTGAAGGAGAAGGCTGACTTCATCATGCCCACGGTGGCAGAGAATGGGGTGGCCTATGGCATAGAGCATTATATTTTGGGAGGCGAAGGCAATGCGTGAGAAAATAGGCGTGTTCTTGGGCGTGCTCCTGATGCTGTCGGTGCTGCTGACGGGCTGCGCCCAGTGGACAGGCGGCAGCAGCGCGGCCACCTCAGGCGGAAGCGTTGCAGAGACGGCGAAGGCGCAGGCCAAGATCACGGTGAAGATGCTGGATGTGGGCCAGGGCGATGCCATCCTCATCGAGACCGGGGCGCAGACGGTGCTGGTGGACACCAGCGACGTGGACGAGCAGGAAAAGCTCAAGGCCGAGCTGAAGGAAGCCGGGGTGAAGCGGCTGGACAAGGTGATCCTCACCCATCCCCATGCTGACCATATCGGGGGCATGGACGTGATCCTTTCAGATTTCGAGGTGGGGGAGGTCTACGACAATGGCATGCCCTCAACTTCCAAGATCTACCTGCGCTATATGAAGGAGCTCAAGGCCAAGGACATCAAGCGCCACGGCCTCAAGGCAGGTGACGTCCTGGACCTGGGGGGCGGAGCGAGCTTCAAGGTGCTGGCTCCCACCGAGGAACTGGCAGCCAAGGGGGCTAAGCAGGGCTACAAGCATGACCCCAACAATGAATCTGTCATAGGCCAGCTTATTTTCGGTGACTTCAAGATGATGTTCACCGGCGATGGCGAAGGGCCGGAGGAAAAGGAGATACTGGCATCTCCTTTGGGCAGCGAGGTGAAAAGCCAGGTACTCAAGTCCGGCCACCACGGCAGCAAGACCTCCTCTTCCAAGGAATGGCTGAGGGCTGTGGAGCCGGAAGTGGGGCTTATCTCCTGCGGCGAGGGTAACGACTACGGCCACCCCCACAAGGAGACCCTGAAGAAGTACCAGGCACTGAAAATGAAGGTCTATGAGACCGACAAGAACGGCACCATCACCTTGGTGACAGACGGCAAGGGGTATGACATTTCCGTGGAGAAAGGAGGCACCCAGCAATGATCTCAGCTTATCTTGACCGCTTTGAAGGAAACCTGGCTGTGCTGCTCTTGGGCGAGGAGGAAAAGAAGGTGAATTTCCCCAAGGCTTTCCTGCCCGAGGAGGCAGGGGAAGGCGACTACCTCAAGATAGAAATCAGCCGTGATGAGGAAAAAACTGCGGAGGCGGAGGCCGAGGCTTTGCGCCTTTTGCAAGAATAAGTCTGTTTTGCAGGAATTTCTCAGAAAAGGAAACTAAAATGTTACGGAAGTTTGTTCGTTGGTTGTTTACTAGGGAGGAGTCCTTTTGATGTGCAAGTTTTTCCGCCGGGGATTTTCGGCGGCGGTGCTCCTGGTGATGGTCCTTTCCATGCTGGTTCTGCCCCAGGGCAGCGCTGAGGCAGGGAAGGCCCCGGTGCATGAGCTCAATTATTTCAAATCCTATGAGACCGAGGTGGAGGGCCAAAAGGCCTACCGCATCGAGATCGGCATGGACCGCGATGGCCTGGAGTACCAGGTGGTGGCCAAGACCTTTGTCCGCAAGCAGTTGGTGCTGGATATGAAGAATACCCAGCCCGGCAAGCTCAAGAAAGATATCAAGCTGAGCAGCTCCGTGGCCAAGCGCCTGACCATCAATGAGCTGGAAAGGCGTCACACCCAGGTGGTCATCGACCTTGGCAGCATCGTGACCGATGATATGTACAAGGTTCACGAGGAAAAGGCCGACCACAAGGCAGGCAAGCCCTACCGCCTGGTGGTGGATATCTTCAGCGAGCCGCTGAACCAGGGAGAGACTTTCAAGGGGGTCAAGGGGCGCACCGTTGTCATTGACCCCGGCCATGGCGGCAGCGACTCCGGGGCGGTGGGCCCCACGGGCCTGGCGGAAAAGACCGCGACTCTGGCTGTGTCCAAGAAGGTCAAGTCCCTGCTGGAGGCCTCCGGGGCCAGGGTGGTCATGACCCGCGACAGGGACGTGGATGTGTATGGCCCCAACGCCTCTGACAGGCAGGAGCTGCAGGCCAGGGTCAACGTGGGCGAGTACGCTCCCGGTGCCAATATCTTCGTTTCCATTCACTGCAACGCCTTTTCCAATCCTGCCGCCAAGGGCATGGAGACCTATTACTTCCCCGGCTCTGCCCGTGGGCAGCAGCTGGCCACTTACATCTACGATGAGCTGCTGAAAGACGGCGGCCTGGCGGGCCGCGGGGTGCGCACGGCTAACTTCTACGTCATCAAGCATTCCTCCATGCCCGCCACCTTGCTGGAACTGGCTTTCATCACCAATCCCAGGGAGGAAAAACTGCTGGGGGACGACAAATATCAGAACACCCTGGCCAAGGCCATTGTGCGTGGCATCAGCCGTTATTTTGGGGATTGAGCACTAGGAGGGGACATAGATGAAGATTTTTGCAAGCAAGAGATGGCTGGCCGCCTGCCTGCTGATGATGGCTCTGCTGGTGACGGCAGGCTGCCAGGAGGGGCAGGGCACCAGCAGTTCCTCCGGGTCTTCCGGCGCCGTCACCAAGGTGCAGGAAAAGCAGGTGCCTGAGCCTGCGAAGCAGGAGAAGAAGGAAGAGAAGCCCCAGGAGATAAGCACTCAGGTCTACTATCCCAATGCCGATGGCACCAAGCTCATCGCCGTGAAGCGCAAGTTCAAGGTGAATGCTGCCGGGGACAAGTATGCCGAGGCTGTGAAGTCTCTCATGCAGGGTACCAAGGACAAGAACCAGAGCGTCATCATCCCCAGGCAGGCCAAGCTCCGCAGCGTGAAGCTGGAGGGCGGCGTGGCCAAGGTGGACTTCTCCAAGGATCTGGTGAAGCACTTCGTGGGCGGCTCCACCGGCGAGGAGATGCTGGTGGGCTCCATCGTGAACACCCTCACGGAGTTCCCCGAGGTGAAGCAGGTGCAGATCCTCATCGAGGGCAGCCCCGTGGAGACCATCGCCGGGCACATGGACCTCAGCACTCCCTTGGAGCGCATGAAGGATTTGCTCTGATTTATGCATTGATTTTTTGACTTTTTAGTCCCTGAGCGCACAGAATTGCTTGTAATTCTGTGCGCTTTGTGTTATGATTCTTGAAGTATGGCTGTAAAAGGCCCTATTGGAAATGGATAAAACAGGAGGTCATTTTAGACAATGAAAGTTACGGCAGCAAACGGAGAGAACCAGCAGGTCACTCTTACTATTGAAGTTGAGGCAGCAGAGGTTGCAAAGGCTCAGGAGCGCGCTTGCAAGCGCCTCGCAAACCGCGTGAATATCCCCGGTTTCCGCAAGGGCAAGGCTCCCCAGAGGATCGTGGAGAACCACCTGGGCAAGGAATATGTGCTCCAGGAGGCTTTTGACAGCTTCCTCGGCCCCCAGTCCCTGGATGAGGCTTTCAAGGAGCAGAATATTGTGCCCGTGACCCGTCCCGAAGTTGAGATCGAGACTCTGGAAGAGGGCAAGGACCTGGTGTTCAAGGCTACTGTCACTCCCCGTCCTGAGGTCACCCTTGGCGAGTACAAGGGCCTCCACATTGAGAAAGTCGTGGAAGAGGTCAAGGATGAGGATGTGGAGAAGCAGCTCAAGAACATGCAGGAGCGCCAGGGCACCATGGTGGATGCTCCCGAGGGCTCCGAGGTGCAGGATGGCGACTTCATCACCCTTGATTTCGATGGCTCCGTAGACGGCGTGGCCTTCGAGGGCGGCAAGGGCCAGGACTATCCTCTGCAGATTGGTTCCGGCAGCTTCATCCCCGGCTTCGAGGAGCAGCTCATCGGCGCCAAGGTTGAGGAAGAGCGCGATGTGAACGTGACCTTCCCCGAGGAGTACCATGCCAAGGATCTGGCTGGCAAGGCTGCTGTGTTCAAGTGCAAGATCCACAGCATCAAGCGCAAGGAACTGCCCGCCTTGGACGATGAGCTGGCCAAGAAGGTCAGCAAGTTTGAGACTCTCGAAGAGCTCCGCGCTGATATCCGCAAGAACCTGGAGCAGAATGCCGAGCGCAAGGCTGAGAACGACCAGCGCACCGCTGTCATCGAGAAGGCCAGCGAGAACATCACCGTGGATATCCCCGCCGTGATGATCGACAACCGCGTGACGGCCATGATCCAGGAAATGTCCATGCGCCTCGAGCAGCAGGGCATGAAGATGGAGCAGTATCTCCAGTTCGCTGGCACAGATATTGCAAAAATCAGGGAGGATTATCGCGAGACTGCGGAGAAGAATGTACGTACGGATCTGATGCTGGAGGAAGTTGCCAAGGCTGAGGACATCAAGGTTGAGGGCAAGGACCTTGATCAGGAAGTTGCCCTGATGGCCATGCAGTACGGCGCTACCCCGAAGCAGGTCCAGAAGATCATCAAGGAACAGGGACGCCTGGGCGATCTGGCTGCCACCGTGCTCCGCAAGAAGACGGCGCAGTTCATCATTGACAGCATTGCCTAATCCCTCTCATACTTTTCGGATTCCCTAATGGGGGTAGACAAATGAACTATGTACCTATGGTCGTGGAGCGTTCCAGTCGTGGGGAGCGGGCTTATGATATCTATTCCCGCCTCCTGAAAGACAGGATTATCTTCCTGGGGGGGCCCATCGACGATAACGTAGCCAATTCAGTAGTAGCCCAGCTGCTTTTCCTGGAGTCAGAGGATCCTGACAAGGACATCCATCTCTACATCAATAGCCCGGGCGGCGTGGTGACGGCAGGCCTTGCCATCTATGACACCATGCAGTATATCAAGCCTGATGTGTCCACTATCTGCATCGGGCAGGCAGCCAGCATGGGGTCGCTCCTGCTGGCAGCCGGTGCCAAGGGCAAGCGCTATGCCCTGCCTCTGGCCCGCATCATGATCCATCAGCCCTTGGGCGGCGCCCAGGGCCAGTCCACCGACATCCAGATCCAGGCCAAGGAAATCCTGCGCCTGCGCGAAGTCGGCAATGACATCCTGGCACGCCATACGGGCCAGGAGCGCGACAAGATCAATCAGGACACGGAACGTGACAACTTCATGAGTGCCGAGGAAGCCAAGGCTTACGGCCTCATCGACGAGGTCATCACCCGTCCCAAGAAAGCACCCGCTAAGAAGACCGGCAAGGAATAGGAGGTGATGTCATGCTGAAGTTTGGGGATGACAAGGGCCAGCTGAAATGCTCCTTCTGCGGCAAGACCCAGGAACAGGTGAGAAAACTTGTGGCTGGGCCGGGGGTCTATATTTGTGATGAATGCATCGAGCTTTGCAACGAGATCATCGAGGAAGAATTCAGCGAAGATGTAGAGGTAGAGCTCAAGGACGTCCCGAAACCGAAGGACATCCGCGCTATTCTGGATCAGTACGTCATCGGCCAGGAAGAGGCGAAGAAATCCCTCTCCGTGGCTGTGTACAACCACTACAAACGTGTCAATTCCGGGCAGGGCAAGAGCGATGATGTTGAGCTGCAGAAGTCCAACATCCTCATGCTGGGGCCCACCGGTAGCGGCAAGACCCTGCTGGCGCAGACTTTGGCAAGGATTCTCAAGGTTCCCTTCGCCATCGCCGATGCCACCGCCCTCACGGAGGCAGGCTATGTGGGCGAGGATGTGGAGAACATCCTCCTGAAGCTCATCCAGGCTGCCGACTATGATGTGGAAAAGGCGGAGCGGGGCATCATCTACATCGACGAGATTGACAAGATTGCCCGCAAGTCCGAGAACCCGTCCATCACCCGTGATGTGTCGGGTGAGGGCGTGCAGCAGGCCCTGCTGAAGATCCTGGAGGGAACTACTGCTTCTGTGCCGCCCCAGGGCGGGCGCAAGCACCCCCATCAGGAGCTTATCCAGATTGACACCACCAATATCCTCTTCATCTGCGGCGGTGCCTTCGACGGCATCGAGAAGGTCATCGAGGCTCGCCTGGGCCAGAAGCAGATGGGCTTCGGGGCTTCCATCAAGTCCAAGAAGCAGCGGAATATCGGCGAGACCCTGAGCAAGGTGCTGCCGGAGGATCTCTTGAAGAACGGGCTCATCCCAGAGTTTATCGGCCGCCTGCCCATCGTGGTGACGCTGGATTCCCTGGATGAGGACGCTCTGGTGAGCATCCTCACCAAGCCTAAGAACGCTTTGGTGAAGCAGTACCAGCGCCTGCTGGAGATGGACGGAGTCAAGCTCTCCTTCGAGGAGGAGGCCCTGCGCCAGATTGCCAAGGAGGCCTTGAAGAGGAAGACAGGTGCCCGTGGCCTGCGCTCCATCCTGGAGAGCATCATGCGCAACGTCATGTATGAGATTCCCTCCGTAGAGGGTGTCTCTGCCTGCAAGGTCACCAAGGAGGCCATCACGGCGCGCAAGGATCCGGTTCTCACCATTGCTAAGGCCGGCCAGAGCAAAAAAGAAGAATCTGCCTGATCGGCAGGACTTACGGATAAGGCGCTGCCTGAGCAGCGCCTTATCTTAATATATATCGGATTTTATACTGGAGACCGTTGATATTTGACAAGCGAAGGCAAATGTTTACGGATCCGTATATACAGCGTTCGTAACCAAACCAGTTTTGGTAAATTTCACCGAACGCGAGTATAGGAGGAATGACAATGGCAGAGACTAGGACGCTGCCGGTGCTCCCCCTGCGGGGCATGACGGTCTTTCCATATATGATCATACACCTTGATGTGGCCCGGGAGCGCTCCATGGAAGCCCTGGAGCAGGCCATGGTGGGGGACAGGAGAATCCTGCTCATCACCCAGCGTGATGCGGAGGTTGATGCTCCCGAGGCCAAGGATCTCTATGAGACAGGCACCATTGCCGAGGTGCGCCAGCTCATCAAGATGCCCGGCGGCACCATGCGGGTGCTGGTGGAAGGCCTGGTGCGCGGTGTAATCGAGGGCTTCCAGGCCCTTGAGAACTACGACGAGGCGGCGGTCACCGCTTACGAGGACGAGCAGCCCAGTTCCCTCGAAATGGAGGCTCTCTCCCGTGGCGTGAGCCATGAGTTTGAGGAGTGGGTGAAGCTCTCCAAGAAAATCCCCGCCGAGACCCTGGTGTCCGTGGCCATCATCGACGACGCGGGCCGCCTGGCGGACCTCATCGCCAGCCATCTGAACCTCAAGGTGGAGACCAAGCAGGAACTGCTGTCCTGCATCGACATCAAGGACCGCATGGAAAAGCTCTATGCTGTCCTGGCGCATGAAATAGAGCTCATGAAGATGGAGCAGAAGATCGGCGTGCAGGTGCGCAAGCAGATGGAGAAGATCCAGAAGGACTACTACCTGCGGGAGCAGATCAAGGCCATCCACAAAGAGCTGGGGGACAAGGATGACCGCACCAGCGAGATCGAGGAATACCGCAAGCGCCTGGAAGAGGGGGAGTACCCTGACAAGGTCAAGGAGACTGTGGAAAAGGAGCTCAAGCGCCTGGACGGCATGAACAACATGAACTCCGAGACCAGCGTCATCAGGACGTACCTTGACTGGCTCCTGGACCTGCCCTGGTGCAAGGAGTCCGAGCTGCAGGTGGACATCAACGAAGCCAAGCGGGTGCTTGACCATGACCACTACGGCCTCACCAAGGTCAAGGACAGGATCCTGGACTATCTGGCTGTGCAGCAGCTGGCAGAGGACAAGCGGGCGCCTATCCTCTGCCTGGTGGGTCCCCCGGGGGTGGGCAAGACATCCCTGGCCGCTTCCGTGGCCAGGGCTACGGGCCGCGAGTTCGTCCGGGCTTCCCTGGGGGGCATCAGGGACGAGGCAGAGATTCGGGGCCATCGCCGCACCTACGTGGGCGCCATGCCCGGGCGCATCATCGAGAGCCTCAGGCATACGGGCACGAAGAATCCCCTGTTCCTGCTGGACGAAGTGGACAAGCTGGGCAATGACTACCGGGGAGACCCTGCCGCGGCCCTGCTTGAGGTGCTGGACCCTGCCCAGAACAACACCTTCAGCGACCACTATATCGAGCTGCCCTTTGACCTGTCCAAGGTCATGTGGATCATCACGGCCAACAATCTCAGCAATATACCCCGCGCCCTGCGTGACCGCATGGAGGTCATCACCCTGTCCAGCTATACGGAAATCGAGAAGCTGGAGATAGCCAAGCGCTATCTGGTGGGGCGCCAGCGCACGGAGAACGGTCTCAGGAGCAAGGATATTTCCCTTGGCACCACGGTGCTCCAGAAAATCATCCAGGAGTACACCCGTGAGTCCGGCGTGCGCGAGCTGGAGCGGGTCATCGGCCAGGTCTGCCGCAAGGCTGCCCGCAAGATCGTGGAGGGAGAGGATGCTCCCATCAAGGTCACCAAGACTAATCTCAAGGACTTCCTGGGACGGGCCAAGTTCCTGGAGACCAAGGCGGAGAAGAAGCCCCAGGTGGGGCTGGCTACGGGCATGGCTTGGACGGAAGTGGGGGGCGATACCCTGCCCACGGAGGTCACGGTGCTTAAGGGCAAGGGCAAGCTGATCCTCACGGGGCAGCTGGGGGATGTGATGCAGGAGTCTGCCCAGGCAGGCCTCAGCTACATCCGCAGCCGCGCCCAGAAGTTCAAGCTGGATGAGGACTTCTACGAGAAGAACGATATCCACATCCATCTGCCGGAAGGCGCCATCCCCAAGGATGGGCCGTCAGCCGGCATCACCATGGCCACCGCCATGATTTCCGCCCTGACGGGGAAGAAGGTCAGGAGCGATGTGGCCATGACGGGGGAAATCACCCTTAGGGGCAATGTGCTGCCCATCGGCGGCCTCAAGGAAAAGGTGCTGGCTGCCTATCGCGAGGGCATGAAGACCATTATCCTGCCCAAGGAAAACGAGCGGGATATCGAAGATATTCCCGAGACGGTAAGGGAGAAGCTGGAGTTCGTCCCTGTGGAGCACATGGACGAGGTGCTGGCTACGGCACTGTGCGGGAAGTAAGGTAAGATGAAAAATATCATATTTCTACCATATTTCTACTTTTAGATGGAAATTTCCACTATATTTCTACAAGAAGTGTTAGTAAGGTGTTTTATTATCCCTTGCAAATCTTTTTTGTTTGTGCTATCCTAGGGGAGATGATTTTGCCCTTTATGGATTCTGATTTTGCAAGGAGTGTGCGTCCAGGATGTTACAAAAAATGGAAAAAGTAGCATTCGTATCTCTTGTGTATAATCAGAATAGACATATGTCCGTAGGGGGGGGGGGCATAGTGGCGAATTATCTGATACAATTCAGAATAATGCGTCTGTAATTTGCCCTGCCAATTTTATATTGTCTTTTGCAAGCCAAGCGTGCTGATACGCTTGGCTTGTTTGCGTGCGCAAAAAATTTGCAGGGGAGGGACAGCAGGTGAGCAAACTCATACTATACGGCAGAGGCCTCATAGCTGAGGAATATTGCAGATATCTGGAAGCTCAAGGCAGGGGAGAGGACATAAAAGCTTTTGCCGTCACTAAGATGAACGGTCAGGGAAACACCTACTGTAGTCGCCCTTGTATAGAGATTAAAGATGCCATAGAAAAGTATCCTGAAGCAGAGGTACATTTGTCCCTGCAAGAAAAATATCACCAAGAAGTCTTAACCCTGCTAAAAGAACTAGGCCGGGAGCCAAAAGAAATAATCGGCCTCCAGCGCATGACAGAGCTATTGGGAGAGCAGGGCATAAAACAAATCAGTGAGGCCTGCCCAGAATTGATAGTCCAAAGGAATCCTCATGATTATTCCATGCTTGAGATATTTTCTAAGGAACGTCCGAAAGAAAAATTCACATTCTACCCCATGACTCAGGTACCTTTAAGCGAAGAAGCTTTGGGGCGTATCCGGGATTATGTGCAGGAACATCTGCTCTATATCGCCCTGGCAACGTCCAAGAAGGATGCTGAAGTACGGAAGGATAACCTGCCGGATTACTTACATCCCGTGCTGGGGGGCGCAGCAGACCTTGATGGGAAGCAGGTCGGGCTGATTGAATATGACGATGCAGAAGCAGGCAATATCTCCAGGTATAACCATCTGTATTCTGAACTCACAGTGGCATACTGGCTCTGGCAGAAAGCACCCAAGGCCAAATATCTTGGTCTCTGCCACTATCGGAGACATTTTGTGTTGACGGAAGAAGTAAAGGAAGCTATGGCCAGAGGCACGGTGGATGTCCTGCTCACAACACCAAGGTTGACATTTCCTACTGTTCATAAGTACTTTGCCAATCTTCCTGTCACTACCATGGATGAACTGGACTATGAAACAATGCTCAGATTCATAGCGAGTGAAGATTCCGAGATAGCGAAGTATTCAAGGGATTTCTTTGAAGGCCAGATTCATTATCCAAACAACATGTTAATCGCCAGGAGAGATATTTACTTGGATTATTGCCGCTTCATGTTCAGGGTACTGCAGAGCATGCAGGAGCATTATGAGCGAGAGGGGATAGCCAGGCCGGAAAGATACCTTGGGTACGTGGGGGAACTGCTGACTACTGTCTATTTTGCCTTTCATCGCGGAAAGTACCGCACCACTTGCATAGATTACAAACTGCTGAAAGAGATTTGAAGGAGAGATACTGCATGAAATTCACAGAAGAAACCGAGCTGAAGGAGTTTTTCGGCGGGATAGACAGAGTGGCTTTCTACGGTGTAGGGGGCATGGGGAAGAATCTCTATGTCTATCTGAAAGACCATGGCTGGGAGCGGAAACTGGCTTTCTTTGTAGTTACGAAGAAAAATGTAGATGAATTCTGGGGCGCCCCGGTGAAAGAGGTATCCGAGCTGGATGAGGAGGAACGCTGTCTGCCCGTGGTAATCGCCACCAGGAAGAATTTCCACGACAGTATCTACGGCTCCCTAAGCGCCGTAGGCGCTACGGACGTCCATACCCTGAGCGAGAGCCTGTTGAACCATGTTGAGTATCTAGCCAATCAGTCCTCTCAGTATGACCTGGGACCTGCCAAGAAAAGGCATGCCGCCTGGCTGAAGCGCAAGCACCGCATACAGACTATCTGGAATCTCGGCATGGCCGCCAAATAAGCAGAAGGAGAAGAGCAAGAGCATGAAAGATATCAGGACATATACACTGCAGAACATCGTACTGCCGGACGGAGACTTCAGCGAGCAGGAAGAGCTTTTTTATCGGGAAAAGAAATTCTTTGGGGAGTTGGACGGTAGCATGGTGCAGGGGCATCTCTGCTCCTTCGATACCTGGATGAACTTGTTCGCCGCGGAGAAATGGTACCACTACTGTGAGCTGGGGAGCCTCTATCTGCGGATTTCCGGCCGGGGCAAGTGCCGCCTGGATATCCTGGGGCACACCCTCTCCGTCATACATGGTGTCATGTCTGAGACGCTGACTTCAACCGCATGCGATTTGGGGGAGGGCGGCTCCATGCTGGTACCTGTGCCCGCTGCTGACGAAACGGAGGGGATTTCCCTGCGCCTCTTCTGCGAGGAGGGCGGCTTCTCTCTGGAAGCTGCTTCCTGGTGTACGGATGCAGCACCCCAGCGCAGCCACAGGATGGCCATTGCTTGCTGCACCTACAAGCGGGAAAGGTATGTGACCAAGAATATCAGGAAATTCCAAAGCCTGATGTCCACCCATCCGGAACTGGGCGGCAAACTGCATATGTTTGTCTCTGACAATGGACAGAGCCTGCCCGCTGATCTTGCCGATGAGCATGTGGACATCCTGCCCAATATGAATGCAGGCGGCGCCGGCGGCTTTGGACGGGGGCTCATGGCGGCTAATGACGGCGGCTATACCCGCTGCATCTTCATGGATGATGATGTGGAGCTGTGCACCGAAGCTTTTTTGCGCTCCCTGGCTCTTTGCGAATACTTCAAGGAGGAGTATAAGGATGCCTTCGTAAATGGCGCCATGATGAATCTCTTTGACAGGAACATATGCTCCGAGAGCATCACGGTCAGGAATGCCTTCTGGCTGAAGCCCTATCATGGACAGGTAGATGTAAGTGAACTCTACGACACCATGAAATGCCTGAATGTCACCGATGACATTTATGAGAAGACCTTCGTCAGTTCTTCCTGGTGGTTCGCTTGCTTCAACCTTGACCTCTACAAGGGGGAGTATCCCATCCCCTGCTTCATTCGCGGGGATGACTGCGAATGGAGCTGGCGCCGCCTGGGGGTGCATCACGTATCTCTGAACGGCATCTGCGTCTGGCACACGCCCTTTGACTTCAACACCCGCCGCATGATTGACCACTATTTCCTGCCCCGGAACATGTTCCTGGTGCACAGCAACTACAACCCGGATTTCAAGAATGAGTGGTACGGCTATATCAACGGGTTCTTCAAGCATTTCATGTCCACTTACAACTACACCTCCGCCGAATTGCTGTTGTCTGCTCTGAGAGAGATTCTGAAGGGCTGGCAGAGCTTCACGGAGGACCCGAAGGAAATGATGGGGCGTCTGCAGGCCATCTGCAAAACGGCAGAAACCAAAGCCTGCAAGAACATCTGCAAGCTGGAGGATGTGCGTGATATTGGCTCCGGCGGCAAGTCCGTGGGCAAGAAGGGCATTGTGGTGGACTGGTTCCCCTCGGAGAACGTGTTCAAGGGCAAGAAGAAGATGGAAGTATACAACCTGGTGACCCGCAAATGCGAGATCCGCAGGCCGGACAGCCTGAAGCAGGAGTGGCAGGAGGAAGAATACGACCTGAATATTCTGCGCCTCCACCTGTATTTCGATGCAGTTCGGGACAATATGAAGGAAGGCCTGCCGAAGCTTACAAACAGAGAGTTTTGGGATGAGTATCTGGAGCTGGTGCCGCAGAAAGCAAAGGCACGGGAAGCAGCCAAGGATGCCAGGCAGGAAGAGGCCGTCGAAGAAGGCATAGAGCTGCGGGTAGCCCTAGAGGATGCCATCATGTATATGAATGACGAGGAGCTGACAGCTGAAAAGCTGCAGGAGGCCATGCGTGAGGCTGTGCGCCATCAGATGGTGCAGGCGCTGGAGCATTATTTCGCAGAGAAGTGGCAGAAAATCCAGGACGGCGCAGAACAGGCCGAGGCTTTCGACGGGCAGTATAGAGAGCTTCGCGTATCAGTTACAGGCCTCATCGAAACCGCCAGGGGGATGGAATACATGCTGAGCTGTGAGGACGCAGATAAGAATCTGGCGCAGTGGAAGAAGAATGATATGGACTTCCTGTGCGAAATCCTGCGTTTCCATTGCGGGAGCGATGCATTGGATAAACATGCGGCCTTCCTTAGGGGGTGCCTGGCTGAGGCAGCGGAGATGTATTCGGATCTCAGAAATACGGTTGTGGTGGAAGAGTAAGTGAAAAAGCCCCGCTGCAGGGCAGCGGGGCAAGAATCATTGTGCAACATTAGTTTGTGTTCTGGAGAACATCATTTCAAGTCTGGGGTCATATTTGGCGAATTTACGCAGCTCCTCACCTGTGGGCCAGCGATAGCCGTTCATGAGGTAATTGCACCAATCATAAACGTCATAGTGAAGTACATATTGTGCGCCGCCGTACTCCCGGCATTTCTCTATAAGACCGCTGCCACGGATCAGTTTCTTCCGCTCTTCGCGAGAGTAGCCGCGTTCTTTGAGGATAAGCATTATAGTACCGAAGAATTTCATGACTTCTACGCGTAAGGATTGAAACAGCATTTATAAGACCACCTTTCTGATGTTGGATATGTGTTTTACGGCGTTGTTGGATAGAACAACCCACTGCCAACCGTTGGTATTGGCACGAATTTTGTTGATGGCAGCTTCCATAGTAAGTCTGTGGGCTTGATAGCGAGCGTACAGACGGGAGACTCCAGAATCAGCCATGGGGCCGTAAATACAGTCAAATTCTGTAGGAGGAATCAAGCCAAAGCGATTTTTTATCACAAATTCGGCCCATTCGCGGCTTGGCGTGTCAAAGCCCTTGATTTTGAGATTGGATTCATCAAGCTCCATACTGAGGACGCAAGGTGAGATGGTTCCTTCGGCCCAATCAATGGCCTGGGCCAGGTGGGGCGTGGTATAGAAGCCTTGACCAAAGTCAAGGAAGGGGCGTCCGTGTGAGAGGGAGATGCCTTCATTTAGGATTTTATCGGCACTGAAGATGTCAGTGCCGTGGAATAGTTTCATTTGAAAGGCCTCCTTCTGCTAGAGAATATTCTTACTATTATTGTAGCAAATAGGGAGACAGTGTCAATAGAGAAATGATTTTGTGGGCTATGGATAATTAATTGTAGATAGGAGATGTAACTTGATGGGACAGGAGAAGAAATATGATGTGGGCATCATGGGATTATGGAGCGGTTGCAACTATGGCAGCATCATGACCTATTACGCATTGAACCGCGTAGTTGATTCTATGGGGAAATCTATCCTCATGATTGACAAGCCCATTCTGTCGGAAAGAGATGTGGAGCGGGAGGAGACTCATTCCCGCAGGTTTGGTAAGGAGCATTACGATATCAGCAAGCAGTACAGGCCAAATGAAATGCATGAGTTGAACGATATCTGTGATACGTTCCTCATAGGTTCTGACCAAGTTTGGAACTATGGCATCAGTAAAAATTTTGGCAAACTTTTCTACTTCGATTTCGTAGATGAGCAGAATAAGAAACTTGCATATGCTGTTTCTTTCGGACATGGCACAGATTTTGCACCGCCTGAGGAGAGGAAGGTTATATCTGGATATATGGCAAGGATGGACGGCATAGCTGTTCGTGAAGCAGATGGTGTACGTTTGTGCCGGGAGCAGTATGGAATCAAGGCTCTGCAGGTATTGGATCCTGTATTTTTGGCAGACCCGAAAATTTATACTCCTATTATTAAGAAGTCTGCCCATAAAGAAGAAGAGCCTTTTATGGTTACATATATCCTTGATCCCACGCCGGAGAAATGTGAGGCTGCAAGGCATATTGCGGAAAAGCTTGGCGGTATAAAGATAATTAGTCTTTTGGATGGACTGCCCTGGAAATTTAAAGAGAACAAAGAAAAGACCACACTTCCCAATTGCATTGAGAATCTTCAGGTGGAGGATTGGCTCTATTACCTCAGCAACGCCAAATTTATCCTGACTGATTCCTGCCATGGTGCTTCTTTTGCTCTTATCTTCAAAAAGAATTTTATAGCCATGACGAATAGGCATCGTGGTGTGTCCAGGTTCAAGTCACTGTCGGAGTTGTTTAAGTTTGAAGACAGGCTTGTGGAGGATCCTAGACGCATATTGACGGATGAGCATTTATTAGAGCCACTGGATTATGTGATGATAGATTCCATAATGAAAAAGGAACGCACAAGGTGTCGGGAGTGGCTTAAAGACAAGTTGGATGAGCCTAAGAGGCCTGCTTCTGAGCTGAAAAATACGAATATAGTCCAGAAACAGGCGAGGTCTGCAGAAAAGGGCAGTGTAAATCTTTCTAATACTGTGATGCAGGTTGCTGAAGCTGGAAATTGCACTGGTTGCAGTGCCTGTGCATCTGTCTGCCCTAAGAATGCCATCACCATACGTGAGAATCAGAATGGTTTCTTGCAGCCTGAGATTGATGAGGAAAAATGCGTCAATTGTGGCATCTGCCTGACTAAGTGCATTTCCGAGCACCCGGTATACAAAAATAGTCCTCGTCCTGCTTGCTTTGCTATGATGGCTAATGATGAGACCAGGAAAATCAGCTCATCTGGCGGTATGTTTTCCGTAGCGGCAGAATATGTGCTGGAAAAAGGCGGCTATGTATGCGGTGCGGCTTATCGTGATGATTTCACGGTAGAGCATATCTTGATAAGCGACAAGGCAGAACTTTCAAGGCTGCGTGGCTCGAAATACATGCAGAGCCACATGGGACATATCTATGAGGACATAAAGGCATTGCTGGAAGAGGGGAAAATGGTCTTGTTCACCGGCATGCCTTGTCAGACAGCTGGACTATATGCAAGCTTAGGGAAAGATTATGAAAACCTCTATACTATAGACCTCTTTTGCCATGGCATTACTTCTTCCAAGGTGTTCCAGAAGTACCATCATGATGTGCTGGGGGGCAACCCTCTGGCAAGGCTGGAGTTCAAAGAAAAGGCGCCTTGGGGCTGGCATGCAGGAGTGAACGCTTATTTCAAGGATGGCTCGAAGTATTCAGTGCCCTTGGAGAGAGATCCATATTTCATAGCTTATCTCAAATCGCTTGCCAAGAATACCTCTTGTGCTACATGTACATCCAACAGATTGCCTCGTCAGGGCGATATGACCATTGGAGATTTCTGGGGTATTGCCAGAAATGACCCAGAAATGCACGATGGTAAGGGAACATCTGCTGTATTGGTGAACAACGAAAAGGGCACACGATTCTTTGAGGCATTGAAAGATCGCATGAAGAGCTGGAAAGAAGAAAGTCTGGATGTAGCTATTCGCGGCAACCGCATTATCCAGGCTCCCTATCGCCTTCATAGGAATAGGAATGAATTCTTTAAGAATTTCAGTTCTACGGATTTCACCTCACTTACCATGGGGTGCTTTAACAACCGCATCTATGAGATGCAGAAAAAAGAGCTGCTTAAAATTATGCCTGAGAGTGATATTGAGCTTTATTATCTGGCCAAGGCAGCGGTGGAAAATAGCGGCGGCAGGAAAATCATTGCATGGATGAAATCTCCCAGATTTGAAGAAATACTTAGAAAGTATTTTGATAGAGAAGTATATTTCTCTATTGTAAGGAATCCGGCAGGAGTAGATAACAAGACACAGTTCCCTTTGAGTGCAGTACGGGGAAAGGCTGCCGATTATTATGTGGTGGGCATTAACCCCGGTCCGGACATGTGCCGTGATATAGAGGCTTTTGGCTACCGTGAAATCAAAGATTATATCTTCCGTATGCCAAGGCCGGTGGTATTGGATAATTTTGATTGTGGCAAGGGGCGTTACGAAGATGCATATGGAAACACTATTGAAGGGGTATCAGGTATAATCGGCCGTATTGTTTTCCGTGGCGGGAACAACCACATTGTCCTTGGGGAACGCATCCGCCACATGGAAAACCTGTCTTTTGACCTAGTGGCAAACTCCTATATCGAGATTGGTGCTGAGTGTGCGTTTAATGCTCCCAGTAGGTTTATCGTGATTGGCCGCAATGGCAACAGCGAGATAAAAATAAGGGAGAAGTGCCGTTTCACCGATGTGCTTACGCGTGTTTACAATAGCGAATATACATCATCTATCTTGATTAATGATTCCTGTTCATTTGAGTCACATCTGGAACTCCATGCTAACTCTGGCAAGAAGATTATTGTGGGCAGGGACTGCATGTTCTCCCACAATATAGATCTCTGGGCAGGGGATGGGCACACTGTGTTTGATGTGGTGACCGGGAAAAATACAAATTCTGACTGGGAAAATTTGCCTCCTGGCAAGAATGCGCTTGTTATAGGTAATCATGTATGGATAGGCAAAGGTGCTTTTATCATGCATGGTACGAACATCGGGGATGGCAGTATTGTCGGAGCAATGAGCATGGTCAAGGGCACTTATCCGAACAATTGTACAGTATTTGGAAATCCTGCAAGGGTAGCCAAGAGAAATGTTGCTTGGAGCAGGGATATGGTTGCGGAAAACATCTCACAATGTGGAAGAGAAGAATACGCTGTTAAAACCTCACACGCGAAGGCACCTGTTAGTGGAAGAAAGGTGTTGGTGATTGGTGGTACACGTTTCATGGGAGTGCATCTAGTCCGTGAACTTATTGCGCTTGGCAATGATGTAACGATTGCAACGAGAGGACGCAAACCTGATGATTTTGGTATTGATGTAAAACGACTGACATTAGATGTGTCAAGTAAAGAAAGCTGCCAGAGGGCGTTGAAGGGGAAATCTTTTGATGTAGTCTTTGATAATCTGGCCTATTGCTCAGAGTATGCTGATAATGTTCTGGAAAATGTTCAGTGCAAGCGATATGTGCAGCTTTCGTCGGTTGAAGCATATAAGAACCTTCATATAGATATGAAAGAAGCGCATTTTGATCCTTATAAGATTCAAATGAAGCTTTGTGCACCGTCAGTAGGATATGTAGAAGGAAAGAGGCAGGCAGAGGCTGTTATATATCAGAAATATAAAAATATCTCAGCTGTGACTGTGCGTATTCCGTATGTTGCACCGACTGAAAGGCTTTACTATTATTGCAAAAATATGATTGATGGGACTCCGATGAGAATCAAAGATGTATCCCACGCATTCACATTTATAAGGGCACAGGAAGTTGGAAAGTTCTTGCCCTGGATTGCAGCACAGGATTTCAATGGTCCTGTCAATCTTGCAAGCAGCGGATTCGTTTCGATTCAGCAGATTTTAGATTATATAGCTGAGAAGACGCATAAAACTCCAGTTGTTTCACAGAATGAAGAACTTCCACAAGGGCCATTTACGGTATACAACGAAAATAGGTATTCGCTTAATCTGGATAAGGCTGTTTCTTTGGGATGGAAGTCGTCAAATCTCTATGATTGGTTTTGGGATCTTATGGATAGGTATATAGCAAAGGCGTTTAGGAAATAAATATTTGCCGGGGTGAAATGAGTGGATGAACGTAAAATTCATATCAGTATTGTGGGATCGTGTGTGCCTAGAGATGCTTTTGGCATAGCTGATGAGACGGGAAAATTCGTTGTGGATAGATTTGTACAAAGTATTAACCCTATTTCGGCAATGAGCGAGAGTCCGCTTATAAAGGACTGGAATCTCCGGGGGGGGGACGAAGAGCGATTTGGATTTAAGAGCCATTTCCATATGCGCAATGCATTTTTGGATTTAAACAAAAAGCTATTTTCTTATTTGGGTGAAGTACAGTCAGATTGGTTGTTGATGGATTTTAGCTGTTTGAGAAATAATTTATTTCGATTCGCAGATGGTTCATTTTGTACTGCACCGCTTATAAGTATGTGCACATGTTCGACTCTATTCGATGAGCAGTATCTGGATGAATCACATGAAACTTTTAGTTCGCTGACCGTCGATTTGAAGATTCTGTATAAGTCTTTGGATGCTTATATAGACAAGATATTAGAGTTATATCCACAGGAGAGAATTATTTTCTTTGAAAGTTATGCAACTTATTGGTATTTTAAAAGGTCCAGAAAATCTTGTTATGTGTATAACATTCCCTTAGCTAATAAGTTTAATAAAATTTTTAGAATGGGATTTGAATATGCACTTAGACGTATGCCATCTGCGCATATGATACGCTTCCCTTATGGAATGTTGTCAAATGAGGCGCACAAGTGGGGACGTCATCCTTTACATTATGTGGACGAATACTATAAGTATGCATATGAAGCTGTAGAACACATAGTTTGCTGTGATAACAGAGAGCAGGAAGCAGATGCTTTGATGCGTTTGCAAAGATATTATGAGGATGCGTTGTGTAGGAAATATGCTCCGTATAAAGAAAGGTATTTGGCAGAGTGGGACGCTGGACAGAAAAAGGAGGAGTGGGTGATTGAGACTAAAGATTGGCTGAGGGATTTTGTTGCTAATGATAAGAAACAGGATTTGGAAAGATTTTTTAAGTCTAAGAAGTTTAAATGTGTTTCTTTATATGGTTTGTCAGATGTAGGCAAAGCTTTGATACCTGTTATTTTGTCAATGGGAGTAAAGATTAACTATATAGTGGAAAATGGAACTTATGGTACTGATTACGAAGGAATTGCCCTAGTACCCAGGGATTCTAAGTGCTATCCTGCAACAGAGTGCATGATTATCACAGATCTGAGGATTGAAAAGGTGCGGAGAAAACTGAAGAGGATGAATGTATCCTTTGAAGTACAGGATATATATTCTGTTATCGCCTAAAAGCAGTGATTGATGAGAGGAGTGTGTGTAGTGAAATCAGAGGTTTATCATGGCGAAAGTAATATTGATATAGAATATGTTTTTCATAAAGTATCTAATGAATCAGATACTTTAATCGTTTCGTTTCCAGGAGCAGGTGGAGCAGTGCCTGGATATGCTGCTGGATGGGATGCATATGGGTATCTTATAACGCTTCGTTCGATGAATATGAATGGATTGTTTATAAAAGGAAATTCAGAATATGCGAAATCTCGTATGACTTTTAGAAATCATGAGCCGGTGATAGAACATGCGTTGATATCTTTGATAAAGAAATGTAAATTGGAATGTAGTGCGAAAAGAATAATTGTCATAGGATCTTCTATGGGAGGATTTTGTGCTCTGTATTATGGACTGAAATATGACTGGGATATTATTTCTGGATCACCTTCGTATGGATTTTATGATACATCACTTGTATATGCTGCAGGCAAGACTGGAAAAAGTGAAAGAGAGTGGTTGAATGCGCAACTCCCAACTATAATAAGGGAGGCTGGAAAGCGTGGTTATGACAAGAAGTGCTTTATATCCTACGGAGAGGGAGAGGGCTTGTGGCTATCAGAAAGGCATGGACAAAAACTTATTGTTGATTTAAAAGACGCTGGTATTTCCTTTGAATGTAAGTTGTACCCATTTTCAGATCACGATACTGTTCATAGATTGTTCCCTAAAGTTTTGATGTGGAAACTTAAAAATTATTTGGGAATTGAGGTTGAGGACAATGATGATGATATAGTGGAATCCCCTGAGGCAAAATTGGCAGAATTCTGGGAGAATGGCCGAAAGGCACTGATTCATAGTTTGGATGGAAGGGATAAGGAAAAAGCGCCATGTTTGAATATAAATGGATGCATGCATTATGGAAATAAAGATTCTCAAAAGGCATTGCACGATTTTGTATATATTCGTAGTGGCTGGTTTTGGAATAACACGAAGAAGAAACCTATTAGAATGGAGGACGGTGATACATATTGGCGAATTGCAACAATGACGGACAATAACGCGGCCTGTGGATTTTCTTTTCAAGATTCTTTGTTAAGTTACCTAGAGACGCAGGAATATGACGAAATGTATGAGTGGTTGGCCGAAAATACTAGAGAATACCTTAATGGTATGAGTGTGAATTGTAAAGGTAATCGAGACAGTGCTATATATAGGATACATTATCTAATTGCATTTCATACATTGGATAAATATAAGGAAAAAGCACCGACATGGACTTCTTGGATTTCAGAAGAAATTGATAGAGATATAAGATTTGTTATGTCACATTTGGGCAATATGACTGTGTCAATGAAATACGATTTTTTGTTATTATGCTTTCATATAGCTGTGTATTTTTCAAATGATGAGAAACTATATGCTGCTTTGTATCGAGAATTGCTTATACTCTTAGATAGGCAGTTGGAATATGATTTTGATGATAATGGTGTATGTATTTCTGCACAAATAAGAAGACATGATTTTCTTGTCCTTCATTTGCGGAAGATCTTGAAATTCATTGAAGATAATCAATTCCCTAATGATAAGATGTTTAGGAAAATCATGAGAATGTATGAGAAAATTGAAAAAGTGGCAACCTATATGTCATCACCAAATGGTATGCTTGCATCAATAGGTGAAACATCAATTTCTGAAAAGTCGCGGTGCCTTTCTTTGGAGAAACGTGCATCGGGGAATCTTATTATGCGTACGTCAGATCTGGCTTTCTTAGAAGATGAAGCATCTATTTCGTATATTACTGTAGGTGGAGGAAAAAATATACATTCCAATAAGAAACATTGTGATCTTCTTTCCTTTACCTGGCAGTATTGTGGGAAACAAATATTTTTTGACCCAGGGAGAGGGGCAGGGAAAATAGATTTGTATGCATCATCAACGGTGGCACATACTTCTTTTATCTGTGAGGGGAAGGAGTATTTAATCCCCAGTTATAATGATTGGACCACTATGGATGAGGTAACAGAGAATGAAAACTATGTTTCTTTAGAAATGTCACATCATTTATTGGATGGTATAGAATTGAAGCGTAAGTTTATATGGATAAAGCCAAATATTGTTATCTTGATAGATGAAGCGTATTCGCGAACAATAGAAAAATTCACCCAGAATTTCATAATGGAAAACTATCCAATGAAAAAGGTGGATGAAAGACGAGTGGTTGTTCAAATCGCGCCTGGGTTCGATGTTTCTATCACACAATGCTTGCCAAACTTCTTGCTCAATGAGTACCACGGTACAAATCATGTAGATGATGAACAACACATTCGTGGATCACTTATTCAAAATGAGAAAATGGTTCGCAGAGGTTTGAATCTTGCATATACACAAGAGGGGAATATTGTTAAATTTTTTACTTTAATAGAGTGTCATAACTCATCCCAAAAAGAAGTACAGGAAAAGAAAGTGAAAAAGTTACATCGGGATGAGAATGAAAAATTAGTGATAGAGTTTTTTGAAAGTCCTGATATCGTAAAAGAAGTGTGATTTTTGTAGATGATAGGCGATAAAGTTTAAACTTATAAATATAGCTAAAATTGCTGGGGGTATTGAAAGATGAACGAAAAGTTTAAAGAAATATTAAATGAAGTCAATCCAGAAATTCTCGAAAGCGAAGGGGTTAATCTGATGGAGGAGAAAATTATAGACAGTTTGATGGTTATGCGGATTGTTACTATGGCAGAGAATGTTTTCAATATTGATTTTGAACCTGATGACATCTTGCCAGAGAATTTTACATCTCCGGATATTATATGGAAGACAATTCAAAAGTATGGTTTGAATGAATAGGAGGGGATTGAGATGATAATAAATATTCTTGAACTCTTAGAGAACTCTGCTAGCAAATACCCTGATAAAGTATTCCTGGCAGACGAGAAAAAATCCGTGACCTTTGCTGAGGCTGAGAAAACCGCCAAGCACATCGGTAGTTTCCTCACATCCAAAGCTCACGCCCGCAACCACCCAATCGCTGTCTGTGTAGGCAGAGAAGTGGAAAGCGTCCTCATGTTCCTGGGCGTTGCTTACAGTGGCAATTTCTATGTTCCCATCAACAGGGAACTTCCAGCAGACCGTATAAAGGTCATGCTGGACACACTTCAGCCAGAGGCAGTACTGGGGCTGGCAGAAGACAGGGTACAGATGGAAGACTTCTCCTGTCCTTTCTATGGATTTGACGAAGCCAGCAAGGCAGAGGTGAGGGAAGGAGCGTTGGCCCTTATCCGCCGTGATGCTATAGATACCGACCCTCTCTATGCCATCTTTACCTCTGGCTCCACCGGCACCCCAAAGGCGGTCATGGTGAGCCATCGTTCTGTAATTGATTTGGCATATGCTTATCGTGATGCCTTTGAGATTACGTCAGAGTCCATCTGTGGCAATCAAGCGTCCTTTGATTTTGATATGTCTGTAAAGGACATAGGTTCGGCTCTGTTGAACGGATGCACTGTTCATATAATTCCTAAAGACAGATTCTCTTTCCCTGTAAAGCTCATTGCTTATCTGAACGAGAAGAAGATTACCCATTGCTTCTGGGCTGTTGCTACTCTTTGTGTGGTGGCAAGCCTTAAGGGAATGAAAAACGAAACTCCTAAATACCTGAAGCATGTGGTTTTTGGTGGGGAAGTCATCCCCATCAAGGTGCTGAATTACTGGATGGAGCACCTGCCGGAGACAAGGTTCTACAACGGCTATGGTCCTACGGAAATCACTGTGAACTGCACCTACTTCCCAGTAAGTCGTCAGTATGAACTGGACGAAGCTGTCCCCATCGGCAGGCCATTCTCCAATACCGGCGTGTTGGTGCTGGATGAGCATGACAAGCCTGTGCGTGGCGATGGTGTCGGAGAACTCTGCGTACGTGGCACCTGCCTGGCGCTTGGCTATTACAAGAATCCCGAAAAGACAGCAGAAGTTTTCGTGCAGAACCCACTGAATACTTCTTATCCTGAGAAGATTTATCGCACCGGAGACTTGGTGAAATATGATAAAGATGGTCAGATAGTCTTCTGTGGCAGGAAGGACTTTCAGATCAAGCACATGGGCTACCGCATAGAGCTGGGGGACATAGAAACCGCTGCCAACGCTCTGGACATGGTAGGCAGAACTTGTTGCAGCTATGATAACGAGCACAGGCAGATAACTCTTTTTTACGAAGCAAAGGAGAAAATAGATAAGGAAGTGCGCGAGGCATTGAAAACCAAGTTGCCAAAGTACATGGTTCCGAGCCAGTATGTGCAGCTACCGAGCTTCCCCAATAACGTGCACGGAAAGATTGATAGGAAGAGGTTGGAAAAAGAATATATACAGAAGTGAGATGGATTTACTTATGGCGATACTGAGAAATATTTTCTTTGCTACTGTGATTGTTGGTGCATCCATGTTTATGATGACATGGGCAGTAAGTTCTGCTTCGAAGCGCAAAAAATAATGTTCGATTTATATGAAATTATTAATTGATTTTTAGAGGCTTATCATTGCTGAAGTTTAAATAAAAACTTCTGTATAAGTGGGATGTGATACTATCATGTTGATTTGTGGTCAAATGGAATAACGAAATATAATATTCGCAGTTATACTGTTGATGGTTGGCTTCACCCTAATGCAGAAGGCCATGAGTTGATTGCTAGGCGATTTAGCGCTGTGATTAAAGCGACTTATTAACAGATCTATCTGAGTATTAATTATGAAATAACATCATTGTGTACTTTTGATAACTTGTAAGTTGTGGATGAGCAATGAAAGAAGGTGTCAATGTGAGGATGAGGTTAGATCGAAATTACAGATTGTTTAAGAAGAACGGCAAATTTCATATAGTATTTGGTGCAGTGCTTTGCAATATGGTTTCAGTGAGTGTTAGGGACAAATTTCATGCAGAGCGGTTGGGTGACATTGATGAGCAACATCCGCTTGACTTGAAGGACTGTTTTAATCCTATAGAAATGAGAATTCTTTGTGCAAAGCTTGGAAGAAGTATTTGCCCTGAATGCGTGAAAGAGCTATATTCTGATTTCGGACATCTTCCCCATGAAAACTGTGATGACGGTTCATCGAAATACATGTTTCTTGAGAACGATAAGACAGGAGAAATTCATATAGTTGAAATACCTTGTGAACTATCAGTATGTGATTTTGTCTATGATTCTTTAGAGGAAATGATGGATTTTGATAACAGAAACATGGAATGTGTCTGCCAAAAGTTTTCTTTAGAAGAAGGGAATGTTCTTGAAGAACTGATGGATGGTGAGATGCGTTCTGTGTTCAATGAACAGGAAGCGAGGCTCATTGGTGCCAAATTTGGAAGACGTCTCTGCGGAGTATGCGTAAGCCATTTGTATAGAACATAGGAAAATATCAAAGAAGGGACTGTTGCACGTTTTCATTACGTGTAACAGTCCCCAAAATGATTCAATTCCCGAATAGATCACTGTGAGTTCCCGTTCTTTGTGCAACCAGTATGAGCTCACATTGATTGATTCGATATATCAACAACCAGTCAGGTCGTATGTGGCACTCGCGGAAAGAAACGTAGTCACCTGTTAGACTATGGTCATGGTGTTTTTCTTCAAGGACTTCACCATTGGCAAGCTTTTCCAATATGTCTTTCAGTTCCTGTAAGGGGAGGCCACGCTTTTTTGCCAGTTTGAAATCCTTTTTGAACTGCTTTGAATAGCGCACCTTAAGCATTCAGATCATCCCACATTTCATCTACGCTGTCAAAGGTGCGGCTGAGGTTTTTGCCTGCCAGAGTATCATCCATAGCTTTCTGTGTAGTGGCGTTTGGAGTTTTGGGAGCTACAATCTCAAAAGGAATGCGCCCCTGGTTTACTACCTGTCTGCAGAAAAGGTGAATGGCAGTGGACATGCTGAGGCCCATGCTTTTTAAGGTGGTTTCTGTTTGTTGTTTCAGGGCTGAATCTATACGCACTTGTATCGTTGCAGTGGACATGGTAATCCCTCCTTTGTCAATATTTTACATTATGATTCGATTTGAAGTCAATGAGATTGTAATGATTTATAACTACAATATAAGAAAATGCAAATATGACTTGGAAGAAGGTGTAATTCCCTTTATAGGTGGGGACTTCATAACGCGTGGTGAGCTAACATCTATCGCTTCGCTGAAATACAAGGAGGAAGGTTTGCCTTCGGCAAAGCAGTAACAAGGTCATTATAATGGAGGTTATTATGTACGATTACCTGATAGTCGGCAGCTGCCTTTTTGGCGCTGTTTTTGCTCATGAGATGAAGAAGAAAGGCAAATCCTGCCTGGTGCTGGAGCGCAGGGGTCATGCGGGGGGCAATGTGTACTGCGAGGAGAAGGACGGCATCAACGTCCATAAGTACGGTGCCCATATCTTCCATACTTCCTATAAGGATGTGTGGGAGTATGTCAACGGCTTTGTGGAGTTCAACAACTATGTGAATAGTCCTGTGGCCAATTTCCGTGGGGAACTTTACAACCTGCCCTTCAACATGAACACCTTTACCAAACTTTGGCCGGAGGTGCGTACTCCTGCCGAGGCGGCGGCCAGGATTGAGGAGGAACGGCAGTTGGCTGGCATTAGTGAACCGCAGAAACTGGAGGAGCAGGCTGTTTCCCTTATTGGCCGCACTGTCTACGAGAAGCTCATCAAGGGCTATACGGAAAAGCAGTGGGGGCGTGCCTGCACTGAGCTGCCGGCTTTCATCATCAAACGTCTGCCTGTGCGTTACACCTTTGACAATAACTATTTCAATGACCGCTATCAGGGCATTCCCGTGGGTGGCTATAACAAGCTTATTGATGCCCTGCTGGAAGGGATTGAAGTGCGGCTGAATACGGACTATCTGCAGGATAGGGAGAATTTTGACAAGCTGGCCCAAAAGATAGTCTACACCGGCCCTATTGACGAATATTTCGATTATCAGCTGGGGCGTCTGGAGTATCGTGGTTTGAAATTCGAGACAGAGAGGCTGGAAGAGGAAAATCATCAGGGCGTGGTTGTCATGAACTTTACTGCCCGGGAAGTGCCCTATACCCGCATCATCGAGCACAAGCACTTCGAGTTTGGCAAGCAGCCTGTCACCTATGTGACCAGGGAGTATCCCGCTGACTGGCAGCCTGGCGAAGAAGCATACTATCCTGTCAACAACGACAAGAATCAGGCACTATACCAGCAGTATGCAGATTTGGCCGCCAAGGAAAATAATGTCATTTTCGGAGGACGGCTGGCTGAGTACAAATACTATGACATGGACGATGTCATTAAGAGCGCCTTGGAGCAGGCAGCCAAGGAATAAAGCAGGTAGTGTTTATGCAAAGATACAAATACAAAGCTGCACGCCAAAGAATCCAGTACTGCTACACAGGCGAGTTCGATGGCTGGGTGGCTGCCACCATGGAGTATATGGACAGCCTGATGCCGCCTACCCTTTCCAAGCGGGCCGCAGCCATGCTGCTACTGGTGGCAGGCATGGGCAATGAGGATATTGTGGCCCTCACGGGCATGTGCATCCGCAGTGTTCGCGGCTTGAGGAAGGTCATGGAGGAGCAGGAGCCCACCTCCGAGCTTTTTTCCATCAAGTGTGGCTCAGGCAGAAAGAAAAAGACCGAGGGTATCGAGGAACAGGTGTGGGCGGAGCTGGATACCGGCAACTACCGTACCAACAAGGCAGTGGCGGATATGCTGAAGGCGAAATTCGGCATTGAGACTTCGGTAAACCTGGCCTCCCGGTTGGTGAAGCGGTGGAAAAAAGCCCGTGAAGGGGCTGAGGAATAGAGGCTGCTATGGTTTGGAAGAATAAGTTCCATGAACGGATCAACGAATTGTGGAAACGGGCCAAAGGCCAGAATCGCAAATTGACTCAGACTGAGTATGCCAGACGTCTGGGGGTCACAAGAAATGCTTTTATGGGCTGGCTGCGGGGAATGGGACAGCCAGATACAGACGGCCTGGTCCGCATTGCCAGCACAGAAAATGTCAGCCTATCCTGGCTGTTGGGGGATGAACGGCCTGAAGCTCAGAGCGAGTTGCTCCAGGACGAACAGGCCTTGCTGCAGTTTTTTCGAAGCATCAGCTCAGAGCACAAAAAGAATATTCTGGATTTGGCCCAGTTATTTCAAATGCATGATAGATAGATGCTGGTAAAAGCCAAATGGTGGAAAGAGGCCGGAGAAAGTGCCGCGGAATGAAAAGAATGCCTGCATGTGCTGGGAAAGTCACATGCAGGCATTCTTCATATTAATTAATGTAGGCGGAGAGAGGGATACAATTGGATGATTTTGAGGGTTTGTAATTTGGCGGCTGGCAGTTGTATAATGTTCGTGAATTATATAATGTAAGAAAAAGCTTGATAAGGAGCGATATAATGGCTGAAGAAAAAGTGATTATCACCCAAGGGAAATACATTGCCTCGGCGGTGAAGAAGGAGCAGTACCCGGAAGGGGGGCTGCCGGAGATAGTCTTTATAGGCAGGTCCAACGTGGGCAAGTCCTCACTGATCAACTCTCTTACCCGTGTGAAGGGGCTGGCTCGGGTTTCTTCCCAGCCTGGCAAGACCCAGACCATCAATTTCTATGAGCTGGGAGCCAAGGTTGAGGGGGCGGAGGAGAGGAAGTCCTTCTATCTGGTGGACCTGCCCGGCTACGGTTATGCCAAGACCGGGAAGGAAAAGAGGAAGCTTTGGTCGAAGTTCATCGAAGAGTATCTGCTGACCTCTGAGAATCTGCAGTTCGTGTGCCAGCTCATCGATATCCGCCACGAGCCCATGGCCTCTGATGTGGACATGTTCAAGTGGCTGGTGGAAAACAACATCCCCGTGCTGATTGTGGCCACCAAGGCGGACAAGATTGGCAAGAATGTCAGGCAGAAGCAGATTGCCCTCATCAAGCGCAGCCTGGGAGTGGCAGAACTTTCCGTGCTGCCCTATTCCTCTTTGAAAAATGAAGGGCGTTCAGATTTGCTTGACGTAATCGGTTCGATTTTGGTAGAATAAGAATAAAGAAAAATGAATCGGATTCATAGTTTCCGCAGGGGATTGTGTATCGGGGAGGGGAGAAGATAATGGAGCTGACGGCCTTTGACAAGGAGCTGTTGAATCTCTTGCAGGGACACCTGCCCGTTTGCAGCCGTCCCTTTGCCAGACTGGCAGAGGAGCTGGGCACGGAGGAGAGCGTGGTGCTCCGGCGGGTGCAGGAGCTCAAGCAGGAGGGGTATCTGCGCCGCATCGGCACCTTCTTTGACTCCAACAAGCTGGGCTACCATGGCACGCTGGTGGCCCTCAAGGTGGAGCCGAAGCATATCCCGGAGGTGGCAGATGCCATCAATGGTTACCCAGGTGCCACCCACAACTACGAGCGGGAGGGCAGGTACAACCTCTGGTTCACCCTGCTGACCCCCAGCGAGCAGCAGGAAAAGAGCATCATCGCAGAGGTCAGGACCCTGCCCGGCGTGGAGGAGGTGCTGAACCTCAAGGCCCACAAGAAATACAAGATCAATGTGCAGTTCAAATTGCAGTGAGGCACTGCCTGCAGGAAGCGTCAGAAAGCGGGGGATACAGGTGGAAGCAGCAGGGGTAAGCGAGCTTGACAAGAAGATCATCAGAGCCTTGCAAGGGGAGTTCCCCCTGGTGGCAGAACCTTACAAGGAACTGGCGGCAGGCATCGGCATTTCCGAAGAACTCTTCCTCCAGCGGGTCAGGGCCATGGAGGAGGACAAGAAGATACGCAAGATGGGGGCGGTGCTGCGCCACCGCGAGGTGGGCTTCAAGGCCAACGTCCTGGCGGCCTGGGTGGTGCCGCAGGAGAAACTGGACGAAATCGCCCGGCAGATGGCGAAGCATCCGGCAGTGACCCACTGCTATGACCGCACCACAGCTCCCGGCTGGCCCTATAATCTCTACACCATGATCCACGGCCACAGCCGGGAGGAATGCGAGCAGATTGCCCGTGAGCTGGGAGAGGAAAATGGCGTCACGGAGCGCACCATGCTTTACAGCAAGCACGAGTGGAAAAAGACCAGCATGAAGTATTTCTGCGAGTGAGGTGAAGGACTCTCTATCAGAGGGTCTTTTTTTTTAGGCTATCGTATGCTAAAATGTAAAGCGTGTTTTATCGGCTGACGATAATTGTTTATGTTGCAGGGGGATGTGCGTATGGTAGACCAGAAGATGTATGAGCTCGGCACCCGGAAATCCACCATCAGGGATGTCTTTGAATATGGCCGCAAGCTGGCGGCAGCAGAGGGGGAGGACAAGGTCTTCGACTTCAGCCTGGGAAATCCCAATGTGCCTGCGCCGGAATATATCAGGGATGCGGCAGTGGATATCCTCCAGACCATGGAGCCCAGCGCCATCCACGGCTACACCATAGCCCCAGGTGCCCCTGCTGTCCGCAGGGCCATTGCCAAGAGCATCAATGACCGCTTTGGCATGGAGATCAGCGAAAAGAATCTCTTTATGACCGCCGGCGCCGCCGCTGCCTGCACTATCTGCTTCAAGGCCATCTGCGAGGCAGGGGACGAGTTCCTGGCCTTCGCTCCCTTCTTCCCGGAGTACCGCTGCTTCGTGGAGTCCGTGGGAGGGAAGCTGGTGGTAGTGCCCGCCAAGACCGAGGACTTCCAGATTGATTTTACGGCCATGGAGAAGTGCCTCACGCCCCATACCAAGGCGGTGATCGTGAACTCTCCCAACAACCCCAGCGGGGCTGTGTACTCCGAGGCCACCATCAGCCAGCTGGCGGAAGTCCTGCGCGCCAAGTCCCAGGAATACGGCCATCCCATCTTCCTGATTGCCGACGAGCCTTATCGCGAGATTGCCTACGAGGGCTTTGCGGTGCCCTATATCCCCAAATTCTATGACAACACTTTGGTCTGCTATTCCTACAGCAAGTCCTTCTCCCTGCCCGGCGAGCGCATCGGCTACATCATGGTGCCGGATACAGTGGCTGACTTCCAGCAGGTCTATGGCGCCATTGCCGGTGCCGCCCGCGTCCTGACCCATGTCAATGCGCCTTCCCTCTGGCAGCTGGTCATTGCCCGCTGCGCAGGCCGTCCCTCGGATATCAGCGTTTACCGTGAAAACGGCCAGCTGCTCTATCAGGGGCTGACTGAGGCAGGCTTCGAGTGCGTCAAGCCCCAGGGGGCCTTCTATCTCTTCCCCAGGGCGCTGGAGGAGGATGACTATGCCTTCTGCCAGCGGGCTAGGAAGTACGGCCTGCTCTTGGTGCCCGGCACAGACTTCGGCTGCCCCGGCCACTTCCGCGCCGCTTACTGCATCAAGACCGAGACCATCCGCCGTTCCCTGCCCCTTTTCAGGAAGCTGGCAGAGGAATACAAAAACTGAGCCTGATTTGCGAAACCGCCCTTTACATGAGGGCGGTTTCTTTATATCATTATAGCAACAGGTTTGTTTTGTATTATGGAGGTTGAACATGGGAAAGATAATCGTCATTGGCATTGCAGGCGGCACAGGCAGCGGTAAGACTACCATCACCCGGAAACTGATGGAGAACTTTGGTGATCAGGTGACGGTGATATACCATGACAACTATTACCGTGCCCATCACGACATGCCTCCCGCCGAGCGCGCCAAGCTGAACTTCGACCACCCGGACGCCTTTGATACGGAACTGATGCTGGAGCATCTGAAGGCTCTCAAGAACGGGCAGTCCATCGAGTGCCCCGTCTATGACTACTCCATCAACGACCGCAGCGACAAGACCATCACTGTGAAGCCTTCCCGGGTCATCGTGGTGGAGGGCATCATGACCTTCCATGAAAAATCCTTGCGGGATCTCATGGACATCAAGCTCTTCGTGGACGCTGATGCAGATGTGCGCATCCTGCGCCGCATCATGCGCGACGTGCGGGAGCGCGGCCGCCAGCTGGACGGCATCATCCGCCAGTATCTCGCCACCGTGAAGCCCATGCACGAGGCCTTCGTGGAGCCATCCAAGCGCTACGCCGACATCATCATCCCCGAGGGAGGAGAGAACAAGGTGGCCCTGGAGATGGTCATGAACAGGGTGCAGTTCCATCTGGATGAAAAGTCCTGACAGCACAATATAGAGGAGAAATCTCCCGGCGCAGAAGTCCAAGGCGCCGGGAGATTTTTTGCTCCCGTTTTCTAATTATGATACGCTAGGGTGCGTGGACACAAAAATCTTTGAAAATAAAGTGTTGACAAGGATTTTTGGGGGTGCTAATATATAGAAGTGCTCCGGGGGGGCACAGGGAAAGTGTACAGGGGAGTGCAAACGATGAATCTGGAAACACTTAAGGATGCCAGGAAGGTCATCGGCCTCAAGCAGGTCACCAAGGCGGTGAAGCGCCACAGCACGGAACTGGTGCTGCTGGCAGAGGACGCGGACAGTCGCGTGACAGACCCCTTGCGAGAACTTTGCGAGGCTGAAGCAGTCAGGGTCATGGAGGCAGAATCCATGAAGGAACTGGGCAGGGCCTGCGGCATCGAGGTCGGCGCAGCAGCAATCGCCGTACTGAAGTAAGCTTATTTGTTAATAAGCGGTGTAAAAACTGCTTATAATAAATAATAAATTCTCAATATGAAGGAAGGAGGTGCATGTATGCCAACTATCAACCAGTTAGTTCGTAAGAGCAGGAAGAGCATGCAGGAGAAGTCCAAAGCACCAGCACTGAAGAATTGCCCGCAGAAGCGCGGCGTCTGCACTCGTGTTTATACCAGCACGCCGAAGAAGCCGAACTCTGCACTGCGTAAGGTGGCTCGTGTTCGTCTGACGAACAGCATCGAAGTCACTGCATACATTCCGGGCATTGGTCATAATCTTCAGGAGCACAGCGTTGTTCTGATTCGTGGCGGCCGTGTTAAGGATCTGCCGGGCGTTCGTTACCACATCATCCGTGGTTCCCTCGATACTGCAGGTGTGCAGGATCGTGGTCAGGCCCGCAGCAAGTACGGTGCTAAGAAAGCGAAGAAGAAATAAGCTGACAGCTTAAAAAGATTATGATAAGGAGGTAAAACAATGCCAAGAAAAGGTGCCGTACCGAAGCGCGACGTACTGCCGGATCCGGTGTACCACAGCAAGACGGTTACGAAATTCATCAACAAGGTAATGCTCTCCGGCAAGAAGAGCGTTGCTGAGCGTGTCGTTTACGATGCATTCGAGACGATCCGTGCCAAGACCGGCAAGGATCCCCTGGAAGTCTTCGAGACTGCCCTGAAGAATGTCATGCCGGTCCTTGAGGTCCGTGCCCGCCGTGTGGGTGGTGCGAACTATCAGGTTCCTGTCGAGGTCCGCCCCGACCGCCGCATGACTCTCGGTATCCGCTGGCTCGTAAACTATGCTCGTCTCCGTGGTGAGAAGACCATGGATGCTCGTCTTTCCGGTGAGCTGATGGATGCGGCCAACAACACGGGCGCAGCGATCAAGAAGAAGGAAGATACGCACAAGATGGCAGAAGCCAACAAGGCGTTCGCACATTATCGCTGGTAATCCGCAAGACCGTATCTATATATAAGGAGAGAAAATAAAAGTGGCAAGAGAGTTTTCCCTTGAAAAAACTCGTAATATCGGTATCATGGCTCACATCGACGCCGGTAAGACGACCACCACGGAGCGTATCCTCTTCTACACGGGTGTAAACCACAAAATCGGTGAGGTTCATGATGGCGCTGCTACCATGGACTGGATGGTTCAGGAGCAGGAGCGCGGTATCACCATTACTTCCGCAGCTACCACCTGCCACTGGAAGAACCATCGTATCAACATCATTGATACGCCGGGCCACGTGGACTTCACGGTAGAGGTTGAGCGTTCCCTGCGCGTGCTTGACGGCGCTGTGGCAGTGCTGACTGCCCGCGGCGGCGTTGAGCCTCAGACTGAGACCGTTTGGCGTCAGGCTGAGAAGTATCAGGTTCCTCGCATGGCTTATGTCAACAAGATGGATATCACTGGTGCAGACTTCTTCAATGTCATCAAGATGATGGAGGAGCGCCTCAATGCCAATGCAGTTGCTATCCAGTTGCCTATCGGCGCTGAGGATAACTTCCAGGGCATCGTCGATCTCGTGAAGATGGAAGCCATCGTTTATGAAGACGATCTTGGCAAAGTCGCGGATGAGGTTGCCATTCCCGATGACATGAAGGATATGGCTGAAGAATATCGCGAGAAGCTGCTGGAGGCTTGCTCCGAGCAGGATGACGAGTTCATGGAGAAGTACCTCGGCGGTGAGGATATCACCGAAGAGGATATCAAGAAGGTCATCCGCAAGGCTACCGTTTCCTGCAACATGGTGCCTGTGGTCTGCGGCACTTCTTATCGCAACAAGGGCGTGCAGCCCCTGCTGGATGCAGTGGTTGATTACATGCCCGCTCCGACGGACATTCCTCCCATCAAGGGCGTGAATCCCGACACTGGCGAGGAAGACCACCGTCCCTCCAGCGATGAGGAGCCTTTCTCCGCGCTGGCATTCAAGATTATGACCGATCCTTACGTCGGCAAGCTGGCATTCTTCCGTGTGTACTCCGGTGTGCTCAATTCCGGCTCTTATGTGTATAACTCCACTAAGGGCAAGAAGGAGCGTATCGGCCGTATCCTGCAGATGCACGCCAACAACCGCAAGGAGATCGACAGGGTCTACAGCGGTGATATCGCTGCTGCCGTGGGCCTTAAGGACACCACCACCGGCGATACCCTCTGCGACGAGAGCCATCCCATCATCCTTGAGTCCATGGTGTTCCCGGATCCGGTTATTTCCGTAGCCGTAGAGCCGGCCACCAAGAACGACCAGGAGAAGATGGGCGTAGCCCTGCAGAAGCTGGCTGAGGAGGATCCCACTTTCCGGGTCCACACGGATCAGGAAACGGGACAGACCATCATCTCCGGCATGGGCGAGCTCCATCTCCAGATCATCGTGGATCGCATGCTGCGTGAGTTCAAGGTGGACTGCAAGGTAGGCGAGCCCCAGGTGGCTTACCGGGAGACCATCCGCAAGACCGTGGAGGCCGAGGGCAAGTTTGTCCGCCAGTCCGGCGGTCACGGCCAGTACGGCCATTGCTGGCTCAAGCTGGAGCCCCAGGAGGCCGGTGCAGGCTTTGCTTTCGAGAACAAGGTGGTGGGCGGTGCTATTCCCAAGGAATTCATCAAGCCCATCGAGGATGGCGTCAAGCAGGCTATGGAGTCTGGTGTCGTAGCCGGTTATCCGGTGGTTGATGTCAAGGCTACGGTCTACGATGGTTCTTTCCACGAGGTCGACTCCTCCGAGGCTGCGTTCAAGATTGCCGGTTCCATGGCATTCAAGAATGGTGCCGAGAAGGCCAACCCGGTTCTCCTCGAGCCGTATGTTAAGGTTGAGGTCATCGTTCCTGAGGATTACATGGGCGATGTCATCGGCGATCTTAACTCTCGTCGCGGCCGCATCGACGGCATGGAGCCACGCAATGGTGCACAGGTCATCAATGCGTTCGTTCCTCTGTCCGAGATGTTCGGTTACTCGACGGATCTGCGTTCCAAGACACAGGGTCGCGGGAACTACTCCATGGAGGTTTCCTACTATGATGAGGTTCCTAAGAATATAGCCGACGCTGTTACTGCCAAGAATAAGGGCGAATAAGGGAGGAAAAAATCAATGGCAAAAGAAAAGTTTGAGAGAACTAAGCCGCATGTCAACATCGGCACCATCGGTCACGTTGACCATGGCAAGACTACTCTGACGGCTGCAATCACGAAGTGCCTGTCCGAGAAGGGCATGGCTAAGTTCGAGGATTACGCTGATATCGATAAGGCTCCTGAGGAGCGCGAGCGCGGTATCACCATCAACACCGCTCACGTTGAGTATGAGACCGAGAAGCGTCACTATGCTCACGTTGACTGCCCGGGCCATG
>JAGBLH010000313.1 GCA_017635515.1 Selenomonas sp.
GACACACTCTTTCCTGCTCTGCCGTTGTCCACGACAGCGACGTGGTTGCCTATGATATCGGCCTGGTGGTAGGTACCATCGCCGTTGTCGACGTACTTGCAATCGTAGCCGCAGGAGACCTCCCGCTTGCCATGCTTGATTTTGTTAATCAGCCCGGCATCATAAATTACGAGGTCGCAGACCACATTGTCTGATTCCTCCCCCTGCCCCCGGCGCACATTCTGGACTACTCCCTTCATGTGACTGCTGTAGTTGTTGGGGTCTACCTCTTTGCTCGGGTGATCGTCGGTCACGGGCTTGCCCTCAAATGAGGCCATGGCCGAGGGCTTGAATACCTCGTCTTCCTCCCGGTACACATCCACCAGGCCGTCACCCTTCTCCCCGATTTCCCTGGGGAGGTACTGCTGCTTCCCTGTCCGGCATATCGGGACTCCGAGGCATATAAGGAACCCTTCCGGGGATTCTGTCATGTGGGGCGAGAGCTTCGCCCCGTAGAATGCTTTCAATTTGCACCAGCTCCTTGATTTTGGGCATAAGAAAAGCACCCGGTCGGGTGCTTGATGGTATAATACCTCCCAGAAGGAGGTGATTTTGTATGAATAATGTGTCCCCTAAATTTGAAAAACGGCCTTGTCCTTTGACTGGCGAATCGGTGGAGGTTATGTTCGTCATGACAGAGGCCGTCGAAAAGGAAACTTCCAAATCTCCACCGCGCTGTCAGGAGACTGCTTGCCCGTGGGTCAATACTGGCAAATGTCCTCTTTCAGAATAGTCGTTACTGCTTCTTCATCCTTCGGAGCCTGTTCCAGCAGGCTCCTTTTTTTCTTCCCAGGTCTTTTCCCCTGTGAAATAAGGCATTAGGCATTTGATGTGTTCAGTCAGCTGCACAGTCGCCCTGTTGTTGAGCTTTTCCAATGCTCTTTCCAGTATAAATCTGGCTTCTGAGCAAGTGTGCCCTTCCAACACATCCAGTACCTTATCTGCCATTACTTCACGGTAGGACAGCACCTGACGTGCCTGCTCCTTTATGGTCTGGGCTTCTTTTTCGTCCATGCCCCTTCCTCCTCCCAACGAAAACGCCCCCTTACGGGGGCAGATGGATGCTTATTGAATTTAATACCACATAACTAGTTTTTTCTTTGGGACATCGTCTACCTGCAACAGCTTTCTCAATGTTCTTCTGGCATGGCAAAAATAATCGGCAATAATCTCATCAAAGGAGGTCTGCTTGGATTCAAGGACATTACCTTTCAAATCCATCTTGATATATCCCTTTTCGCCACTATCTTCAGGAATATACTCTGTAGAAATGAATTCATCATTTTTTTGAATGTTTACCAATTCTACCATGATAAAGTTTCGCCTCCTTTGCATAATCATACTTTTTTGAAGTCTCTTTGTGGGCTTCTTTCTGCGTCATCCCAGAAAGAACAAGCTCACGCTCCATTATTTCATGCTTAAGCATTAAGATGTCATGGGGTTGTATGTTTGTCCCTTCGATAAGCCTCTGCCAAGATTCTGCCATATAGAAACTCGGGTCAAATCGCTCTAGGTTTTCCCCGCCAAGGTCATGTTTATCCATAAAGATGTAGTCTTTTACATACCGTACATCATCTTCAGGTATACCTGTATTTTTTGCAATCTTAGGTACATCTGTGGTCATGGAGCGCACAAGACCATAGTATCGGGCAGCATGTTTGTCTGCTCTTTCACTTTCGGGATCCAAAGCACCAGCCACGGCTTCCTTTTGGCCAGATGATTCTCCCTCATTAGCATCCCCATGACCAAACTGTCCATTACTCTTGCGAGGGTGCTTTGATTCATCCCAACGCTTGCCTTCATCAGTCGTGCGTATGGCTTTTTTCTTGCATTGTAGCATATAATCTAGCTTCCAATCAAGAAATTTCAGCCACAAGCAAACCACTTTAAGCATAGCTGGCCTTGTTCTAGGATTCTTGTTCATGGCATCACCTCATTACCTGCTCAAACTGCCGCCGGGTCATGGTCGTTATTCTGCCATTGCGGTACACTCTGGCTGGCCATGTGGTCAGGTCAAGGTCTACGATTGGCTCTGGATAACAACGGCAATTCGGGCACTGGCCTGCATGGTAGTGCCCGAGCGTATTCCTATAAGGTCGCCCGCTCTTTGTGTAGCGAGGGAACAGGTCTTCCGGGGCTGGAGGGTCGTTCCAGTTTACTACCACACCGCTCATCTGCCGGTGGGAGGTACGGGTCCTGCCATCACCTTTATTCCCGCCTACCGGCCGCCACACATACCAATTAAGGCCGATGGCCTCTGCCCTCACCTTGATGAGATTGGTCTGCGTATAGCTGACCTGGGTGCGGGCTATCAGCTCTGCCCTGGCTTTGGTGTGCTGCGGGAACATCAGCTGAATCTCGCGCTCAATGTCGCTGGCCCTCCTGCCTTTCAGTGCTTCCCGCTCCACATACGCAGCCACTTCCTTGCCGATATCCTCGGGGATGGTCTTGATGCAGTAAGTGGTGTCTGTAATCAACTCGTCCAGCCGCTCGCCCTTCCTACCTGTCCGCAGTTCCTGCATCAGAGCCTGGTAGAGCTCCCTGCCCATGCCATGGGCGGCTGCAGCCTGTCTCCAAGTCCTGCCCATGTCCCTAAACAGACCCGTAACCATCTTCATGGCCACGGCCTCTGCGAATTGCCGGAATTCCTTGCTTTGGGCATACCGCTTGAGTGCTGCGATAATCTGCCGAGGGTCGCGTAGTCCCTTTACGATGGCGTTCAGCCTTCGTGCCAGCCTCCGTAGTGCCCTGGCAAAGGCTTGCTCTATTCTCCTTGCCGGGGTCCACAGGTCTGACTGGTTCACGTTGCTGCCTCCTTTGGGCATAAGAAAAGCACCCGTGCTGGGTGCTCAAATAAAAAACCGCCATGTTCCCATGACGGTCAATATTCAGTTACGCAACTACCTGATCCTTGCTCTTCTTGTAGTAGGTCCCCTCGTAGGGTATCGGCTTCCCCGTCTTGCGATAATACGCTTTTGCTTCATTCAGAGAGAGGTCGTTGTTCGGCATATCACGCTCATCGGGGTTCATGTTGCTGGCATAATCATTGCACCAGCCACATTTGGGGCAGGTATCAAAAGCCTCTACCTCTGTTTCCCCGCAGCATGGGCATTTTTGCAGTTTCATGATATCCCCTCCTTTGATTGCTATTTTACTATTTCCGTTGCAGTTTTTCAAGATATTCCTGGGGAAGGAAAAACTTTTTCCTTGCTTTTTGCAGGATAAAGTAGGTGAGCACGTCTCCGTCCCGATTTCCTACCACGAGAGTATTATCCCTTTTGTTGAACCTTTTATATGTCTCGTCTTCTTCGCTATACCAATCAAGGAAATCGTCGCTCTCTGGAGCATTCAGTAAGTCTGCTGCTCTCCGCTTCCATTCCTTGAATGAGATTTCCATCTCGTCAGCATGGCCCTGATGGTGTCTGTCGTGGTCCTTGCTTGCGGTGTCAGCAGTGAAGATTGGGCGATTGTCTCCCCACCCTAGCCTTACATTGACTGCGCCTTTGCCTGTCCCAACCGTCCCCATCTGTCCTTCTTCCACTTCTGCAAAGCGCCCCTTTTTGTCTCGCTTATAATAAGTCCGCTTCTTTCCATCAAGTATATAAGTCGACTTATCGCTTGTCAATTCGCCCGGGGCTTCTTCAAAAGGGGAAGAATCTTGCGCCTCCTGTGGTTCCGCGCTGCCCATGCCCATCAAGCCCCCCATTCCTTCATCAGGGGCCATGACCTCATCGTCAGCGTTCTCAATGTCGGTATCTGAGATATTCGTCCACATCCCAGTCTGCTCTGACTGCTGGCGGAGCTCTTTGAGTGCCACCTTCTGGGATATCAAGCCTGCCTGGAAGGCTTTCGTTACCGAATCAGTGTTCTTGCTGGCGAGGTCGGCCATTTCATCGACTGGCGGCCTGCGTACAGGGTTGAATTCGTAGTCGAAATCATCCGGGACGGCTCCGAAGGTGCTCATCATTATAATCGGCAGTAGCTTGTCATAGACTGGTCTTAGCTCGTTCTCCTGTTTCTCTTCAATGACATCGTAGTAGTTCTGCATGTCGGATTCCCCTGTGGCATTCATGCCTGCAGGGCTCCGGCCAAAGAGCTTCGTTACCGGGGTTTCTGCTGCGCCGGCCAAATCCATCATAAATCTGTCGTACACCTCGCCCAATCCGCCAAAGGTATATTGATGTGTCTCGTAGCTGTCGTTCTCACCAAGAATCTGGAGGCTCTGGTTGTTCATGAGCGTGTTCATAGCCTGCACGGTGTTGTACAGGTCGCGCTGTGCGTTCTCATTGCCGGTGGCTAGCATCATGCCCATGCCGTCGATTTTCATGACCCTCAAATTGGCCATGAAGGTCAGCATGGCGATGTTCCAGCTGACGTTGTCGCGCTTGCGGAGCTCGTCGATGATGTGCTCAATCTCCGAGGCACCCCAGTAATTCTCTGCCAGCTCCTCCAGGTAAGGAAGGGGGCGGCCTGTGAATCGGAGGATTCTGCTGTGGTGAACTCTGAGCCCGCGCTCCAGCGTTTCGCACTCAATGGTGTAGCTGTCAGGGAGCCCATACTCAGGGTCTCCGGGGTCAGTCACCAGTTCGCTGTTCGGCACAATACCGCTCCAGCGGTCGAGAATCAGCAGGCCCTTGTAATCGTCGGGCATAACGCTGTCGAGCTCCAAAGGCTGGTCCAGCATATCCTCTTGCCCCTTAATCATTATCAGGCCACCTGCGCCACCGTAGAGCCTGCCCCATTTGAGCCCCTGCAGGAGCTTCTTGTGAGTGCTCGTGCGCCGGAACGTGGATTCCATCTTGCGCATAGCATCCGGGTCCAGCTGGCTGGTAATCTTGTAACCGTTCTTGGTCATGTCCTCGGGTATCACATCGATGATGCGCCGCACTACCCAATGAGAGCGATACAAACTGTTGATGGTCTGCCAGTCCCGGCTGAATCGGGTCAGCGGATACTGGGTTGCCTCCAGAGCATTCGGCATGAACGTGCCCGTCCGTGTCAATGGATTCTGGAATGAATCCGTTGTTTTGACTGCCGGCTTTTTCGGAGCCGCCGCAGCTCTTTTCTTTTTGCTCATTCCTTCTTCCTCCATTTCGGCAGCATAGTCATGCAGAAATAGCGCAGGGAATCGCAGGCGTGGTCATACTGCTTGACCGGCTTCTCTTCCCCACGCCTTGCGGCTATCTCATCCCAGACATACGCCTGGAATTCCTCTATCAATGGCTGGCAATTCTCTCTGTTGATGTGAATCTTTCCTTGGGTCAGCAGCTTGGCTACGATGCGAATGCCATCATTCACGCTGTTGTCTGCGTCCTTTACCCGGAATCCCCGCCCCTGGCACTCCAGCTTGAAGCTGGCGGCGCTTGGGTCGATAACAACAAAGTCAGGCAGCTCATCGCCCACGAACCTCTTCAGGTCATCACCGTACTCCTTGTCGGTCTTCTGACGCTGCTCCTTCTTGCTGTCCCAGTAGTACATATCAGGAATCCAGATATGGTCCCCATCGTCGTAAATGTCCAGGAACACCATCGGATTCTTGGTGCCGTAGTCGCAAGCTATGTACCTTCGGCACCGGCTCTTGAGCGTGTTGTTCCACTCGCCAGGCTTGATGCAGTGCCGCTCCTCATCGAACATGTCATAGATAACGCCCTCGGCCAGCACCCACAATCCAAGGATCATGCGCTTGAACCACATCCCAGAATATGATGACCGAATGTTGGTCTTGTACTCCTCTCCAAGGTTCGGGTTATCATCCAGCCCGAAATGAATCACCTTTACAAGCCCGCTTTTGAGCTTTTCCTCACTGGTAATGTACTCTTTATACAAGTAATGGGCGGGACTATCGGGGTTGGTAGTTGCATATAGCTTGGCCCCCTGTATAGAAAGGCGGTTCAAAAGCTGCTTGAAGAATCGCTCCGGCATCAGGGTCAGCTCATCGCAATAAGCCCCGGCCAACGTCTTGCCACGGATGTACCGCTCTGAGCCATCATCCTTTGCACCCACTATTTTCAGCCTGCGCACATGCTCCCCATCGGCATCTGCCCAGCTGACAAGCAGGTCGCCGCTCTGGCGGTTGTACTTGTAATGGCTCTCGCCCAGCGTATCGAACATATCATTGAGCACGTTGTCGTAGATAGTATCTTTGGACACGCCCGTCATGATCAGAAGCCCCGGCGGGCCGGTCATGATGTAGTTGAGCCACTTTGGAATCATTGCCACAGTCTTGCCGCTTCTGACTGAGCCTTCGAGTATATTGATAAATGAATCCTCTGCATGTGGTTGCAGTATGAAGTCAAGTGCCTTATCACCCCACAAGCCAAACTCCATTACTGCTCACACTCCTGTTCCCTGGTCTTGCATGCCTGGCGGAGCGAGTCCACCAGTTGCATCATGCCTGTCGATTGCTCTGCATGGTCTTTCACGGCCTTGAGGGCATCTGCCTCAGCCTTCAGCTTTTCAATTCGCAGCGCAGTCTCCTGCTCCTCCAACTTCGGAGGCTTACCATACCGCTTGAGGATATGGTCTGCCGCTTTGGTCCTGTCTGCCACGCTGGGCGGTTTCTCCACCAGCCTGGCCTCAGAGCGGCCTTTGCCAATTCCCTCCACCACGACCACCTGCTCCGTAATTTCGCCACGCATGACGGAAGCCAGGAACTCCATAACTTCTGTTATGTCAGCAGTTCGCGCAGACTTGATTTCAGCTTGGCGGGCTTTGATGGCATCATCGAGATATGGCTTATACTGGGGTTTTCTGGGGTTTAGCCAGTTTGGGGCATCATCCACTGAACCCTTTTTATATCCAGCAATTCTCGCAGCTTCTGTCGCATTCCCCGTCTCAATATAAGCATCCACAAACGCTTCCTGCTTTGGTGTCAGTTTCATATCTACATCACCACTCATCTCCCTTAAGCCTTTTGACCTTCAAATAAACACAAGACAAGGCACTGGCTGTTTCGCAAATGCCCTGTCTTCTGCCTGTTCCGCTGTAATATTGCCCGCCGCCCCAGGCGATAAGGGCGGCAGGCTGATTAGGAGTGTTGTATGTACAACAAAGGACACCGCCAGAAGTTCAGTGTCCTCTATCGTGAGCATATTTTCTTGTAAGAGTTTTGGGGATGGGCTGAATGATTCAATGGGGCGACCTGCTCTCAATCAGGCCACGCTTTACATCCAAACCCATGCTATCATTATAGGCCGTCTGCAAATAAAAATCCGTCATAGTTTTGACATACTTTTATCGGCGGTTTTGGAAGTCTTTTGACATGCTTTTGTCGGTCTGAAAAAAAGTTATCCACAGCCTAGCCCGCAAAAACAAAGGTCAGCTGCTCTGGCCGAGCTTTCACTCCAAAGAGAACAAAAGCCACAGCCTTGAGTGCCTTGCCTCCTTTCTCCCTTGCCCATCGCTCGCTGTAGTTCCTGGCATAGCCGATAGTCTCCCAGCTCTGCCCGTCGATATAGTGCTCCTTCAGCACCGCCTGATCCTCCAAAGACAGCGTGCGGATAGCCCTGTCTATTCTGTCGATTATCCGCTTTATCTCATCACGGTTAAGAATTTGGCGGTAAATGGAAGCCTCCCTGCGCAGCCTGTCATAAGCCTGGGCTTCAACGCTGTTCAGTTCCGGCGTCCCGCCTTGAGGCATCCCGCCATATTTTGCAATGGGGGCAGCAAGGTCATCAGAACGGCTCAGAAGTTTCTGCTGCTCAAGAATATCCGCCGTCATATTTTCCACCGTTGCCTTGAAAGTGTTGTAGTCCTTCATCCAGCGACGTGTGATACTGATATAATCGTTATACCCGTTCATGCGATCCCCTCCAAGTAAATAAAACATCAAGGCTTTTTTATATTATATCACAGGCAAAGGCCCGACTAATGTCAGGCCTCTTATCTATCAAAATTCTTTTTTAAGGCGATAAAGAAACTGATGCCTTAATTTCCATGCCGATTTATTCGCTTAACTACATCGACATACTGCAGTGTCAGCTCATTGACCTGCCCGTAAAGCTCCTTCAGCTGCCTCTCCTGCTTGTCTACCGTCTGCCTAGCCTCATGCAAATCATGATGAGCAATCCCAAGGGCAACTGCCAATGACAAACACAGGCAAACCAAAAATACTGTAATCTTATTCACAATCTTCTTTCCTCTCTTTGTAAAGCATGGCAACAAGATTCAAGCAGGCATTCTCTCTGTCGATTTTTCTACCTTCGACCACCGTCATCATCTTGACTATGAACTGTGCCAATTCTTCATTGCTCATGCTTCTTACCCAGTCACCGTTTGTCATTCGATATCACCTCAAATAAACATATAGCTCCTCATCCTTCCCACGGCTTATCACACACTGGGCACCTGCTGCCGGTCATGTCTCTTTCATTCCCGCAGATGGGGCAGGTGCCATCACCCCTGCCACCGTTGTAGCCCCAAAACTCGACAATGGTATTCTTCCCGTCATCGAAGAAGCCCTGATACCCATCGTCAGCCGCTCTTCCCTTTATGGCACACACCATGAATTCATCCTCTATCTCTTCATTCAGATTTTTATCCACGATGAAGTCTTCTATTTCGTCCAGCGTGGGCTGACGCTGGCTGCCGATGAAGCGGTATGTCCAGCGGTAGTCATCGCCATACTCCTTCTCAAAGGTGATTTTATTCCTTGCCAATCGGCTCACTCCTTATTCGAACAAAGACTGCTGCTGTTTCTCTTTCAGCTTCTTGATGATGTACGGGTCGCACTCCTGGTCGATGGGGATATCGAGCGGGGTGATGGTAATCTCCACCCTTGGGTTCTTGGGGTCGATGCCTGCTATCCTCGTGTTTCCCCAGCTTTTTATGATCCTGTCATCTGCCAGGAACCACCGCTTGATGAGCTGGCGGTGCCCGTAGATGACCTTGTACTCGTCGCTCATCAGGTCTGCGGTGGCCTGCATCAGCCCTACCATGTCCGGGTAATGAGCGCGGTTCTTGAGATAATATTTCGCCTCCACCTTCACGCCAGTCTCGTAATGAGGAAGCGGCTGCGGGAGCTTGTATGCCTGGGTCTTGAACATCCACTCATA
>JAGBLH010000314.1 GCA_017635515.1 Selenomonas sp.
CTTTGGGCAGGTACCTCATCATCTTGGGGTCAGCCCCGCCCAGCCGCAGCCAGTATCCAAGAGCCACTACCTCATAGCCGGACAGATCCTCCGGCATTTCCTCCACCGGCAGCAAGTCAGCTCCGCCAGCGGCCTCTGCGATTTTCTCTGCTATCATCTTCGTGTTTCCCGTCACCGAGGAGTAAAACACGCCCCATTTGCCCATGTGCAACACCCTTTCTGTGTATTCTTCACCATGCTATCATATCGGGGACAAATATTCTGTGATAAATGTTACAAAAACTTCTCAGGGCAAAGAAAAACTGCCGGAGGGCTGAAGCTCTCCGGCAGTGGCAATTATTTCTTTTCCTTTTTATCCTTGGACTTTTCTTTGGCCTTGGCTTTGTCGTCTACCTTTTTCTGCTGCTGGTACTTGGCGTAGTCAACACCCATGCTGGCCAGCTTGTGCTTGAAGGCCATGATGGGATGGCGCAGGAACATGCTGGTGCTGGTGGAGTTCATGATGGTCAGGAAGTCGTGAGTCTGCTTGGTGCCGAAGCAGGGACGGTCGCAACGGTCGCAGATGGGCTTGGTGATGCCGTAGGGGCAGCGGTTCATCTTGGTCATGACCGTGGCCAGCAGGGCTGTGCACTTGGGGCACAGCTTGTCGCCGGAGGTGTCGTGGTGCTTGTGGCAATAGATGCCGAAGGTCTTGCGGATATTGGCCTTTTCCTTCGGGATGTTGTTCTTTATCTCGGGGGGCTTGCGCTTCGGCAGGAAGCGGGAAAAAATGCTCATTTGTATCACCTTTCGATTGTATAATTGCAAAAATTTAAGCTCTCCCTACTATTTTAAGGGCAAACGGACTTAAAAGCAAGTCGGGGGCTATATTATCCTTGCAGAAAAGCCCTGCTTGAGATACACTAAACTGGTATGAACGAATGATAGGAGGAGATTGAAATAGAATTCCTGAAGAAGCACAGCAAAGTTATTTCCAATATATTGGTAGTGATTCTGGTCATCGGCGCCATCATGGTGAAGGTGGAGGACAGAGGCTGGGACGCAGTGTTCCATGCAGGTGACGCCTATATGCTGGCGGGAGCCTTGCTGGCCTTTGTGGTGCTGAAGATATTCCTCAAGAAGCACAACCAGAACAGCGGCGAGGAAAAGTAAGGAGCCTGTGATGGGACGCAGCAGGGAATTCCTGGACGAGGCGGGGAATCTGAGCACAGATGCCCTGAAGTCAATCCTGAACAATACCATAGAGACTATCGAGTCCAATAAGACTCAAATCTTTGACATCTACGAGACAGCCAAGGACGAGGTGGAAAGAAGCAAGCAGCTGCTGGCAGAGCTAAAGCAAAAGGCACGGGAGACCATCGACCGGGTGGACAGCCTGGCCCGGGAGGAGCAGCAGGAGAAGCAGAATCTCGTGCGGGTGAGCAGCAACTTTGCCCAGTATTCCGAGAAGAACATAAGGGATACTTACGAAAAGGTTAAGAATGTCCAGGTGGCTCTCGGCGTGGAGCGGGAAAAGGAAGCAGACCTCAGAGAACGCAGGGACAAGCTGGAAATGCGATTGCGGAAACTGGGGGTCATGCTGGATCAGGCAGAGCACCTGGCCCTGGCCATCGGCTCTGTCTTTTCCTACCTTTCCTCTCAGGTCAGCGGTGTTATGTGGAAAATTGAGGCGGTGCAGAAGGAGCAGTTCGTGGGTGCCCGAGTCATCAAGGCCCAGGAGGACGAGCGCTACAGGTTGTCGCGGGAGATACATGACGGCCCTGCCCAGGATATGGCCAATATGCTGATGCAGACCTCCATCGTGGAAAAGCTCATGGATAGGGACATGGAGGAGGCCAAGCGCACTCTGCTGGAACTGCGGGGGCAGATCAAGGACTGCCTGGGCAGCGTCCGGAAGATTATCTTTGACATGCGCCCCATGGCTCTTGACGATCTGGGGCTGGTGCCTGCTCTGCAGCAGTTGGTGGCGCGTCTCTCTGCCCGGGGCATGATTGCCACGGACTTTTCCGTGGAGGGGGAGGTCTACGAGCTCCCCAAGCACGCGGAGATTACGGTCTTCCGCATTGTGCAGGAGGCCCTCAACAATGTCGTCCATCATGCAGGAGTGCAGGAAGCGAAACTGCGCCTGCTCTACACCGGGGCGGTTTTGTCTGTGCTGGTGGAGGACAAGGGGGCGGGATTCAACGTGGAAGCCCGCAAGGCAGAGATTGCTGCAGGGCCTGAAGATGATGGCGCTGCTGAAGCACAGGGCAGCAATGAGGAAATTGACTCCGCGGAAAAGGAAGCCAAAGAAAGAGAGGCCATGGGCCACTTCGGCATGATTGGCATGGAAGAGCGGGCCCGCATCATCGGAGCACAGCTCAAGGTGCTGTCAAAACCTGGCGAGGGCACTCGCGTGCATCTGCGGCTGGAGCGCAAGGCCCTGGGCAAGAAGGAACAGAAGAAATAATGGATAGAAAAAAACTCACAGCCCCCATTGCCGAGGCCATGAGGAAATACCGGGAGGACGGGGCTATGGCTTTCCATACTCCCGGGCACAAGCAGGGGCTGGGGGCGCACCCTCTCCTGCGGGAATTGATTACAGAAAAGGGCCTGCGGGAGGAAGTTTCCCTCATGGAGGAACTGGATGACCTCCATGAGCCGACTGGCTGCATAGCCGAAGCCCAGCAGCTGGCGGCAGAGCTCTATGGGGCAGGTCAGGCTTATTTCTGCATCAACGGCACCACCGGGGCGGTGCAGGCCATGCTCCTTGGCACCTTGTCGGCGGGAGACACGGTGCTGGTGCCCAGGAATGCCCATCGCTCCATTATAGGGGGGCTGATACTCTCCGGGGCGCGGCC
>JAGBLH010000315.1 GCA_017635515.1 Selenomonas sp.
CCATAGAGGATGCAGATGTTGAATTTTCTGCATTGCAAAATTCAAATGTTCTGAATAACTTTAAAACAGAAGTGGTGTCTAATGGACACACTTTTATCGAATTAAGACGTTGTAAAAATGTATTGGAATTCATAAGGATTAGAAATGATAAGCTGACACTGGAAGGATATACGACATTCATGGGAATCGATGAATCTGATGATGTCAAGATATATCTAGTAATTGATGACGAGAAGTTTTTCCTTTGCGAAATCAATTCCAAGAGGGATAACTCTAAGAAGCGCTTAGGCGAAGTGGTGTTGCTAAGCCTTACTTATAGCGGAGAAATAGAGAATATTTCTCGGTATGGTAACTTTGAGTTGAAGATTTACACAGAGATAAATGGTCTGTGTATGGAGCGCACAGATTTGCGCTTTGGTAAGTTTTTCCCTGTGGTGAAAAATTTCGGCAGGGCCTATGCGTGGATTGAGAAATGGATGGTCAGGGTGCGGGCTAACAAGCTGGAATTCTCCGTACCTACTGACCAACAGATCCTTTTCCAGGAAGAGAGCTTGTTGCGTGAGATTGCCTATGTGAAAACTCCTGAGGCTATGCATGCAGTTGAACGCAGACGCAGGTATCATGCTCTCAAAGCTGGTCAGGAAAAAGATGTTTGGGTCATGAGCGACCGTATCAACAAGGGTGGGGATAATGCTGAGGCTCTGTTCCAGTATATTGGCAAAGAGCAGAAAGACGGACAGGATGCTTATTTTGTGCTGAGAACTGATAGTGCAGATTACCCCATAGTTTCAGAATTTGGTCCTGTGCTTGATTATTATTCTGATGATCATCTAATGAAGCATCTGCTGTCGGATGTTGTTATTTCCGGGCATTTTGATGAATATATCAGGAATCCTTTCTTTGAAGAGATAGTCTACTATCAGGATTTGCTTTATCACAAGCAGCAGGTCTATCTGCAACATGGAGTGTTGAAGGATGACTTCACCAGGCTTACCAACAGATACGTCCGTGATTTTTCCCTTATCACCACATCTGCTGAACGTGAGCGGGATGAAATGCTAACGGAGAATTATTTCTACGATGACAGGGTCTTGAAACTTACTGGTATGCCACGTTTTGATCCCTTGGTAAGGGGGCAAGAGAAAAAGGAAATTGTCATAGCTCCTTCTTGGCGTATCTATTTGACTGTGGCGGCAGATTGTCGCAAAGATGGTCGGAGAGAGGCTGCCTATGGCTTCAAGGACTCTGATTATTTCCGATTCTACAACGGTCTGATAAATGATAACAGGCTTCTGGAAGCAGCAAAGGAAGCCGGCTACACCATCAGTTTCATGCCTCATCCCAATATCATTCCATTCATTGATATGTTTGATCAGCATGAGGGTGTGAAGTTCTACTCCATCGACAAAAGATATTACGAAATGCTGTCTGAGGCCAAACTGTTAGTGACGGATTACTCCGGCGTTGCCTTTGACTTTGCTTATCTGGACAAGCCAGTGGTTTATTGTCATTTTGATTTCGAGGAGTTCTACGCTCACCACACCTGCAAGCAGGCTTATTATAATTACGAGAAGGATGGTTTCGGTGAGGTGGAATACAATCTGGAAGACACGGTGCAGTGCCTGATTGATTACATCAACAACGATTGCCGTTTGAAGGAGAAATATCAGCAGAGAATAAATAATTTCTTTGCGTTCCGCGACCACAACAGCTCTGCACGTGTATATAAAGAGATACAGCATCTCAGCGAATATGTTGACAGGAATGAAGAACGTATGCATTCCCGTATTTTGTCGGATAAAAACAATTGGTTGCAACTGATGGATAAGGTGAGGAACCTGCCAGCAGATCCTCATGGTGTATTGGTCTACAGATTCCCCTACGAGCTTTTTTCAGAAAATGATCGTGTGGTGCTCTATGGTTTCGGTGCCATAGGGGCTACCTTCTACTGGCAGAATCAGCAGTACACTTTCTGTGATATCGTGGCTTGTATTGATAGAAATGCCGACAAAGAGGCATTTCCTTCCGTGCCCTTGATTCGTCTGGAAGAGTTGGAAGAGCAAGTATATGATTATATTCTTATAGCGATAACAAATAAGAAGGTGGCTATGGACATTAAGGATGTGCTGCTCAATATGGGAGGTAAAGAGGAGGCTATTAAATGGGCAGGTGATCAGTATGAACTGAGAGTTGATGAAAAGAGAATCTGATTTTGATAATAAGCAGCAGAGGGAACCAAGAAATAAAAAAGTCTAGGTTGCTCGTAAAAGCAACCTAGACAAAGTATTAGCGCAGCTGCTGGGCTAGTTCTTCTATGCGTTTCTGAGAAAGGCGGGAGTACTTGATGATTTTATCCATGGGTTCATTGTCACGGAGCATTTCTATGGCAGTAGAGGTACGTTCATCGTTGAGCCATTCCTCACGTTCTGATTTCATTAGTTCCTGCATGATATCACACACGACATTCACCCCCTTGGTTTCATGTTTGAAGAAATCAGCTCTTTCGGCAAGTTCCTTGTAGTGCATCTGGGCAGGGTCATCGCAGAAGAAGTCGTGCATCAGCCTCCCTATGGCATCCTCCGCTCGATAGGCACCGTTCACATACATGATGTGGGCAGCGTCCTCAAAGGGCTGGTCAAGCTCGGTGATGACCCGCTCCACATGGTAGATGGGCAGCCTGGCGCTGAAGAGGTCATTCTCGGTGATGAAGATGACCCAGACTTCTGGGAATTCCTTGAACTCATAGGCGACCACGGCTAGGAATGCCTCAGCGCAGCTGCTGGGCAAGGGCTTCGATGCGTTCCTGAGGAAGATCAGAGTATCTGATGATTTCCTCCATAGGTTTGTTATCATGGAGCATTTTGAGAGCAGTATTAGTACGGGCTTCATCTAGCCCGCTATTGTGGCTCTCATCTTGCAAGTCTTGCATTATTTTGCACATAGCATTCACCCCTTTTGTTTCGTGCTTGAAGAAATCAGCTCTCTTGGCCAGCTCCTTGTAGTGCATCTGGTCAGGGTCATCGCAGAAGAAGTCATGCATCAGCATACCTACGGCATCCTCCGCTCGATAGGCACCATTCACATACATGATGTGGGCAGCGTCCTCAAAGGGCTGGTCAAGCTCAGTGATGACCCGCTCCACATGGTAGATGGGCAGCCTAGCTCTGAAGGTGTCATTCTCGGTGATGAAGATAACCCAGACTTCTGGGAATTCCTTGAACTCAGTGCCCTTGGCAACTTCCCTTGAGTCTATGATACAGGTGTTGAACCTGGCCCGCCTGGGACTGGCACCTTCGTCAGCGCGCTGAATCTCTACATTGTAGATTTTGCCATCGCCATCCACGGCGAGGACATCGAAGCGGACGCTGCGACCGTAGAGATTGTGGGCAGAGCGCTGTGTGACCACTTCCTGCACGATGATGTCTGTGCGGTCGAAGAGGATACACAGCAGGAGCTGCATGCATTCGATGCTGCCATCGAAGCATACGTTGAAGAAGGTGTCATCGATAAGGCGGAACTTCTTGATGGCCTCCAGATATTTGGGATTGAGGCCGGAGTCAAATACGCTCATGAGGCATCATCCTTTCTGTGTATATTATATCATGAGATGGGGGATAATAAAATATTCTGATAAAGATTATGTTGCTTCGTATATGATTAAGTGAAAAAACGCTGTTTGGGAGAATGTGAGGATTGACTGTATGGTTGTTGATAAACTCATGGGAAGCAACACCACCATGGAATTTGAAAATGGCAACAAGATTATCATAGGCGATGATTGTGAGCTTATAAACACAAAGGTAAAATTCATTGGAAGAAATAATATTCTGAAAATGGGGGGCGATGCCATGTTGCGAACAGTGTGATTGAGTTCAATGGCAGCGAAGCAGTAGCAGTGCTTTCATCAAACAGGCACAATTACTATCTTAACTTGTCTCTGAATAATAATACTGCATTTTACATGGGGAGGGATAATTACATCAATGGGAGACTGTCAGTAATCCTCTCTGAGCAGAAGCATGTGTTCTTTGGCAGTGACTGTGCCATATCTTTTGGAATATGGCTAAGGACAGCTGACCCGCATCTGGTGTATGACATTGAGAGCAAGCAACGGCTGAATCCTAGCAAGAGCATATTTATAGGCGATCATGTATGGATAGGACAGGGAGCCTTGATTCTAAAGGGAACTCAGATCGGCTCTGGCAGCATCATAGGTGCGGGGAGTGTTGTGGCAGGGAAAAAGATACCTTCAAATACTTCCTGGGCAGGCAATCCTGCACGGCTGGTTAAAGAAGGTATCTTTTGGAGTGGCCAGTGTGTACACAGATGGACGGATAAGGAAACGCAGGAGTATCAGACCATGGAGACTGATAAGTACAATTTCGAAGGTCGTGCTGGAGAAAGCAATCATTTTGACTTGTTGGATAGGGAGCTTTCAGCTTGCAAGAGTGCGAGTGAAAAGATGGCTTATCTGTCTGAAGAGAAGGCTTAAGCATAAAATATCGAGGACTGTGTTGGTACGTTCCTCATTGAGCTACGCATCGAGTTCTTCCTTCATCAAGTCTTGCGTGATTTCGCACACTGTATTTCCCACTTTTTGGGAGCATGTTTGAAGAAATTGGTTCTTTGGGCAAGTTTCTTTTAGTGTATACGGGCGGGATCATCGCAGATGAAGTCATGCATCAGCATACCTACGGCATCCTTCGCCCGATATTCACCATTATGTAGGTAGCTTCTTCAAATAACTGGTCAAGCTCGATGATGATCCGCTCCACATGGTAGATGGGCAACCTGGCACTGAAGATGCCCCAGACTCCTGGGAATTCCTTGAACGCAGTGCCTTTGGTAACTTCCCATGAGTCGATGAGACAGGTGTTGAACCTAGCCGGAATCGTAGGTTAAGTTTTCAGCGGGAGATTAGGTATTATATAACCTAATCTCCCGACCATTTATACATACACATGAATCCGTGAAATTGGCCAAAATGAGTCACATATTGTTCATATATCGGCAAAAATCAGGGTGTGGTAATGCATGGAGTAAATTGGAATATCTAAAATTAGAGTGGCCAAAAGGAAAGATTTTCATTAACATAAGTGTTTTTACATAAATCGGAGGTGTTATATTGAAAACTTCTAAATTTGTTGCTGACAATGGATTGGAGTTAGAATATATTCTTCAAAAGTCCAGTTCTCCTTCTAATGCTTTGATAGTTGCTTTTCCAGGCCCTGGCGGTGGAATGCGCGGAGGAGAATGGGGATATCTGGTATCTATAAAAAAAGTGGCAGATGTGAATACACTTTTCTTAAAAACAGATCCAGAGTATTCTAAATCAAGGTTGACTTTGCGCGGAGGTAAGCCGTTGATTGATGAGGCTATTGTTAGCCTGGTCAATAGGACAGCTGTAAAGTTGAATACAAAACAGATTATTGCCATAGGGACATCCATGGGGGGATATAGTGCTCTTTATTTTGGTCTAAAGTATGATTGGGATATCATAAGCGGTTCTCCGGACTATACATTTTCAAGCCGTCCAGATAAAGATATTGCCTATGCCTTAGGAAAATCTGGTGACATAGAAAGAAATGTAATGAATGGACTTTTGGCCTCTATGGTTAAGCTCGCCGGTGAGAGGCAATACTCTAAACGGCTGTTTGTTTCCTGGGGGGAGGGAGAAAGAATCTGGCAAAAGGATTCTGAAGGCCCACAGATGATTAAGGATATGGAAAAGTATAGTATTCCTCATACATATTCGCTCTACCCATTTTCCGATCACCTTACATGTGCAGAGTTATTTCCGCAAACATTGGAGAGGTATCTGCGATATTATTTGGGGTTAAGTGATAAGCCTTTGGAAACCACTATTGATATTCTGCCACCTAAGGTGAAAATGTATAAGGCAATAGCAGATGTATATCAACAACTTGCAGACGTGATCCCATCATGCAGACATACAAGGCCTAATTTGGATATAAAGAACAATTTGATTTTTGGATATAATAATAACGAGGTTGCATTAAGAAACTATGTTTATGTAAAAGAAGGCTGGCTATGGAGCGTAGGGGATGCTTATAAATGGGCAGGTGGCGATGTGGCTGCATCTCCTGTGAAAATAAAAAATTACTGGGATCAGGTAAATATAGCAAACGATAGATCTATGCTGAGTTTTTATTTTCAATCCACTCTTTTGCTCTGGTATAAGCGTCAGCCTGATGATTCTGTGTTAAAATGGTTGCTTATAAATTTTGTAGAATATGTGCGTTCCTTGCCGAAAATATCAAAGGATAGTTTTAATTATGTGCATCAAAAGCCCTTTGACCATATGATTAGGCTGATGTATTTTATCGAGTTGCATAAGCTTGCCATAGGCCATGTAGATGAATCGGTAGAAAAAGCTCTTGGTAATGAAATAATACGTTCATTGGAATACATAGCAGAGCAAGGTGCAAATCCCATTCCGATTCGCTGGCAGTATCGCATGGTGTTGGGGCTGCTTGTGTTTGCTGTCTACTACAAGAATAGTGAAGCTTATGAGGCATTTTGTTCTGCGGCTATGGATATTTTCAATGCGCTGAACGAATATCATTTTGATAGGAATGGCTGTTGCATAAGTGCTCAGATGGATTCACAGGATTTCTTGGTGGGAGAATTGAAAATGGTGATGGATTTCATCACTGATAACGAAATGGGTAAATCAAAGTCCTATCAGAAAGCAAGAAGAGTGTATAAAAAAGTTGTAGAGCTATCTACACACATCAGCCAGCCAAATAACAGACTGCCCGCTTTAGGTCATACGGGCGTAAACCAGTGGTGCAGAGCTAAATCTCTTGTGGGGCATAATGCTGGAAACTTGATACTTAGAGAGTCCAATTTATGTTTTTTGGAAGATGGAAAATCAATTTCATATTTGACCATAAATGGTGGTTCAAATGTGAATTCTACCAATAGGCATTGTGATTTGATGTCGTTTACTTGGAATTATGATGGGACACAGGTGTTCTATGATGCTGGTGGTGTTGGGCGCAATGATCCTTTTGAAGAATATGTGTCTTCCAGCATAGCGCACAATGGATTTATATGTGATGAATTGAATTACGTTACTCCAGATTATAGCGATTGGACTGCTATTGATGAAGATATTGAGGAAAGAGAGGATTGTGTCATCATTCCTGTTTCCCATACGCTCATCGAGGGAGTGGTACTGAAACGCACATTTTTTTGGATAAAGCCCAACATTCTCATTCTCATGGATAGTGGTATGTCAGATAAAGATAGAGCTTTTATCCAGAATTTTTTGCTGGGAGATTTTATCTTGGCAGAAAAGGAGATTACAACAACCAGTTTGCAGATTTCTAAGGATATCAGTGGCAGGATTATCCAGCATTTTGAAAGAGAAGGTACAACTTTGGAGGAATATCGTGGCAAAAATGGCACCGACGGGCATAAAAACTTCCGTGGCACCTACATCGAAAACTGGCGTACACCTCGTCGAGGCTTGAATCTTGCCTATAGCAAGAAAGGCAAGGAGGCTCGTTTTGTCACCTCAATCGAGCTCCACAGCAAGAAGCTGGCAGCTGATGAGCAAAGTTTGCAGTCAGTTAATTTTGATGCAGATGGCAATCTTATTGTCGTTTTGGGCGATGGTAAGATTATATATGAAAAAATGCCTGAGAAGCAGTGATGTTTTTTATTTAACAGGAGGAAATGAACATGAATGCAAAATTTGAAGAAATCTTGAATGAGGTCAATCCTGATATCCTTGACAGCGAGGGTCTGGATCTTATGGACGAAGGGATTATTGACAGCTTGATGGTTATGCAGATTGTCTCCATGGCAGAGAGTGCTTTTGAGATTGATTTCGACCCAGATGATATTATGCCGGAAAACTTTTCTTCTCCTGAAGCCATCTGGAAGACTATCCAGAAGTATGGTGTGAAGGATTGAGGCGAGGAAAGAAATGATAATTAATATTCTTGAGCTTTTGGAGAACTCTGCCAGTCATTATTCTGACAAGATATTTCTGGCAGATGAAGAAAAATCAGTTAACTTTAAGTCAGCGGAGGAAACTGCTAGAAGGATTGGCAGTTTCCTCGCTGGTGAAATTCCTGTTGATAGAAAGCCCATCGCTGTTTGCGTGGGCAGGGAACTTGAAAGTGTACTCATGTTCCTGGGCACAGCCTACAGCGGCAACTTCTACGTGCCCATCAACAGGGAACTCCCCGCTGACAGAATCAAGGTCATGCTTGATACCCTGCAGCCTGCAGCCATTCTTGGCCTTTCTGAGGATAAGCCGCAGATGGAAGGATTCTCTTATCCTTTCTATGCCTTTGAGGATATAAGCAAGGCTGAGGAAAGACCGGAAGCGCTTGCTGCTATACGCCGCGATGCTATTGACACCGATCCTCTATATGCAATCTTCACTTCCGGCTCCACTGGCACCCCCATGGCTGTCATGGTGAGCCATCGTTCTGTAATTGATCTGGCATATGCCTATCGTGATGCCTTTGACATTACCACAGAGTCCATCTGTGGCAATCAAGCGTCCTTTGATTTCGATGTGTCCGTAAAAGATATATATTCGTCCTTGCTTAATGGATGTACCGTCTGCATTATTCCCAAGGATCGTTTTTCCTTCCCTGTGAAGCTCATTGCCTATCTGAATGAGAAGAAGATTACCCATTGCTTCTGGGCTGTTGCTACCCTCTGCGTGGTGGCAAATCTCAAAGGCATGAAGCACGAAACCCCAAAATACTTGAAGCATGTAGTCTTTGGTGGGGAAGTCATCCCCATCAAGGTACTGAACTATTGGATGGAACACTTGCCAGAAACCAGTTTCTACAACGGTTATGGCCCCACGGAAATTACCGTCAACTGCACCTATTTTCCAGTAAAGCGTCACTATGAACTGGACGAAGCTGTTCCCATAGGCAGACCTTTCCCAAATACTGGTGTGCTGGTATTGGATGAAAATGACATGCCTGTGAGTGGGGATGGCATCGGAGAACTCTGCGTGCGTGGCACCTGCCTGGCCCTGGGCTACTACAACAACCCTGAAAAGACAGCAGAAGTCTTCGTACAGAATCCTCTCAATTCGTCATATCCGGAAAAGATTTATCGCACAGGTGATCTTGTGAGATACGACAGTGAGGGACAGATAGTATTCTGTGGTCGGAAGGATTTCCAAATCAAGCATATGGGCTATCGCATAGAACTGGGAGATATAGAAACAGCTGCCAATGCTTTGGATATGTTAGGCAGAACCTGCTGTAGCTATGACAAGGAGCACAAGAGGATTGTCCTCTTTTACGAGGCTCCTGAAAAGATAGACAAAGACGTGCGCGAAGCTCTTAAAACAAAGCTGCCAAAATACATGGTGCCAGGCAAGTACGTGCAACTGCCAATGTTCCCGGAGAATGTCCATGGGAAGATTGACAGGAAAAGTCTGGAAAGAGAGTACACAACAAGCGAGGTATAGAAGTGGAGCAGGTAAAACATTATCAGACTTGGCAAGCCAATGTCATTAAGTTAGTGGCATGAAAAAATGCTCTAAGCATAGACACCATGCAGGATTCAGGGTAAAAAGTCATGAGAAATATCGACTCATCGTAAAAACGGCATGGCGAATAAGCGGTCAGAGGCCGCTTAAAGAAGTTATTACACACAACTATTATTAATCAACGACAATTGAAGCTTTTGGCGCCATGAGGAGACTTTTTCCTCTCATAATTCCTTCCTGCACGCACAGGGCAATATCCAGCTTTCAAAATCCAGCCTATTATGTCCGTATGATGCTGTGCACGCTTGTCCATGAGCAGAAAGTCATGGCATGTCTTATTTCTTAACTTAATGACATTGGGATATGGGGTAGAGGATGATATTTGAGTATCGCAACAAGAAAATTGCGGGCCTTTTGACCATCGTCCCCAAGAATATCCGTACCTTTGATGAGGAAATGCAAGAAACAAGCAAATAGAAAGACGGAGCTACATGCTCCGTCACGGCAGGAAGATCAGAGATATTTTTTTAGCTCCGCATCCAGCTCTTCAAAAGAAGGATCTGGTTGCTCATATTTTTCCTTGGTATAGTCGCCGTACCCGTTTTCGAACTGCTGTATGAAACGAGCAAAGCCAACAGGGCCAAGGGCCTCTATGAGCACTTTTGTCCCTGCAGCGCGTACATCTACGGGGCTGTTAAGATTCACATCCATCATGTTCATTCACCTCCGCCAGGTAGTAGATAGGGTTTTTAACCTTTACTTTGAGGAAATTTTAACACGTAAATTTGAAATAACAAAGAAATTTCTTAAGGGAATTTAAGTTCTATTTTAAGATATTAGTGAACTAATTGTTCGAGGTAAATAGCATGAAATGTAAATATATTGAAGAAATATACGATAGGCATAATGGCCAATATGTGTTAATTTTTACACTTGATAGTATTTATAATGCGGAGAAGGCTGAAGTTAATTTGCGATACCAGCTACGAGCCAGATTTGGATTTAGCATAGAAGTATCACGAGACATGGATAAAGTTAATGTTAGGTATGGCTGTGCAGATGATAAATATAAGATACGTAATTTTGTCGCGCAATACATAGAGATGCTTAATGATTAAGAGATTACTAAATAAGATATATCTGCCCTTTCTTCAACAATCTTCATATGATAAGTCATGTAGTTCATCTATCTTTCATGCTGTCGCTCCTTTCGGTGGGATGGGTAGATGGGAATTTTCTTACTATTATTTTAGTAAAAGCCAATGAGAAGTCAATACAAATGAGAGAGGAGGAGCCTATGCAAAAATACAAAACCAAAATCGGCCGCCAGAGAATCCAATACAGCTACACTGGCGAATTCGATGCCTGGGTACCTGCCACCATGCAGTTTCTTGGCACCCTGATGCCACCTACTCTCTCCAAGCGGGCAGTAGCCATGCTGCTCTTGGTGGCGGGCATGGGCAATGAGAAGATAGTTTCCTTGACTGGGATGTGCATTCGCAGTGTCCGCGCTCTGCGGAAGACCATGGAGGAGCAGGAGCCGACCTCCGAACTTTTCGCCATCAAGCCTGGCAGCGGGCGGAAGAGGAAGACTGATGGCATCGAAGAGCAGGTGTGGGCTGAACTGGATACCGGCAAATACCGCACGCATAAGGCGGTAGCGGATATGCTGAAGGAGAAATTTGGCATTGATGCTTCAGTGAACCTGGCGGCCAGATTGATGAAGCGCTGGAAGTCGGCCAGGGAAAAGAATGCAGAATAAGGACGGTAACTCCTATGGTTTGGAAGAATAAGTTCCATGAGCGGATCAATGAATTGTGGAAACGGGCCAAAGGCCAAAACCACAAAATGACACAGGTGGAGTATGCCAAACGGCTGGGCGTAACAAGAAATAAGCTCGTGGGCTGGCTGCGGGGCTCCGGTCAGCCGGATACAGACGGCCTTGTCCGCATAGCCAGCACAGAGAACGTTAGCTTGGCCTGGTTGCTGGGGGATGAACGTCATGAGGACAAAGATGAGCAGGTCATGCTTCAGCTTTTCAAAAGCTGTAGTTCGGAATACAGATCTCACCTGCTGTATTTGGCGGAGAAATTCAAACAAGATAGTTAGGGCGTGTTGATTAATTCAACGTTTCCTTAAAAGAGCAGTGAGCAATTCCGCCAGGGAAAGCTCACTGCTCTTTTACGTTTTACTTTTCCATTGTTATGTTGTCCACCTTTTGGCCGCTTACGGTGAAGCATTCCACTGTTAGCTTTTCCGGGCTGGCTGTCAGCACCAGATAGTTCGGTTCCGTGGGCTGGGCTATGGCGGCTTTGTCCAGCGGGTCAGCTGGCACCCCATAGTGCTGGTCACCGGCTGGGCCGCTCATGATGCAGACAGGGCCTTTTTCTGCTGGCTGGAAACTGTGCAGGGGGCCGCGGCGGCGATAGGTGTGCATGTGACCGGTGAGGACGAGGTCGATGCCTGCTTCTTCCAAGGCCGGGAGAAGTGCTCTGCCAGCATCGCTGAAGCCGCCCGCACTGTCCTGCCCGGGCTGGTACTCGTCATAGGCGAGGATGTCCTTGTGCATGAGCGCCACCCGCCAGGGCAGGGGCTTTGCTTCCCGGCTTTTGAGCCAGTTCAGCTGGGTGTGCAGCAGGTGGCCCTTGCCAAAGAAGCCGTCTAGCTCCAGCATCTGGGTGTTCAGCACGATGAATTCTACCGGGCCGTAGGTGAAGCTGTAGAAGTAGCCGTGGAAGGTGCTGACGCCATTGCCGGGGAAGGTGAAAGTGGAGAGATAGCGTCGGGGCAGGCAGTCCTTCCAATCCAGGCCGTAGCATTCATGGTTGCCCATGACGGGGACAAAGGGATGCTCTGC
>JAGBLH010000316.1 GCA_017635515.1 Selenomonas sp.
CTAAGCCCATCTTCACGTATCTTGACTGTCCCTGCTGCGTTGACAAATCCTCAACATAGCACCTCGCGTCGCTATGCCCCCGGTTTGTCGCCTTGCAATGGACAGCCAATCTACGCAAATCTGGGCCAAGTTCATTTAATCAACACGCCCTAAAAACCACTCGACATGATTGCCTTCAGAGAGTAAACTAAAAGAGCAAGCTTTTACCTGGCAATCTGCACAACCGTAGCCGCAGCCGCAGTGATCAGGTCGGCAGGCTTCAAGATAAGCTGCTCGCCCCGCTTGCCGGCACTGATGGCAATGCTGTCCTGGGACATAGCTCGCTCATCAAGATAGACGGGATAGTCCTTCTTGGCTCCCAAGGGCGAGCAGCCGCCCCGGATATAGCCGGTGAGGGCAAAGACTTCTTTCAAATGCACCATTTCCGCCCGCTTATTGCCCGAAGCTGCGGCCAGGGCTTTCAAATCAAGTTCCAGGTCTCCCTGGATAACGGCCATGACTATGCCGTTCTTGTCCCCACGAGCCACCAATGTCTTGTAGACCCGCTCGATGGGCATGCCCACGGAAGATGCCACATGGACAGCGGAGAGGTCCGACTCATCCACCTCATATTCCTTCAGCTCGTATGCTATGCCCAGCTTGTCCAAAATGCGGGCAGCGTTGGTTTTCTGCTGCTTTTTCTTTGCCATTTTTTCACCATATCTTTCTAAATGTACGCAACTAATTTTATACTTCCTGCTATAATTATAATGCTGTGATTTTAGTTTTGCTATAGGCAAAATCTTCATATATCTTAAGGAGTGTTGTTTGTGCTTAAAATCGCCATGGCCCAGATGGAGGTCATTCCCGGACATCCTGATCTGAATGCCGAAAAAATCCTGCAGTTGATGGCAGAAGCCCGTGAGCAGGGCACCGACCTCATCATCTTCCCGGAAATGTCCATTCCCGGCTACCTTTTGGGCGACACCTGGGAGCAGAGCTCCTTCCTTGCCGACTGCGAAAACTATGGCAAAGATACCATCGCCGCCACCGCTGGCACGGAGCTTACGGTTATCTTTGGCAATATCGCCGTGGACTGGGAAAAGAAGAACAATGACGGCCGCGTGCGCAAGTACAACGCCCTCTTCGTCGCCCAGAACGGCAAACTTGTCCAACCCGACTGCATGCCCTATCCCTTTGTCATCAAAACCCTCATGCCCAACTACCGGGAGTTTGACGATACCCGCCATTTCTTCAGCCTGCAGAAGTTGGCCAGGGAACTGGGCACCATGCCGGGCAAACTCCTTTCCCCTATCAGCCTCAGGCTTAAGGGCAAAGATTATCAGGTTGGCTGCCTCCTCTGCGAGGACGGCTGGAGCGATAACTATGAAATCACGCCTTTAGCCGAACTCACCAACGATGAAAAAGTGGATTTTCTCGTGAATATCTCAGCCTCTCCCTACACCTTGGGCAAGAATCACCGTCGCAATGTGGTTTTCGGCCAGCAGGCGAAGGAAAATAAGGCACCTCTTTTCTATGTCAATGCTATCGGCCTGCAAAACAACGGCAAGACCATCTACACTTTTGATGGTGCCAGCACTGCTTATAATTCAGAAGGCAAAGTAGTTGCTATGGCTTCTGCCTATGAAGAAAGACTGACCCTGCTGGATTTCGACAGTCTTGCCAATCTGCCCGTGCAGGAGGAAGAAAAACTCACAGACATTGCCCAAATCCACCGTGCCTTGAAATACGGCATCAGCCATTTCTTGCGCAATATCCACATGGAACGGGTAGTCATCGGCATTTCCGGCGGCATCGACTCCGCCGTGGCCGCCGCCCTCTACACGGAAATCCTGGGGCCTGACAAGGTGCTCCTGGTAAATATGCCCAGCGTCTACAACTCCGAGACCACCAAGGGTCTCTCCGCCCAGCTAGCCAAGAACCTTGGCTGCCACTACATGGTAGTGCCCATCCAGTACTCCGTGGACCACACCATCGAGCAGCTTGAGGGCACGCCCATGGAATTCATCGCCGAGGGCACCGAAAGCCAGCTGAAAGTTTCCTCCTTCGTGGCGGAAAACATCCAGGCCCGCGACCGCAGCGCCAGAGTGCTGGCAGGTGCCGCCGCAGCTTTCGGGGGAGGCTTTACCTGCAACGCCAACAAGGCAGAGACCACCGTGGGCTACTCCACCCTCTACGGCGACCAGTCCGGCTTCCTGGCGGCTCTGGCCGACCTCTGGAAGCATCAGGTCTACGCACTGGCGTACTACCTCAACCAAGAGGTCTTCCATAAGGAAGCTGTGCCCCAGGGCATCATCGACATCGTGCCCAGTGCCGAGCTCTCCAATGCCCAGAACGTGGATGAGGGCAAGGGCGACCCCCTCAAGTACCCCTACCATGACTACCTCTTCCGCGCTTTCGTGGAACGCTGGCAGAAAGCCGCCCCTGAGGATATCCTCGCCTGGTACAGCGAAGGACGGCTGGAAGAAGAACTGGGCTGCAAAAAGGGGCTGGTGGCCAGCTATTTCCCCACCCCGGCTGAGTTCATCGCCGACCTGGAACGCTGGTGGAACCTCTTCACCGGCATGGCCGTAGCCAAGCGCATCCAAGCCCCCCCAATCCTGGCCGTAAGCCGCAGGGCCTATGGCTTTGACCACAGGGAAGCACAGAACGGCCCCTACTACACCCGCAAATACCGGGAACTGAAAAAGCAACTGCTGGCAGAATAAGAACGAAACCGCCTAAGACCTCGCGCCTTAGGCGGTTTTGATATGCCCCTCACACCAGCACATCCATCACATTCAGCACCGGCATGATAATAGCCATGACCAAGAACAGCAATATCGCTCCCAAAACCAATGTCAAGGCAGGCTCTACTAGTACCAGCAGCCGCTCGCTTTCCTGAGCAGCCTGTTCCTGGCAGATATCTGCCGACTCGAAAAGCATTTCTTCCAGACGCCCCACCTGCTCCCCTGCTGCCAAGAGTTCCCTGGCCTGCCAGGGAATATGGCTGCAAAGGGCCAGTGAAGCGGTCAAAGGCTGTCCCTGCTCTACCTTGCTGTGGATTCTGCCCAGGCAATCCCGCAGATACCTATTATCCGGCACTGAAGCTACCATCTGCAAAGCCTCGGAAAGCTGTATGCCGCTTCTCAGCAGCACTCCCAAAGTCCCCAATATTTGCAGCCATTCAGAATGCATGGCCAGACTGCCAAAGGATGGCATGGCCAGCAAGGCTTTGTCCAACCACATGCGGCAGCGCGGTTCCTTAAAAACAGTCGCCACCACTAACCCCATAAACACTAGCACCCCCAAGAGAAAAAGCTGGCCCCTGAGCGTCCCCAGAAAATCTGCTGTTTCCAGCAGGACGGCAGTAGCCCAGGGAATCTCCCCCTGAATATTGCCCAGCAAGTTTGCAAAAGTTGGCAGGATAAAGGCCGCTACCACAAACATGGAAAGCACCATCATAGTCAAAAGTATAGCAGGGTAGATCAAGGCCGATTTCAGCTTTTCCCGTGCCTTGAGACTATTTTTCAAATGCATGGAAAGCTGACAGAGAATTTCCCCCAGGGAACCGCTTTGCTCCCCTGCCTTCACACAAGTCCTCACGGTCTGCGAAAAGACGTTCGGATAGCGTCCCATAGCCTCATGCAGTTGCCGACCACTGGTAACATCCTGCTCCATCTGCTTCTTCAAATTCTGATAGGACACCTTTTCCCCATATTTCTCCATGGCGCAAAGGGCCTGCTGCAAAGGCAGGCCTGCCTGCACCAGCGAAGCCAGCTGGCTAAGGAACAGCACTTCTTCCTTCCTGCCCAAGCCTGTGGATAATCCAGGGATATTTATTTCTTTGAACAATATCCCCTTCCATCTTTCCCGCCAGGAAATCTTCGGCACCTCTTCTTCCAGTCCCACCACCCAGAGACCTTTTTCTCTTATCCGCAAAGCCGCCTCATGGATATCAGATGCCTGCAGTTCCCCCACAAAGAGCTCACCACGCTTGGAGCGAGCCCGATAATGGAAATTTCCCACTTTATCCCTCTCCCCTTAAGAGATTTCAGCTATGATAGCGTTGCCATATCTCACGGTCAATGTATCCTGACTGAAACAAATTGTCCAAGGCTCTGTCCTTAGTCTGCATGCCCTCCTGCTGATGGCTGAGCATGACTGCACTTAGCTGGGCATATTTGCCCTGCTTGATGATATTCCTTACGGCAGGGTCTCTCAGCAAGACTTCGCTGGCATTCACCCTGCCACCCCCCACCCTTGGCAGCAGGCTCTGGGAAACAATCCCTGTCAGCACATCTGCAAACTGAGCCCGCACCACCTCCTGCTCGGACAAGGGAAACAGCCCCTCTACTCTAAGAGCAGTTTCCTCGGCGGAAGGTGTATGCAAAGAAGCCAGCACTAATATGCCAGTTTCCGCTGCCATGATGGCCGTCCTCATGGTCTGGGCATCGCGAATCTCTCCCACCAGGATAACATCCGGCACCTCCCGCAGGGCACCTCGCAGGGCCTGGGAAAATTCAACAAAATCCCTGCCCAGTTCTCTCTGGCTGAAAAAACATTTTTGGGGCTCAAAGACATACTCTATAGGGTCTTCCAAGGTGACGATATGATACGCTTTCTCCCGGTTCAGCTCATCGATAAAGGCCGCCAGGGTCGTAGTCTTGCCGCTGCCAGTCCTGCCCGTCACCAATATCAACCCATGGTCCACTTCCTTCAATTTCTGCCAAGCCCCAGGCGCCCCCAGTTCCGCCAGGCTCGGAATCCTCTCCGGCAGCAGACGGATGGCCAGGGCAGGAAAGCCTTGCTGGCGGTAGGCATTGACGCGGAACCGCCGTTCGGCATAGATCCAGGACAGGTCAATATCCCTGTCCCTTGCCAGCCGTTCCTGCTGGGATTCGTTCAGAATGGCCGCACAGAAATCTGACATGAAGCTCTCCGTCAGCAGGTCAGCATCCATAGCACTCAGCACGCCCCGGCACCGCATATGCGGCCTCTGCCCTACTGTCATGTGTATATCTGAAGCCTCGTTTTCTATAGCCTTGTCTATAAGGCTCTGCCAATCTGCACCACTGCGCATATCCCATCACCTCGAAGTCTCTATACACAAAGGCCTCCGAATTCTGGGCGGAGGCGCAAAATCATATTTGCCCGATAAACTTGTGCGTCTGGGGTATCACTCTCACGTCCTTCAGCTTCGTGAGGGCATAATTCTGGTACATGAGGATTTTTTCCGGGCTGGCGGCCTTGACACCGCCATAAGGGGTGACGGGCTGTATGATTAATAATGTTTCAGGCGCAGTTTCTGCCACCAGGTCGATGGCCTGGCGGAATTCTGCTTCCGTGGTTTCCTCTGCCACCACCAGTTTGATATAGAGGTCTTTGGCCTTTGCCACCTCTATGAAGCGCCTGTGTGCCTCCCACTGGGGCTGGCTCACGATGCTGGGCAGCTTGATGTCCATGCTGATGATGTCAACTATATCTATGATACTTGCCAGCTGCTTATAAAGTGTGCCATTTGTTTCAAGGAAGATAGGCACCTCCAGCTCTTTGGCAAGCTCCCTGATAAAGTCGGCATGCAGCAGCGGCTCTCCCCCGGTGAAGCTCACTGCCTGATGTGGTACCTCTTTGCACAGTCGGTTGATTTCCACAGCTACCTGGGCGGCAGAGCGGGGATTGGGCAGCTTGGCGAATTCCCTGCTGCCGGCATATGTCTCTATCTCACAGATTTCGTGGCTGCCCGGCGTGTTTTCCGTGTCACAGTAGCGGCAGTCCAGATTGCAGCCTTCGAAGCGCACAAACACCTGGCGGCAGCCCACATACTTGCCCTCTCCCTGTATGGAGGAAAAAATTTCAATCAGATTCTCTTTCATGGCTCAGTCCTTCGTATAGGTGACACTGGATTTGGGCGATTCAAAGACGGTGACGGCAGACAAATGGCTGTCACGCTGGAACACTTCATTTCCCTCAAGTTCCTCATAGATGATGCGGGACAGGTTTTCCGCCGTAGGATTCATGCCCTCGCTGAAAGGCTCCAGCTCATTCAAGAAGCGATGGTCGAAACGCTCCAGAGTATTTTTCAACGCCTGCTTGATGACCTTGAAATCCACCAACATGCCCAATTCGTCAAGCTCCTTGCCCTTCACAACGGCTTCCACCACCCAGTTGTGTCCGTGGAGCCTGTCGCACTTGCCCGGATAGCCTGCCACCCGGTGGGCGGCTTCAAAAGCTCCCTCTACTTTCAGCGTATACATTTTCATTCCTCCCTAGATAGAAAAGCACCTCGCTTCTGCGAAGTGCTTGATTTTTTATTTCAGTTTGTCAAAGCCCTTGGTGTTCTTCACATTGCCCACCAAATCTGCCATGTTCATGGCCCTGGTGTGCTGGGTGTGGCTCCACTCATGTTCGTTCCTGTGGATGAAGCCCAGGAAGATAATGGGAATCCAGGAATAGATGAACACAGGATAAAGGAGCATGTAGAGCCAGGCCTTCCATTTCGCCCGAATCTTAAAGAGAATGATCATGGGCAGGATGTACTGTCCCAGCATGATGGCGGTCATCATCTGAGAGGGCAGCAAAGTGTAGATATTGGTATAGAAAGGCTCATAGGCCAGCTGCACATAGCTGATGATGATGAAAAAGGTGGAAATCATCAGGAAATGGGGCTGCAAGAGGTAGATGCAACCATCCCAGATGCGAATATCCTTCTGCCGCCACCCCTCGACGAGCATCTTGGGAATGAAGCGGTGCGCCACATCGAACTGCCCTTGGGCCCAACGCTTGCGCTGGTTCCAGGACTGCTTGAAGGTCAGGGGCTTTTCATCGTAAACTATGGCATCGTGCGCCCAGGTGGTCTTGATGCCCTCGGCCAGGGACTTCATGGTGAACTCCATGTCCTCCGTCAGGCAGGTGGCGCGCCAGCCATGCTTCTTCAGCACATCAGTGGTAATGCACATGCCGGTGCCGCCCAACACCGCAGACAGGCCTATATTGGTCTTGGCCAGATGGGAAATGTGGTCGATGACCCAGAAGGCGATGGCAAAGGTGCCTGCCACCCAGGTATCGTACGGGTTCTTGGCATCCAGATAGCCCTGGATGATCTTGTCCCCTTTGCACAGGCGGTTGTTCATCTCCATGAGGAACTGAGGATGCACCAGATTGTCCGCGTCAAAGATGACCACCGCATCATACTGCTTCTCCATCTCAAAGAGCTTCTCGAACATCCATTCCAAGGCAAAGCCCTTGCTCTTCTTGGTGGGATGAGTGCGCTCGCAGACGATGGCACCGGCTTTTTCTGCAATCTCTGCCGTATTGTCAGAGCAGTTATCCGCAATGACGAAGATATCATAAAGTTCCTTGGGATAATTGAGCATCTGCAGATTTTCCACCAGCTGGCCGATGACAGCATGCTCATTATGGGCTGCCACGATGACCGCAAAGGTCTTTTTCGGTGTCATGATCTTCTTTTCCCTGCGCCGCCAGAGACCGCAGAAGCCAATGACGAAAAAGTACAGGGTAAACAGGAAAATCAGGATCTGCATGGGAACCATGACTATATCAAAAGGGTATGCCACTTACTATCAGCCTTTCCTCATTATTGCAATGATTGAATTAAGTATGCCGCTGGCGGCATAGGTGCCGAAGACTGCAGCCAGGATAGCAGGCACCAGGGCTGCTGACCCCAGATAGAGGATGGCAACAAAGCACAGCGCGGCGAAGATCCTGGTGGGCAGATAGATGGGCTCGGCACCGTCACCCTTGAAGTTGGGATAATGCACATGGCTCACCATGAGATAAGCCACCACCGCCATAATGAGCGGATAGCTGTAGCCCAGCGCATGAGGGTCGAAGCCGGTTTCCACAAAAACCAGGGTGGACATAGCCACGATATTGCCCCCGGCAGGGATAGCCAGGCCCATGAAGTAGCCATGCACCACATCTGCATTCACGTTGAAGCGAGCCAGCCGCCACATGCCGCAGATGGCAAAGAAAATAGCCACTGCCATGCCCAGGAAACCGAAGTCCTTCAGCACCAGCGACCAGGCCAGGATAGCCGGGGCAATGCCGAAGGAGCCCAAATCACAGAGAGAATCCATCTCCTTGCCCATCTCGCTGGACACGCCGAAGAAGCGGGCCGTACGCCCGTCCAGGCCGTCAGCCACCAGAGCCAGCAGGATGAAAATGGAGCCCCAGACGAAATCATGGTCGATAGTGGCGATGATCGAGCACATGCCGAACACCAGGTTCATGGATGTGCAGGTGTTAGGAATAATCTTGCGGTAATCCATCAGTCCTTCAGCCTCCCGATAACAGTCTGTCCCCCCGTGACCTTCTCGCCCTTTTTCACACATACCTCCACTTCGGCTGGCATGACGATTTCCAGGCAGGAGCCGAAGCGAATCATGCCGTAGAGGTCACCCTGCTTCAGCTTGTCGTCCAGGGTCACCCAGGACACGATGCGCCGAGCCAGAATGCCCGCAATCTGCTTCACCGTGATGCGCAGGCGGTCATTTTCCAGGCCAATGAGATGGTGCTCATTGACAAAGCCCACCTCGTCCTTGTAGGCAGGACGGAAACGGCCGCAGAAATACTTCTGCAGCTTGATTTCCCCATCCATGGGGCTGCGGTTCACATGGACATTGAAGACGGACATGAAGATGGTGACCTTCCTGCAGGGTCCCTGCACAAAGTCGTCCTCATCATGCTCCAGCTCCACCACGTCCTGCACCGTCCCGTCAGCCGGGGAAAGGATATGCTGGCCGTTCTTCGCAATCTCTCGCCGGGGATTGCGGAAAAAGTACATGAAATACAGGGCCAGCACAGCGGGAATCACCGCCAGATAAGGGCTGACCGAAAAGCCTAAGATGATTGCCAGGGCCAGGCAAAATCCTATGAAAGGATAGCCCTCCCTCACGATATGGAGCAAGACTCCACCTCCTGAGCAAAATTATTTTAATTATCTCTGGGAATCCACGCCCCAGAGAACTACCTAATGATTATATCGCAATTATTCACAATTTGCCATAGGCAAATTATGGATAATTGCGCTTCGACCAGGCGTAGATTTTAACGCAGCTGCTTTATATTCCCCTTGATAACAGCAAAGCAACTTATTTCTTCGAAGCATGCACCTTGAGCACGAATTTCGGCAGCGCCATGAGCCTGCCTGCCCGCTTGGGCTGCAGCATGCCACGGAAAAGCCACTCCAGCTTCGCCTTCTGCATCCAGCGGGGAGCGCGCTTCATGACCCCAGCCATGACATCCAAGGTGCCGCCCACGCCGATAGAGACAGGCACGCCCAGCTCATCCTTGTACTTCCAGAGCCACTTCTCCTGCTTAGGCACGCCGAGGGCCGCCAGCAGGATATCAGGCTGGGCTGCCTTGATTTCCTCGATGATGGCAGGCTCGTCCTCTTCCTTGAAATAGCCGTTCCGCACGCCGCAGATCTCAATGCCCGGATAAAGCTGCTCGGCCTTAGCCTTGGCCTTTTCTGCCACCCCGGGAGCAGAGCCGAAGAAGAAGATTTTCTGCCCCCGCTGGGCAGCTTCGGCCATGAGCTGCTGGGCCAGGTCATAGCCTGCCACCCGCTCGGGCATGGCAAAGCCCAGATGATGGGCAGCCCAGACCGTCCCCGCTCCGTCCGGAGTCACCATGGCGGCCCCATTGAGGATTTCCTTGAGTTCCTCGTCATAGGTGGCCCGCATGAGCATCTCTGCGTTGGCAGTAGCTATCAGCACCGGATTCCTTTCCTCAATGTACTTTTCCACCTGCTCTACTGCTTCCTGCATGGTGAGCGAATCCACGTTCACTCCCAGTATATCTACCTTATTAGGCACTGCATTCCCTCCCGTGGTATACAAGGCTTGCACCTGTCAATTATCCGTATGATTGTATCATTTTTTCATTTTGCAGGCAAGACAAAAACAGGGGCAGCTCCCTCTTTTGAGCGGGCTGCCCCTGCCTTTCAGCCGATATTATACGAAGCCATCAGCTTCTTCATATAGTTCCTGAGCTTCTGCATGACCTTCACCATGCCGTCGATGGCCTTGGGCTGGCGGATGACATACTGGAGCACCTTATGCCGCATCTGACGGTAGTCCTCGTCGAAGACCTTCAGGGCCTCCTCCATCTCCATCTCCGTAGAGACTTCCGGGATATTGGAATACTGGATTTCCGAAGCCCTGCCGCTGATTTTGGCCACATCCCCGCGGAAGGGGATGTAGACTTCTTCCCCGCATTCCTTCTGTATGCGCGTCTTCAGCGCCTCCTGGGCCGTAGCCTCGCCATGCACGATGAAGACCTTGGCGGGCTTGGGGTTCTGGATGGCGGAAATCCAGCCCATGAGCTGGTTGGCATCCGCGTGGGCCGAGAAGCCGTTCATGACCTCGATCTTGGCCCTGACCACCACTTCCTCCCCCATGACCCTGACCCGCTTGAGTCCTTCCACCAGCCGCCGCCCCAGGCTCCCTTCCGCCTGATAGCCTGCAAAGAGGATAGTTGACTCAGGCCGCCAGAGGTTGTGCTTCAGATGATGGAGCACACGACCCGCATCTGCCATGCCCGAAGCAGAAAGGATGATGGCAGAGCCTTCCGAGGAATTGAGCGCCCTGGATTCCTCCGCCGTCACGCAGAGGTGCAGTTGGGGGAACTCCGGCACTGAGCCATCAGGGCCTATCATCTGCAAGGAGTCCTCGTCAAAGTTTTCGTAATTTTGGAAGAAAATCTTCGTGGCATTGATGGCCAGCGGGCTGTCCAGCACAATGGGGATATCGCTGTCCAGCCGCCCTGCCTGCCAGAGGTTGTAGAGGTAGTAAAGGAGGGTCTGGGTGCGCCCCACAGCAAAGGCGGGGATAATCAGATTGCCCCCCCTGTCCATGGTATCGTTGATGATTTCCAGCAATCTTGTTTCCTTGTCATAGATGGGGTGCAGCCTGTCGCCGTAGGTGGACTCCACCATGAGGAAGTCAGCCCCGTCAATGATGGCAGGGTCACGCAAGATGGGCTGGTCATTCTGCCCCAGGTCGCCTGAGAACACCAGCTTGGTGGTCTTCTCCCCTTCCGTGACCCACATTTCCACCACAGCCGAGCCAATGATATGGCCAGCATCGCGAAATCTCACCTTGATGTTATCCGCCAGATCCCATTCCGCATCATAAGGGCAGGACTGGAAATGCTTCAGCGCTTCTGAGGCATCATCAAGAGTGTAAAGGGGTTCCAAAGGCTCTACGCCGCGCCGGGCATTCTTGCGGTTCATGATCAGAGAATCCGACTCCTGGATATGGGCAGAGTCCGGCAGCATAATCCTGGCCAGGTCGCAGGTGGCCTTGGTGGCATACACTGTGCCCTTGAACCCCTGCCGAACCAGCTTTGGTATCAGGCCGCTATGATCCACGTGGGCATGGGTCAGCACCACAGCCTCAATGTCCGCAGGATTGAAGGCAAAGTCATTGTAGTTCAGCAGCCTCACCCGCCGCGCTCCCTGGAACATGCCGCAGTCAATGAGATACCGCTTGTCACTGCTCTCCAAAAGATAGCAGGAACCCGTCACTGTATGGGCCGCCCCCCAAAATTCCAAACGCATAGCCGTCACTCCCTTCAATGCATAGAACATTTCTCTACTGTCTTAATTCTTGCCAAACAAAAAAAGTCCTTCCACCAGGAAAGGACTTTGCAAACTTACTGTTTAGGGCGTGTTGATTAATTCACTCAGCCCATCTTCACGGGTCTTGACTGTCCCTGCTGCGTTGACAAATCCTCGACATAGCACCACTATACCTCCGGTTTGTCGCCTTGCAATGGACAGCCAATCCCCGCAAATCTGAGCCAAGTTCATTTAATCAACACGCCCTAATCTTCTTAATCTTCGCCAATCATCCGCACTTCGGGGTAAAGTTTCACCCCGTGTTGCTCGAATACCCGGCGCTGCACCTCTTTGATTAGCCCCTGCACATCGGCAGCGGTGGCGCCACCGGCGTTCACTACGAAGCCTGCGTGCTTGGTGGAAACTTGGGCACCGCCTACTTTGAGGCCCTTGAGGCCCGTCTGGTCAATCAGGGTGCCTGCGAAGTAGCCCTTGGGGCGCTTGAAGGTAGAACCGGCGCTGGGCATTTCCAGGGGCTGCTTGCTCTCGCGGCGCTGGGTGAAATCCTCCATCTTGGCCCGGATATCTTTCTCATTGCCAGGCTCCAGGGAAAGCTCCACCTCGCAAATCAGCTCCCCGTTGGCCTGGAAGATGCTGTGGCGATAGCCCAGCTCCATTTCTTCTTTGCTATAGGACTTGATAGCCCCTTGCCTGTCCACCGTCTTCACCGCGAAGGCTACATTCTTGGTCTCGCCGTCATAGGCTCCGGCATTCATGAAGATGGCTCCGCCGATGCTGCCGGGGATGCCGCAGGCATACTCAAGGCCGGTGAGGCCGTGGGCGGCGGCAAACTCGCTGACATCCTTCAGATGCGCCCCGGCTCCTACAATGATATGGCTGCCCTCCAGGCGCATCTCCGACATGGGGCCGTTGAACTTCAGCACCACCCCACGGATGCCCCCGTCCCGCACCAGCAGGTTGGAACCGTTCCCTAAAACGGTCAAAGGCAGGTCATATTCCTGCACCAAAGCCACCACCCGGCAGACTTCCTCTATGGTCTGAGGAAAAATCAGGCAGTCGGCAGGGCCGCCAATCTCAAAGGTGGTCTGGCGGCTCATGGGTTCCTCTAAAAGGAGCTGGTCTGCCTGCAGGAAAGCGCGGCAGTCCCTGATGAATTCTTCGTTGATTTTCATTTGCAAAAACTTCCCCTTGTCAAATATGAAGTCCCGGGCCTGTCTCGGCAAGTCCCGGAAAACCAAGCTGGCGCAAAGCCTCATAGGCCACAATGGCGGCAGAGTTGCCCAAGTTCAGGGAGCGGGCATCTGCCACCATGGGGATGCGCACGCATTCTTCCCAATGCTCCTGCAGGATTTCCTCTGGGATACCTGCCGTTTCCTTGCCCAAGACGATCAAATCATCCACTTCATAGCTGGCTTCGCTATGGGCGCGGGGTGCCTTGGTGGAGCAATAGTGGAAATGATGCCCCCGATACTTTTCCAGCACCTCGGCAAAATTCTCATGTACATGCACCTTCACCAGATGCCAATAGTCAAGCCCCGCCCGCTTCAGATGCTTGTCATCTATCTCAAAGCCCAGGGGCTTCACCAGATGCAGCTCTATGCCCGTAGCGGCGCAAAGCCTGGCAATGTTCCCTGTATTGCCGGGAATCTCCGGCTCAATCAGTACGATATGCAAAAAGTTCACCTCTGTATTTCTTATGACTAGGTAATTATAACGCAAGGAAGGATATAAAGACAAGTTTTGTGCTCCTGCACCAAATAAAAAAATCGGCAATCAGCTAAAATCTGCTGACCGCCGATAAAAATCTGTCTTATTCTACCACTGCCCCGGTGCTGGCAGAGGTGGTGAGCTTGGCGTAGCGTGCCAGATAGCCGGTCTTGATCTTCGGTTCCGGCTGCTTCCACTCAGCCTTGCGCTTGGCCAGTTCCTCATCGCTGACCTTGAGTTCCAGCTTGCGGCTCGGAATGTCGATGGAAATCACATCCCCATCCTCAATGAGGGCAATGGGGCCACCTGCCATGGCTTCCGGGGAGATATGGCCGATGCAGGCTCCCTGGCTGGCGCCGCTGAAGCGGCCATCGGTGATGAGGCCCACCTTCAGCCCCATGCCGGTGATGACAGCCGTGGGATTCAGCATTTCCTGCATGCCAGGGCCGCCCTTGGGGCCTTCGTAGCGGATAACCACCACATTGCCATCCTTAATCTCACCCTCCATGATGGCCTTACAGGCGGATTCCTCGGAATTGTAGCACTTGGCGGTGCCCTCGTACACCAGCATATCCTCTGCCACAGCAGAAGCCTTCACCACCGCATAGTCCGGGGCTAGGTTGCCCTGCAGGATGGCGATGCCGCCCTCTTTGCGGTAGGGTTCCTCCACGGAATGAATCACATTCCTGTCCAGCACCTCTGCGTTCTTGATGCGGTCTGCCACCGTCCCCGTGACGGTGAGGGCATCTTCGTGGATAAGACCCTTCTTGGAGAGCTCATGCATGACGGCGGGGATGCCGCCCGCTTCATTGAGGTCAGTCATGTGATGCTTGCCCGCCGGGCTCAGCTTGGCGATATAGGGCGTGCGGCGGCTGATTTCGTCAAAGAGGGGAGCGGGAATCTCAATGCCCGCTTCATGGGCAATAGCCGTCAGGTGCAACACCGTATTGGAGGAGCCGCCGATAGCCATGTCCACGGTGATAGCATTCTCAAAAGCCTCTTTGGTCATGATGTCGCGGGGGCAGACATTCTTCTTGATCATGTCCATCACCGCTGCCCCTGCCCGCTTGGCCAGCAGGCGGCGCTGCCCGCTATAGGCGGCAGGAATGGTGCCGTTGCCCGGCAGTCCCATGCCCAGCACTTCCGTAAGGCTGTTCATGGTATTGGCGGTGAAAAGACCGGCGCAGGAGCCGCAGCCCGGGCAGGCATGGGCTTCCAAATCTGCCATGGCTGCCTCGTCCATTTCTCCGGCGGCAAATTTGCCTGCGGCTTCAAAGGACTGGCTGACACTGATATCCCTTCCCTTGTAACGTCCCGGCAGCATGGGGCCGCCAGATACCACCACGGCAGGGATATTCAGGCGGGCTGCTGCCATGAGCATGCCCGGCACCACCTTGTCGCAGTTGGGAATCAGCACCAGGCCATCAAAACCAGAAGCCATAGCCACAGCCTCGATGGAGTCGGCAATGAGCTCACGGCTGGCCAGAGAATACTTCATGCCCGTATGGCCCATGGCAATGCCATCACAGACACCGATAGCAGGGAACTCCATAGGCGTGCCACCGGCAGCAGCCACACCAAGTTTAGCCGCTTCCGTAATTTCCTTCAGCCCCATATGGCCGGGAATCACTTCATTGAAGGAATTGCAGACACCAATGAGGGGTTTCTGCAGATCCTCCGGGCCAAAGCCCAGAGCATTGAACAGGGAACGATGGGCACAGCGGGTAGCGCCCTTCTTGACAACATCACTTCTCATAGAATCAGCTCTCCTAACCTGACAGCCCCAGAGGGCCTTAGTCTTCGTACACAAATGTGCAAGCACGATGTTACAAGTTTACAACTTTATAGGCAAAAATGCAAGGGTCAGAACTCGATGCCCTTCTGCGCTTTCACGCCCTGGTCATAGGGATGCTTCACCAGATGCATCTCCGTCACCAGGTCAGCCCGCTCAATCAGCTTCTCGCAGGCATCGCGGCCCGTCAGCACCACATGGAGGTCAGCGGGTTTCTTGTCCAAGAGAGCCATCATCTCGTCCTCAGTCACCAGTTCATACTTCACCGCATAATTCATCTCGTCAAGGATGACCAGATCCCACTGCCCATCAGTCAGGGCTTCCTCAGCCTTCTCCAGCGCCTCATGGGCAGCGGCCTTATGCTCTTCCATGCTGACCTTGCCCGTATTGGTAAAGCCCTTGCCGCATTGCTCCACCCGGATGCGGCCCTCGGAGAGCTTGCCCAGTTCCTCGATGGTCTTTAGCTCCCCATAGTTCCAGCCGCCCTTGATGAACTGCAGTATCAGCACCCGCAGGCCGTCCCCCCAGGCCCTCATGGCCAGCCCCAGAGCCGCCGTGGTCTTGCCCTTGCCGTCACCTGTATGCACCATTATCAAGCCATGCTTTTCCATTTCGCAACACCTCTTTTTTGTGATATACTATTATCTATTCCCTGCAATTCAGGGAAAATCCTTTAAGAGCCGGTAGGTTTATGAAGAAATTTTTGCTTTTTGCCGCCATTATCTTATCTTTTACCCTTATATCTATCTTTGTAGCAGAAAAAACCGATGTCCTTGGCCTCAGGCAAAAGGCCCTCGCGGTTTCCTTCCAAGAAACTGACGGGCATCTGGTGCTTTCCTGGAAAAGGCTTCCCTATCCCTGTTTCTATCGCATAGAAACTTATTCCAGAACCACGGGACTGGTGGAAAAAGAGCCTGCGCTGCACTTTTTCCACAGCGGCTTCACTTTCAACAACTCCTACGAAGTCCCCCGCTCCGCCATTCCCATGTACTACAAAGTGACAGCCTATGGCATGTTCGGGCAGCTGACAGATCCCTCTGCTCCTATCCCCAACCCCAACTACAAGGCGAATCAGCAGGAGTCCGCGCCTGTTTCCATCTTTCACTATACGAAGGATCATCCTGCCAGCCTGATGCCCTTCCTGGTATGGCATATAGTTCCCGATGCAGTCTGCTACGAAGTGGAGCTTCTGTCTGCACCTCCTGCCCAGGAAGGTGGCATCCAGCCTGACAAGACCTCGCAGCTGTATATCACCCGCAAGGTCTACACCAACGGCTGGCAGGCTGACCTGCGCCCCTATGCCACCAAGCAAGTGGTCTACTGGCGTGCCAGGGCCCTTGACCTGCATCTGCAGCCCATCGGCGTCTTTTCCAAGGCCGAGCCGATCTATATAGACTCCTCCCTGCCCATGCCGAAGGCTCCCATGCTGAACAATTTCGACCAGATGCCTGATTTCCAGCAGCCGGTCTATCCTGTATATCACTGGATTCCATTGCATAACATCATGCACTATGAGGTGGAGCTCCTGACTGCGCCGCCTGAAAAAGAACACGGTACCCAGCCGGACAAAGGGCGGGTATGGAGCCGCATCGTGGATTCTGCCGACAGCTGCTATGATGAATACCCGCGCCCATATGCGGGAGAATACTACTGGCGAGTGCGGGCATTGGATGCCAATAATAATATCATCGGCACCTGGTCCGATACAGCCAAATTCGTGATGCCCCAGCTGGATAAAAGGGTGCAGACCGCTGTGCTGGGCGACAGCATCACCCACGTGGGAGGCGCCATCTCCTACTCTCCCGCCTCCCTTGAGTACAGCTAAACCACATACCTCGACTTCCCCTGCCTGAACCTGGGCAGGAGCGGCGACACCTCCACCATGACGAAAGACCGCTTCGATCAGGATGTGCTGCCCATGCATCCCTTGAATCTGCTGATACTCACTGGCTCCAATAGCCTGCGTGACCCTGAGATTTCTCCCCAAACCATCATAAATGACCTGAAAGAAATAAAGCGGAAGTGCAACGCCCACGATATACGCCCCATCTTCCTGACCCTCATGCCCATCAACCCCGCCAACATCAAATACGCCTTCCACACGGACACCGACCCCCAGTGGAAGCAGAAGCTGAAGATGGTCAACGAATGGATCCGCCAGCAGGACTACTGCATAGACCTGGAGCCATATTTTTACGACCCTACTGGCCAGCAGATGGACACAGGTTTCGCCATAGACGGGCTGCACCCGGATATACGAGGGAAGATGCTCATGGGCGAAATCATCAATATGCATAAGAATCTTTTCCGCTGAAAAGAGGCCTAAAAAAAGCCTTCTCCATACAAACGAGAAGGCTTTTTTACTGCTTTTATACTACCTTACAGCACAGCCGTAGCTTCCACCTCGCAGAGCGCCCCTGCAGGCAGATCCTTCACCGCCACGCAGCTGCGGGCAGGCTTGCTGATGAAGTGCTTGGCATAGACTTCATTGAAGGCCTTGAAGTCGGCAATGTCTGCCAGGAAGCAAGTGGTCTTCACCACATGGCCCATATCAGTGCCTGCGGCTGCCAGCACCGCTTCCACGTTCCTGCAGCACTGCTCCGCCTGCTCCCCGATAGTCTTGGCCACGATCTTCCCCTCCGCCGGATTGATGGCAATCTGGCCGGAAAGATAGAGGGTATTCCCTGCCTTGATGGCCTGGCTGTAGGGGCCTACGGCGGCGGGGGCTTTTTCGGTATGTATGATTTCCATGCTTGATTCCTCCTGTTTGCTGCAAATATCAACAGCATCTATTTTAGCGCAAGAATTGCAAATTTACAAGGTTACAGTCACAAAAGGAGAGGTTCCCCGCCCCAAAGGGCGCAGAACCTCTCCTTTTTGTGTCATAATCTATTTTTTGGCCATTTCGTGGCAGCCGCTGCAGCATTCGCAGCCTCCGCCCCCGCAGCAATCCTCCTTGCCATCGCGCAGATTGCGATAAACATGGCGCACAGCGAAGAACAGGGCCACGGCAATGACTGAGCCTGCAATAAATGTAGACATAAGGTATGCTCCCTTCTATCCCCCAAGGGAGATTCAGTAGCCCAGTGCCTTGCCAATCTGATAGACCAGCAGGGAAACGAACCAGGCCACCACAAACATGTAAACTGCGGAGAAGCCCATCCACTTCCAGCCGCCTGCTTCCTTCTTGATGGTACCCAGAGCAGTGACACAGGGAGTGTAGAGCTGAGAGAACACCATGAAGGCGATGGCAGACAGGGCCGTGAAGGAAGTAGCCATGCCAGTCTGCATCATAGTCTCAGCAGCTTCCATGGCCTCCTCAGCCTCGGTGGAAACATCAGCTGCGCCGTAGAGCACGCCGATAGTGGAAACTACGGCCTCCTTGGCCAGGATGCCAGAAATGACGGCTGCGCCTGCTTCCCAAGTGCCAAAGCCGTGGAACACGAAGAGAGTGGACATCCAGCCCCCCAGCGTAGCCAGGAAGCTTTCCTCAATCTCGCACATGCCGCCGGCATTGAAGTTGGAAAGCACCCAAATCAGCACAGAAGCGGCAAAGATGATAGTACCTGCCTTGATGAGGTAGCCCTTGCCCTTGTCCCAGGTCTCCAGGAGCACCGTCTTCATATCAGGCATGCGGTAAGGAGGCAGCTCCAGCAGGAAGGTGGAGCCTTCCTCCTTGAACATCGTCTCACCGAGCACCTTGGCTACGATGATAGCCATGACCACACCCACGATATACATGGCAAAGACCACATTGGCGGCATCATTGGGGAAGAACATGGCAGCAAAGAGAGCCATAATGGGCAGCTTGGCGCCGCAAGTCAGGAACGGGGTAATCAGGATGGAGACCAGGCGATCTTTGTTAGAATCCAAAGCGCGGGCACCCATGATGGCGGGCACGCCGCAGCCGAAGCCCATCATGAGGGGCATGATGCCCTTGCCCGTCAGGCCGCAGCGGCGCATGATGGGGTCCATGATGAAGGCAATGCGGGCCATGTAGCCCGTGCCATCCAGGAAGGACAGGCAGAAGAACAAGACGAAAATCAGGGGCACGAAGGTCAGCACAGCCCCCACGCCGCCGATGATGCCATCGGTGATGAGAGCCTGCATCCACTCAGCCACCCCGGCAGCCTCCAAGGCTCCCTTGGACCATTCAAGGAAATCCTCATTGATCAGCGCATCCAAAGTATCTGCCAGGGGCTGGCCAATCCAGGTGAAGGTAATCTGGAACACAGCATAGAGGATAGCCAAAAAGATAGGCAGCGCCAGCACGCCGTTGGCCAGGAACTTGTCGAACTTCTCGGAAGTGGACTGGCCCACATTGCGCATATCCACAGCCGCATCCATGATCTGGTCAATCAGCGCATAGCGGGCCTCGATGATTTTCTCCTGCTTCTCGCTGTCGCTGAGGCTGCTCTGCTGTATTTCCTTGACCTTCTCAATATGGGCCTTGACCTGGGGACTGGCCTCATAATTGCTCATGACCGTGGTGGTAAACACCTCCAGCAGCTGCCTGGTGCTCTTGGAGCTGCGGCCCACAGTCTGCACCACAGGCATGCCCACCACTTCTTCCAAGCGCTTGGTATCAATGCTGATGCCCCGGCGCTCCGCCTCGTCCGTCATGTTCAGGTCGATGAGCAGGGGAATGCCCTTTTCCAAGAGCTGAACCGTCAGGAACAGGTTGCGGGAGATATTGGTGCTGTCCACCACATCCATGACCAAATCCAGCTTGTTGTTGGTCAGGTAGTCGATGACGATTTTCTCCTCCGGGGAACGGGCGTTGATGCTGTAGGTGCCCGGCAAGTCTACAATGGAGATGGCACGGTCCTTGTGGCGGGCATAGCCCACCTTCTTGTCCACGGTGACGCCGGGCCAGTTGCCAATCTTCTGGCGGGCACCGGTGAGCTCATTGAATATAGTGGACTTGCCGGTATTCGGATTGCCGGTAAGCGCTACTGCTAAAGTTGACATTGATGTTTTCACTACTCCTTCCAGAATCCTGCTGAATCTCTGCCTGCCAATCAGTTGACCTGCTGCACCTCAATCTGGGCTGCATCGTCACGGCGCAGGGCCAGATTATAGTAGCGGACATTGATGGCAATAGGATCCCCCAGGGGAGCAGAACGAAGCACCTTCACCTTCGTGCCCGGAATAAGCCCCATAGTCATCAGCCTTTCCTTCAAAGCGGAATCGCCAATCTGCTGAATCTTGAGCGTCATGCCAGTTTTTCCATCCTTCAACGTCAAAAGAAACGCCTCCTCGAATAATAACTATAAATGCTAATGAGAATAATAATGAGAATTAAATACAAGCTTATGATAAACTATCTCATTTTCATTGTCAATAGCGCCAAGGGAAAAAGTCAGACAATCAGGAAAACGGCATCAAAAAAGGATAGCCCTCCGATTGTTCATAAAGCTATCCCTGCCAATATCAAAATGATTGCCAAAGTCCTCCAGCACCAAAGCGCCAATTCTCTAGAAGGGCGAAAAAGCTCATTCAGCCTTTTTCAGGAGCTTTTTCCTTTCCCGTCTTTCCCTGAAGAAGCGCTTCATGATTTCCGCGCATTCCTCCTGCAGCACCCCAGCCCTGATTTCTGGCCTGTGATTCAGCGTCTCATTGCCGGGAATGTTGAACACTGATTCGCAGGCCCCCGCCTTGGCATCGGTGCTGCCGTAAACGACCCTGTCCACCCTGCTCATGACGATAGCCCCTGCACACATGGGGCAGGGTTCTATAGTCACATAGAGGGTCAGGCCAGAGAGACGCCAGCGTCCCAACTTGCGGCAGGCCTCCTGTATGGCTATCAGTTCGGCGTGAGCGGTGGCATCATGCCAGATTTCTCGCATGTTATGCCCAGAGGCCACCACCTGCCCCTGCTCGTCCACGAGCACGGCACCGATGGGAACCTCCTCCAGCTCATAAGCCTTCTGCGCCTCCAGAAGAGCCAGCCGCATAAAATCTTCATCTGCTGCCATCAATAAGATTCCTCGCTTTGGTCAGATCCACCAGATAATTGTAATAGAGGGAATGAGTGGGCTTGCTGTCGAGAGACAGCGCATAAGCCTTGGGCACTCCCGGCCCGCCGTCATTATCGGGCCGCACCTCCTTCTGCATTTCCTGCTTCAGGAGCTTGGAAAATTCCTGCTTCTTGCCTTTCCCATCCTCAAAGCCCTCCTTGCGCTTGAAGGAACGGCCAATATCCAATTCCGTTGCCTTGACCCGGGTCACCCTTTCTATCCTTTCCAACATCATCTCCACCTCCGAACTTGCACTGCGGTAAGAGAGCTCTCATACATGTATATCGTCATGAATTGGAAAAAGATTAAGGGAAAATTGAGGATTTCACTCAAATTTATTTTAGTTTATTTTAGGCTCTCACCCAAGGCCAGGAACATCTCCCTGATGCTTCGCTCAGGCTGCCAGCCCAAAGCCCGCAGCTTGTCCCCGGAGAGCCTTAGCCCCGTGTCTGCCGCATAGCCGTAACGGTTGTCTTTTGGGATGTCCACCACCACCCGGCTCCTGCCCTCAGAGAGGACTTCTGCTGCAAGCTCTGCCAGTTCACGGATAGACATGGTGCTCGCCTCATTCACCACGTTGTAGGCTTCCCCATCCTTGGCCTTGGCCAGGATGGTCAGCAGTCCCTCCAGCACATCGTCAATGTCGCAGTAATTGCCCACGGATCTGCCCTCCGTGTGAAGGACAATATCCTCCCCTCGCACAGCCGCGCGGGCGAACTGGGCAAAGACGCGGTTGTCCCCTGGCAGCACGCCCCGTCCGAAAGTCTGGGCCAGCCGGGCAATCTTCACGGGCAGGCCGTATTCTCCTGCATAGGCGGCGCAGATATTCTCCGCCATGCGCTTGCCCAGGGGATAGCAGCTGCGGGCCGCCAGGATATCCACCTGCCCTGCCCCAGCTTCAGCTTCCCCTGCCCGGTGTCCATCCGAGCAGTCCAGGCTGCCATAGACCTCCATGGAGGAAACATAGACCATACTCCGTGGCTTTGCCCGGCGGGCCAGCTCCAGCACGTTCTGGGTGGCGTTCACAAGGCTCTGCCCCACCTCCACGGGATGGTTGCGCATTTCCAGGGAGGCGGTGACGGCGGCGCAGTGGACAAGGTAATCAAAGGAGAGGTCAAGAGCCGCCATGGTGCCGCTGTCTGTCAGGTCAGCTGCCACTAGTGCCGCTTCTTTTGGTAGCATGGCACGAGCCTTGGCTTCATTGCGCACCAAAGCTATGACTTGCTCTCCTTCATCTATGAGCCTTTGCGCCAGCAAAGAGCCAATATAGCCCGTAGCGCCGGTAATCAAATATAGCATGTCAAAATCTCCTTTGCAGCCAAACCACAAGAGCCTTCCCCTAGAGGAAGGCTGATAAATCATCTCACAAAATAGGGCTTCAAAAGCAGGGTCAGGAAGAATATCCCCGCAGAAATCACCACGATGGTGGCACCTGCCGCCATATTGAAATAATAGGCCAAAATCAGCCCGCTGATGCCCGCCATCCAAGCGATGAGCACAGACAAGAAGTGGTACTGCTTCACATTCCCCGCCAGATTCCTGGCTGCCGCCGCAGGCAGCACTAGCATGGCATTGATGATGAGGATGCCCACCCATTGGATGCTGATGGAGACCACCACCGCAAGAGTTGCGGCAAAAAGGCTCTCCGTCAGAAAGGAGTTCACTCCCCTGCTCCTGGCAAAAGAAGGATTGATGGACAGCACCAAAAGCCTGTTGAAAAGCAGTCCCCACATGACCAGCACCAGCAAGCATACGGCCAAAAGCGCCCCCAATTCCTGCGTGGTTATGCTCAGGATATCACCTACCAGGTAGGAGGAGAACTTATTGAAGCTGCCCCCATAGCTCATGATCATAAGGCCTGCCGCAATAGCCGTAGAGGAAAAGACGCCGATGATGGTATCCGTAGAAGCGGTGCTCTTGTTCTTGATATAGGTGATGAAAAGGGCAAAAACTACGGAAAAAACAATCAGGGAAGCCAGGGGCGACACCGCCCCCAAGAGTGCTCCGATGGCAATGCCAGTAAAGGCGCCGTGACCCAGGGAGTCGGAGAAGAACGCCATGCGGCTGCTGACCACCATGGTGCTCAAAAGGCCAAAGAGGGGCATCACCAGCAGCACCGCCAGGAAGGCATGCCTCATAAAGGCATGCCCTGCCCAGGCAAAGGGCAGGAAAATGTCCATAGCGCTGTAGAGCATTTCCATCAGTCCTGCACCTCCCTGCGGGGCCTGCCCGCCTCTTCAGGATGAGCCGCCTCCACCTGATGTAGCTCTGCCGCCGTCTGTCCCGCCAGCATGCCGAAAATCTTCTGGGTGCGGCTGTCCCCAAAGACCTCCTCCGGAGTGCCCACGGAAATCACGCCCTTGTCCATCAGCACCACCTGGTCGGCATGGCGCGCCACCATGTTGAGGTCATGGGAAATGAGGATGATGGCCATATCCTCCTTCTCCCGCAATTCCGCCACAATCTCGTAAAATAGCTCCAGGCCATTCTGATCCACCCCGGACACAGGCTCGTCAAGGAGCAGCAAGTCCGGCATGGGGTCAAGGGACAGAGCCAGCAGCACCCGCTGCAGCTCTCCTCCCGACAGGGCGCCCAGCCGCCTGTCCATGAGGTGGGCAGCCCGCACCCGCTGAAGGTTCCGCTCCACCCTCCCTCGCAGGGATTTGCCCGGCCAGAGCCAGACAGGCTTGTGGGAGAGGCACGCCATGAAGATATCCATGACACTGGTGGGCGCACTCACATCGAAGCGCAAATATTGGGGCACATAGCCGATCAGGGGATGCCCTGTGCGCTTGCCCTTGGCATCCATGTACTTGAGCTTGCCCGTATGGGGCACTTCCCCCAGGATGGCTTTCAGCAGGGTGCTCTTGCCCGCCCCATTGGGGCCAATGAGGGCCGTGAGCTGGCCGCAGTGGACATGGATGTTCACATGGTCGAAGATAGTAAGCCGCCCCACCTTCACCCCGAAATCTTCTATTCTGGTACAGCACAATTTCGCACAGTCCTCACTTGAGGAGGCCCTGTGGTGCATGATGTTCTTGAACAAGTTGTTTTCCTTTCCTTAATAGGTGAGCTGACGGAAGGCCCTGCGGTCCAGCCAGAAGCACAAGAAGGCGTAGGCTAAGAGAACCATGAGGGACAGCCAGGGCAGAGCCTCCCCTGCCGAGAGCGCCCGCAAAAGAGTGCTGGTATGGGTCAGGGGCAAAAGCTCGATGAAATGACGTATACCCTCCGGCAAAGCCGCCGTCTTGAAGAAAGTGCCGCAGAGGAAGGACATGGGCAGGAGAATATAGGTATTCACCTGGGCCATGGCCTCATAGGTGCTGAGCTTCATGGTCGCCAGAAAACCGATTTCCGCAAAAACCACGCAGTTCAGCACCAGCACCAGCAGGAACAGCGGCGAAAAAGCAAGGTTTGCTCCAAAAGCCCCCGCCAGCACCAAGATGATGGCAGAGGAAATCAGCCCCCTGAGCACCGCTGCCAACACCTTGCCGATGACAAAGGCATCCGGCCAAATGGGGGCAATGATGTATTCTTCCAAGCTTTTGTGGTAGACCCGCTCCGCATGGACGGGAGTGATGCTGTTGAAACTGATGTTCATGGAGTTCAGCGCCAGGATTCCCGGCACCAGGAAGTCGAGGTAGCTGCCGCTCTCCACCTGGATGCTGCGCCCCAGCCCCCAGCCGAAGGCCACCAGATACAGGAGGGGTGCCACCATGCGGGAGAGTATGAACTTCACCAAGCGGCGCTTGAGCACAATCCAGTCACGCCAGAAAACGGTGACGATATCTGCTAAGATTCTCCCCATCAGGCTCCTCCCTTCCCTGCTTTTTCTTCGGTGAGCTTCAGGAATACTTCCTCCAGATTCGCTTCCTGAAAATTATCCCGCAAATGAGCAGGACTGTCAACTGCCACCAGCTTGCCCTTACTCAGGATAGCCACCCTGTCGCAGAGGGCCTCCGCTTCTTCAATATAGTGGGTGGTGAGAAAGACCGTCACGCCCTCGCTGGCCATCTGCCGCACCAGGTCCCAGATGCGCCGACGCACCTGGGGATCGAGAGCCACGGTGGGTTCGTCCATGAAGAGGATGCGGGGGCGATGGATAAGGGCGCGGGCGATCAGCAGCCGCCGCTTCATGCCCCCGGAGAGCCGCCGCACTCCGTCATTCAACACTTCGGAAAGCTCCACATAGTCCAGCAGCTCTGCTATGCGCCGCCGTCTCTCCAGGGCGGGCAGGTGATGGAGCCTGCCGTGCAGCTCCATATTCTCCCACACGGTAAGGTCCTGGTCAAAATTCACATGCTGGGGCACCACCCCAATCAGGCTCTTAAGCTCCACCTCATGGCCCTCTATTCCCACGCCATTGTAGACGATACTGCCGGAGGTGGGCCGGGTCTGCATGGTGAGCATACGGATGGTGGTGGTCTTGCCCGCCCCGTTGGGCCCCAAAAGGCCAAAGACTTCCCCTGCCCCTATGGAAAGAGTCAGGTTGTCCACCGCAGTCTTGAAAGTTTCCTGACCATGCTTGTCCTTATGGGGAAACTGCTTGACCAAAGATTTTATTTCTATCATGCTGCGCTCTTTTCAACCCTCCACATAATGGCTGAAACTGCCAATGACCAGCTGGGGGAACTCTGCCTTGAGGGTCTCAAGGAACTTCCTGGTGCCCACAGCCTTACCCTCTGCTTGCGGCATGATCTCCAAAAAGGCATCCGGGTCAACGTTGAGATTGCGCACCTGTATCATCTGCACGGGCAGTTCGCGGAAAAATTCCTGCCAGGCGGCCAGTTCCTCCTCCCTGTCATTGTAACCGGGGAAATAAAGGAGGTTCAGGGAGACGTAGACGCCCTTCTCCAAGGCGTAGGCAATGGACTCCTTGACGTTTTCCAGATGATAGCTGGCCCGATAGTAGGCATCATAGCCCTCAACGCGGGCACTGATGATGGAGACGCGCAGGCTGTCGAGGCCTGCGTCGATGATTTTCTTCACGCCCTCAGTCCAGCCCGCATTGGAATTCATGTTGATCTGACCCTTGCTGGTCTTGGCGCGGATCAACCTGATGCCTGCAACGATATTATCTGCCGCCAGGCTGGGCTCCCCCTCGCAGCCCTGGCCGAAGCTGATGATGCCATCCGGGGCCACGCTCAGATGGTAGATGCCCACCTCTGCGATTTCCTCTGGGGTAGGACGGAAGGTGATGCGGCTCTGGGGCGAAGGACAGCATTCCGCAGGCTGCAGGGAAATGCAGCCGAAGCAGTTGGCATTGCATACAGGTGAGGTGGGAATGCCACACTCCCAGCGGCGGTAGAAGAGATTCTGCGCCGTGCAGCAGTGCCAGTTGAGAGAGCACCCTGCCACCTGCTCCACGATGCGGTTGCCAGGCAGGTCTTTTTTCGTGCGCTTGACCAGCTTTTTAAGCTCTGACGTATTGTAATGCACCGGGTCCCACTTGTCATTCTCATCGGTATAGAGGGCAGCACAATATAATTCGTCCTTATAAACCACCACTGCCGTATAGCCGTAGAGAGGCAGGCGCTCTGCCCCCTCCTCCCGCTCGTAGGCGGGCAGGAAAAGGCGGGTGTAGCCAGCGGGCAGGATGGCAGACACCGCCTGTCCCGCAATGGGCAGCACCTCCCCCTCAGACGTCATGCCCACCGCCTGATGGCCGGGCAGGAGCATCAGGTCAGCGCTCTCTGGCAAGGGGATGAGATCAGCGGGAGTCAGCTCCACATTGGTGCTGCCCGTGCGGCCCATGCCCCTCAGGCCGGGAGCGTCCAGGATATTGCCTTCTTCATCGGCGTAAACAGCCGTAATCATCTCACTCATGCTGCTCCTCCTTCCTGTGTTTCCCTGCTTTCCTGATTCTCCAGCTTCTGCTTTTTCACCTTCTTGGGATTATAGAGATTCATGGCCTTGTCCGTATCTTCCGTGACTATGCACTCCACCGCAGGCAGCAGGTACTGGATGGCTTCTTTTATTTTCGGCACATCTTCCTCCTGGAAGGGTGCCAACACATGGTTGATCACTGTCCAGCCCGGCAGGGGACGGCCTATGCCAATCCTCACCCGGCTGAAATGCTCGTCTCCCAGATGGGCCAGCACCGATTTGATGCCATTGTGCCCTCCGGCACTGCCCTTCTTGCGGATGCGGATAGTTCCGGCAGGGATATCCATGTCGTCATGAGCCACAATCAAGGCTTCGGGGGGCAGCTTGTACCAGTTCATCAGCGGCCCCACTGCCCTGCCGCTATCATTCATATAAGTCTGGGGCTTGACCAGCAGGATTTTTTCCGTGCCCAGGCGTCCCTCGGCGATCAAAGCATCAAACTTCTCCTGCCAATTGAAAATCCCCAGCTTGTCTGCCAGGGCATCCACCAGCATGAAGCCCACATTATGCTTGGTCTGGGCATACTCTCGGCCGGGGTTGCCAAGGCCTACGATAACTTTCATGTTTTCCCTCCTAAAATAAACTGACAGTTGAAGGATATCCCCCAACTGTCATAAACACATCAAATATTGTCTGCGGTAGGATCTCCCACCAGGAACAGGTAAGCCAGCACTACGATACCAAGAGCAATGCGGTACCAGCCAAAAGCCTTGAAGTCATTGGTCTTGATATACTGCAAGAGGAACTTGATAGAAGCGATGGACACCACGAAGGCGGTAGCCATGCCCAGCACCAAAATCAGCATTTCCGCGCCCGTGTAGCGGAAGCCAAACTTCACCAGCTTCAAGAAGCTGGCCCCGAACATCACAGGGATGGCCAGGAAGAAGGTGAACTCCGTAGCCACATAGCGACTGGTGCCGAAGAGGATACCGCCGATGATGGTGGAACCGCTGCGGCTGGTGCCTGGCACCAGGGAAAGCACCTGAAACATGCCGATGATGAGAGCTGTCTTGTAGTCAAGGCGCTCCAGACGGTTCACCCTTGGCCTGCGGCGCTTGTTGTAGTTCTCGATGACGATGAAGAGCACGCCGTAGAAAATCAGGGTGAAGGCCACCACCGGGGCGTTCATGAAGTGCTCCTCCATGTAATCATTGAAGGCCAGGCCGATGACAGCAGCAGGCACGCAGGCCACCACCACCTTCATCCACAGGTCGATGGTCTCACGCTTCTCCTGCCTGGTCTTCCAGGAAGAAAAAGGATTCAGCCGCTCAAAGTTCAGCACCACTACCGCCAGGATTGCCCCCAGCTGGATCACCACCAGGAACATATCCATGAACTTCTTGTCCACATCCAGCTTGATGAACTCATCCACCAGGATCATGTGGCCCGTGCTGGACACCGGCAGCCATTCCGTAAGGCCCTCCACGACACCAAGGATGACCACCTTGATAAGCTCTATGATACTCAAATCCAAAGTCTAACTCCTCCTAAATATGGGTATGCTTGCAAAAAAACTTTTAATATTATACCCCAAGCAAAGGCAAAAGAAAAGCCCTGAGGTTATAAAGCCCCGGGGCAGATTCACAAGAAAAACTTCTTGCCGATATTACTTTTTGAGGACTTCCTTCATGACGTCAGCCACATGCTCCTTGGTGAAGCCAAACTTCTCGAAGAGCAGACCTGCAGGAGCAGAAGCACCGAAGCCGTGCATGGTGACGGTGGCACCGTCCAGGCCCACATACTTGCCCCAGCCGAAGTCGGAGAGAGCCTCCACTGCCACACGGGCACGGACAGCCTTGGGCAGGACTTCCTCCTTGTAGCTGGGAGTCTGCTGCTCGAAGAGATCCATGCAGGGCATGGAAACCACGCGCACATCAATATTGTCCTTGAGGAGCTCTGCCTGGGCATCGATGGCCAGGCTCACCTCGGAACCGGTAGCGATGAGGATACCATCCATCTTCTCCGGGTTCTTAGCCTCGGAAATGACATAGGCGCCGCGCAAGGCTGCCTTGCCTGAGCCGGGCAGCTGGGGCAGATTCTGACGAGTGAGCACCAAGGCAGTCGGGGTGCTCTCGGCAGTCACAGCCAGGCACCAGCCGGCTGCAGTCTCGGCCATATCTGCCGGACGGAACACATTCACATTGGGCAGGGCGCGGAGCATAGCCAGCTGCTCGATAGGCTCATGGGTAGGACCATCCTCGCCCACGCCGATGCTGTCATGGGTGAAGACATAGGTCACAGGGATATTCATGAGCGCAGCCAGGCGCATCATGGGCTTGGTGTAATCGCTGAACACGAAGAAGGTACCGATATAGGTACGCAGGCCGCCGTGGAGAGTGATGCCGTTGGCAATGGCTGCCATAGCGAACTCACGGACGCCGAAGTGCAGGTTGCGGCCCTCGTAGCTGCCCTTGGCGAAGTCGCCGGCGCCCTTCATTTCCGTCTTGTTGGAAGGAGCCAGGTCGGCGCTGCCGCCGATGAGGTTGGGCAACAGATCCTTCAGACGGTTGATCATGGTGCCGGAGCAAGCGCGGGTAGCCACGGGCTTGTCCTCCACTGCCCAGAAATCCTTGTCGTTCAGGAGGGACATGGCATCCACGGGAGCGTGGAACTTATCCCAAAGCTCCTTCATCTCAGGGAACTTAGCGCAGTAGTCGGAGAAGAGCTTGTTCCAGGCTTCCTCAGCCTCCTCGCCCCTCTTGGCTACTTCCTTATAGTGGTCATAGACCTCCTGGGGAATGTTGAAGGTCTTATCAGGCTCAGGCCAGCCAAGGTTCTCTTTCAGAGCCTTAACATTCTCATCGCCCAGGGGCTCGCCGTGAGCGCTGGCCTTGCCCTGCTTGGCGGGGCAACCATAGCCGATCTGGGTCTTGACGGTGATGAAGGAAGGATGCTCCTTGTCAGCCTTAGCCTCCTCGATGGCCTTGCCGATGGCCTCAAGATCATTGCCATCTTCCACGGTGATGGTCTGGAAGCCGAAAGCAGCCATGCGGGCCTGGACATTCTCAGTGAAAGCAATGTCCGTGGAGCCCTCGATGGAGATGCTGTTGCTATCATAGAGCACAATCAGCTTGGAAAGGCCCAGGGTGCCAGCCAGGGAGAAGGCCTCGGAGGAAATGCCCTCCATCATGCAGCCATCGCCGCCCAGCACGAAGGTGTAGTGGTCAACCACGGGGAAGCCTGGCTTGTTGAACTTGGCAGAAAGATGTGCCTCTGCCATAGCCATGCCCACAGCCATGCCCATGCCTGCACCCAGAGGGCCGGTAGTGGCTTCAACGCCTACCGTATGGCCATACTCAGGATGGCCGGGAGTCAGGGAACCATCCTGACGGAAGTTGCGCATATCATCCATGGTGAGGCCATAGCCGAAGAAATGAAGCAGAGAATAAAGGAGCGTAGAGCCATGGCCGCCGGAAAGGATGAAACGGTCACGGTTAGCCCACTTGGGGTCCTTGCCGTTATGGTTCATGTGCTTTGCCCAGAGCTCATAGGCCATGGGAGCACTGCCCAGAGGCAGGCCCGGATGTCCAGAATTTGCCCTCTGGACAGCATCTGCTGCCAGCACACGGATTGCATTTACGCAGGTAGTGTCGAGATTAGCCAAGGTAAATCTCCTCCTAAAACTAAAAATACTTAAAAGATAGAATATTATATATATCAATCTCAGAGAGGTTCCCCTCTCCGAGTATCAATATCAAAAAACTTTTTATGCTTATTTAATCAAATCAGGCCGCAAGGCTGCCGCCTCTGCCTGATAGACGTGGCGAAGCTCTTGCTGCCCCTTGTCGGTGTCTATGAGCAGAAGCACCCTAATGCATCTTGGGAGGCTTCCCTCGATGGCACATTGGCGTGCATCAAAAAGCGGCACCATGTCAAAGCCCGGCAGGCTACGTACTCCTGTAGAAGGAAATGCCGCCGTCAGATCCTCCGTCATAGAGAAGATAGCCGCCCCGATGACTTCCGAAGAAATATCATTCTTCTGCAGCAGGTCCTCCATCAGGACTTTGGCCGCCTGCCAGATCTCTTCTTTACCGTCCCGGGAAACCGTAGTGGCTCCCCGCAGGCCACGCATTGCCATGGCCCCACCTTCCTTCCATGAGTTTTTTTCTCAAAAGCCCTTGCTGCCCTTGTGGATATCCCAGATGAGCCTGAGGCTGAGGATAAAGGCCAGAAAGTAGCCCGCCAGCCCCAGCAAGGGTATCTCCATGATTTTAGGCGTCATATTGGTGGTGCAGATGGTGCTGGAAGCCAGGAGAATGGCGGCGCACAAGAGCGCCAGGATCAGCTTATTAATCATCTGATCCAGCTTGCGCAGGGGCTCCTCCGAGCCTGTCACATCCAGATTCACCTTGGTCTGACCACTCATGGTCATCTTCAGGATATCGGAAATCTGCTCCGGCAGCTGCACAGATTTCTGCAAAAGCTGCAGCCCCTGCCTTTTGGCCTTGTCAAACTCATCATGCCAGTTGAAATTCTTGCGGAAATCCACCGCCAGGCTCTTGGCGAAAATCTCCACAAAGCTCACCTTGGGACAGCAGAGCCGCATGACCCCCTCGATGGTGAGCACCCCCCGGGCAAACATGGCCAGGCCCTGGGGGCAGGCCAAATGATGCACCCGCAGGATATTGATGATCTGCCGGGTCAGCACCCCCATCTGCAAAGAACTGAAATCCAGGCTGCTGTACTGCCCCAGGAGGGCATCAATGTCCTGATAGAGTGCCGTATGGTTAATGCGCCCCTTGGCCACCCCCAGTTGCAGGACAGCCTCCTTCATCTCGAAGGTGTCGTGGCGGGCCAGGGCAATGACAGCCTTGCGTATGGCTAGCCTGTCCTTGGTGGAAAGGCGCCCCATCATGCCCAGATCCAGCCATACGATACGGCTGTTGCGGATCCAGATATTGCCTGGGTGCGGATCTGCGTGGAAGTACCCGTCCTCAATAATCTGCTTGACGTAGTTCTCCCCCAGCCTGCGGCCCAGGATGCTCACATCATAGCCACGTGATTTCAGGCCCTCCAGGTCATCCATGCAGATGCCTTCCACAAATTCCATCACCAGAATGTGCTGGGTGGAAAGGTTGCGGAAGACCTTGGGACAGGAAATGTAATCGTTGTCGCCGTTTAAGTGGGTAAACTCTTCAATGTGGGCAGCCTCCATCTGGAAATCCATTTCCTGCTTGGCTATCTCCCACATTTCGTCCAGCACCATGCCGAAGTCCACTACTTCCTGGGCCCCGCTGATGACCTTCACCAGCGCAGCCGCTCGCTTCAAGAGCACTATATCCTGGCTCATGATGTCGTAGATGCCGGGACGCTGGACCTTGATGGCCACCTTTTCCCCACTGACCAGAGTGCCCCTGTGTACCTGGGCAATGCTGGCAGACCCCAGAGCTTTTTCATCAATGTAGCTGAAAACCTTCTGCCAGCGGCAGCTGTACTCCTGCTCTATGACCTCGGCAATGGTTTCAAAGGGCAAAGGCAGTGCCTCTGTCTGGAGCTTCATAAGCTCCTCGCAGTATTCGGGAGGCAGGAAATCCGGGCGCATACTCATGACCTGGCCCAGTTTCACAAAGGTGGGCCCCAAATCCTCCAAGACCGCCCTGAGCTTCCCCGGGGTCATGCCCCCCATGACCTCTCGCTTGCGCAGGACATTCACCATTTCCTTGAGGCGCGTTGTGGTACTGGCATCTTCCACCCGCCCTTGGAAAAAATTCTTGAGCATTGCCACGCCTCCGGTCTTTAGAAAATTTATCTGCTGAAATTTATGTTACTTCTTGCCGTACTTCTCTGCCAGCTGCTGCTTCACCGTTTCATTGGCAAGGAACTCATCATAAGTAGTAACCCTGTCCACTACTCCGTCAGGAGTGATGTCGATGATGCGGTTGGCGATGGTCTGGACAAACTGATGATCGTGGGACACAAAAAGCTCCGTGCCCTTGAAATCCATCAAGCCATTATTTAGGGCAGTGATAGATTCCAGATCCAGATGGTTGGTAGGCTCATCCAAAAGCAGCACATTGGCACCGGAGAGCATCATGCGGGACAGCATGCAGCGCACACGCTCACCACCGGAAAGCACCTGGGCTTTCTTCTGGCTCTCCTCGCCGGAGAAGAGCATGCGGCCCAGGAAGCCGCGGACAAAGGTCTCATCCGGGTCCTTGCTGTACTGGCGCAACCAGTCAACCAAATTCAAATCAATCTCATCGAAATAAGCAGAGTTATCTGCAGGCAGATAGGCCTGGGTAGTAGTGACACCCCACTTGAAAGAACCCTCGTCCGGCTCCTCCTCGCCCATGAGAATCTTGAAGAGCATGGTCTTGCCGATGCTGTTGGGGCCTACAAAAGCCACCTTGTCGCCGCGCTTCAGGGTGAAGCTCACATTCTTCAGCACCTGCTCCCCATCCACAGTCTTGGAAATGCCCTCCACCGTCAGCAGCTGGTCGCCAGCCTCACGGTCGGGGGTGAAAGCAATGTAGGGATAGCGGCGGGAGGAGGGCTTGATGTCGTCCAAGGTAATCTTGTCCAGCATCTTCTTGCGGGAAGTAGCCTGCTTGGACTTGGCTGCATTAGCGGCAAAGCGCTGAATGAAGGTCTGCAGCTCTTTGATCTTCTCTTCCTTCTTCTTGTTTGCATCCTTGGCCATCTGCAGGGCCAGCTGGCTGGACTCATACCAGAAGTCATAGTTGCCGGCATACTGCTTGATTTCTCCGAAGTCCACATCACAGATATAGGTGCAGACCTGATTCAGGAAGTGACGGTCATGGGAAACCACGATGACCGTGTTCTCAAAGCCAGCCAGGAAGTCCTCCAGCCAGTTGATGGATTCCACATCCAGATGGTTGGTAGGCTCATCCAGCAGCAGGATATCGGGATTGCCGAAGAGAGCCTGCGCCAGCAGCACCCGCACCTTCTCCTTGGCGGTTAGCTCCGACATCTGCATAGTGTGCTCATTCTCGGGAATGCCCAGGCCGTTCAGGAGGCGGGCAGCCTCGGACTCCGCATCCCAGCCGTTCATCTCTGCGAACTCTGCCTCCAGCTCGGAAGCCTTCATGCCGTCCTCATCGGAGAAATCCGGCTTGGCATAGAGGGCATCCTTCTCGTCCATGATTTCTACCAGGCGCTTGTTGCCCATCATGACCGTGCGCAGCACCTCGAACTCATCGAAGGCATAGTGATCCTGCTTGAGCACGGAAAGGCGCTCGCCGGGAGTGATCTCGATGTTGCCGCCGGTAGGCTCGATGTCCCCAGCCAGCAACTTCAGGAAGGTGGACTTGCCCGCGCCGTTGGCACCGATGATGCCGTAGCAGTTGCCCGGAGTAAACTTCAGGTTTACATCCTTGTAGAGCACACGCTTGCCGAATTGCAGACTGACATTGTTGGTTGTAATCATTGGCTGTTATTCATCCTTTTCTTTATATCTGCCCAGGTTGTGTTGAAAAACTCCCCCATAGGCGAAATTACTTGCGAAGCATGTCCTTGAACATGGAGAGAATGCTCTGGCCGTAGGAATGGCCTGGCACGGCCCAGCGTCCGTTCAGGTCTTCCCAGCGAGCTAGGGTGCGCTTGCCATAGGAAGAGCGCACCAGCTGATAGCGGGGATCCACAACCGCTTCCTGGGGCTTCCTGGTAGAGGCATAGGCGAGCAGGTGCTGGATATGGGCGCGCACCCCCATCTGGGAGGAGGGGAAGTACGCCCCCTTCACCTCGGTGCTGGTGGTGCCAAGGCCGCAGTAGTTGTTCTGGTCAGCAGTCACCGTGCCGCCATAGCGGAAGAAGCCGGTTTCCTTGAGAGCCTGGGCAAAAGCCACATCGGGACGCACCCCCTCGCGTCTGCCTTCCTCATAATAGTAGGAAACCAAAGTCTCCGGGGAAACGGAAATGGACGGGCGGGGATTGACGCTCAGGAGATAATCCACGCACTGCTGCTGGCTGGCCAGTGGCGTGCCCAAAATCTCATCATCATCAGCAGAAAGGGTCTGCCGCACGCTGAAACCCTCCCGCTCCTTCTGCCTGTCTTTCTCTCCCTGCTCCAGAATGGCATGGATACGCTCCTGCAGGCTCCCCCTGCCGGTGGCATCCTGCACCTTCCTGTCTGTCACGCTCTTCATATCACCAGCAGACTGGCGCTCCAGCACCTTGGTATCCCCATTGTTGCCGTGATGGCGTGCCAGGGCCTCGGAAGCAGGCAGCGAAACTGCCATGATTCCCAAAAGTGAGCAAGCGACGATTTTCCCGGACCAAAACGTAAATTTCACGAAAAGAACACTCCCCAGAAACTAAGTAACTAAAAACTTACTGAAAAATATATATCTCAAATATCAGAGATAACTAACGGAAAAATAGATGGCAAAGAGGATTGACAGCCCAACCTCTAAAGGAGAAATTTCCCTGCCCCGCCCAGCGGCGGCAAAGAACAGCACTCGGGCAATAAGCCCTGCCCCCACGCCTGCCGTCACGTTGAAGGAAAGCGCCATGAGCATGGCTCCAGCCAGCCCCGGCAGGAATTCTTCCACCGTGAGGCTGCCCATAGGGAAATCCTCCAGCTGCCGCCGGATAAGCATGGCTCCCGGCAGTACCAGCAGGGGCACTGTCAGCGCGGGAAAGCTGGCCAGTTCTGCCAGCACCGGCTCCATCAGCCATAGCACTGCCAGTGCCACCAGAGCAGCAGCCATCGACCTGCCTTTCTGCCCGCCTGCCTCCCAGCCAACAGCCGAAAGGGGCGAAAGGGACAGGGGCAGGCAGCCGAGGAAGGCGCCCAACAGACTGAAGCCTGCCAGTCCCCTGAGGACAGGCCGAGGACTTTCTTCCCCATGAGGCAAGCCCTGCCATAAACACCAGGATTCCGAAGTCACCGCCAGGAACATAACCAGCCCCAGCAGGAAGAATTCCAGCGGGTGTGCCCCAGCCCAAACTTCTCCAAAGGAAAGCTGGCCCACCACCTTTTCCAGCCCCTCGGGCAAAAGCCCCGGGGCGGTGGGCAGAATCCAGAAACCCTCCATGAAGGTCAGCCCGGCAATCAGCAGGAAGTCTAACCCCAAAGCCCAGGCAAATCTGGCTGCCAGGAACACCGCCCCCACTATCAGGCCCAGCAGGCTCCAATATGTCAAGGGGTCTTGAAAATTCCCCAGCATGATTGCCGACCAGGGCGAAGCCAGGATCAGCCTTCCCTGTACCAGCCCCTGCATGATGAGCATAAGCCCCAGCCCAAGAACTAGTGACTTTCTAAGCCATAGGGGAATAGCAGACAGGAGTTTCTCTCCCCTGCCAAAACTGAATAAAAAGATTCCCATAACGGAAACCAGCGCCGACAGCCCCAGAATCTCCTGCCAACTGCAGCCTTGGGAGATAATGACCACATAGGCCAGCCAAGCAGCCAGAGGTACCGAGGGCAGAGCCAGAAGCGGCAGGCCACGATAAGCCAGCCAGGCAGAGGCCATAATGCTCACGGCTACCATAGACATAAAGGCCGCTGTGAAATCCATGCCCGCCTGGAAGAGCAGGCTGGGCACTGTGATCAACCCCGTCAGCGAGGCCGCCGCCATGGTCAGCCCGGCAGTCAGCTCCCTGCCTCTTACCTGCTCCACCCTCAATCATTCTCCTCAAAATCTTCTTGCCTGATTTCTTGTATACATACCCTAATATAATACCACAGCTAAAAAGAAATTGACAGCATTACCATGCTTTTTTCAGCCATATTTTGCCATAATTCAATACAACTTCTGGCCGAAAGGCTGCCTGGAAGATTTGGTCTATCGACAAAATCCGAACAATAGCGTTATAATTAACACAAAATTACATCAAGATTTAGGAGGAAGAATCCTTTGGCTATCAAAAAATCCATGGGTTGGGTAAAGTTTGCCGCCCTCTTTGCCATCATCATCCAGTTCGTCGCTATCCATCTGGCAGACCCGGAGTTCCTGCCTCATCTGGTGGCCCTGTTGGGTCGGGGCGACATTGAGGAAACCGCCGCCTACATCCAGTCCTTTGGCACCTGGGCGGTGTTCTTCGCCTTTTGGCTCACCCTCTGCGTCAATGCCATCGGCTTTCCTCCCGCCATCATCTTCTCCACCGCCAACACGCTTATCTTCGGCATCATCCCCGGCATCGTGCTCTCCTGCGTGGCAGAGACGGTGGGCGTCACCATCAGCTTCCTGCTGCTGCGCTTCTTCTTCCGGGAAAGCGCGGAAAAAATCATTCGGAAGCACAAGGCTCTCGCCAATATTGACAAATACAGCGGCGAGCGCGGCTTTGTGGTCATGCTCATAGCCCGCATGGTGCCCTACCTTCCCTCAGCCCTGCTCAATGCCGTAGGTGCGCTCTCCGCCATTTCCCTGCGGGACTATGTGCTTGCTTCCTTTATCGGCAAGTTCCCCTCCACGGGCATCGAAGCCATCATCGGCCATGACACCATCACCGCCCAGGAAGACCCTACCCGGCTGATCCTGGTGATTGTTGCCGCTGTAATTTTGATTGCAGGCGCATGGATTTACGAACGAAAAGCCACCAGGGCACAAAATTGAGAAAGAAGGCTTTCTTATGACACGCAGGATATTTTTGCAAAGGACAGGACAAGTTTTGCTCTCCCTGGGGCTCATGCCCCTATTGCCCCATGCCTGGCAGCGGGCTATGGCCAGCCCCATCGATGCCCCCATCCCCGCTGCTTACTTCCCACCTGGCACCAAGCCTCCTGCCACGTCTTCCTTCAAGGCCCTGATCTTCACCGATTCCCAATGTTCCAACGCCTCCTATCAGGTCTGGCACGACACTCTTGCTGCAGGCTGGGCCAGATGCCCCGAGGCCGCCTTCTTTGCCGA
>JAGBLH010000030.1 GCA_017635515.1 Selenomonas sp.
ACCATCCCTGTCAGTTTCGGAAATGGCTTCTGCCAGCTCTTTGCCATCGAGCTGGGTAAAGTTCTCATCAAAACGCTTCATCTCTAACTGCCATTTCCGCTCTGCCACCAAAGGACGAGGACAAATAACGAGAACTGATACCTCACCATGCCTAGCTTCCAACTCCTTCAAGATAAGGCCTGCCTCAATTGTCTTACCGACACCTACATCATCTGCGACCAAAATTCGTGGACTATCGGCCTTTATCATTTTAAGGGCTGGACGGAACTGGAACGGCACAAAATCAATTCGTGCTGCATTCAGCGAGTATAGACTGCCTGAACCGGGATTACTGATTTGATACGCAGTCAAAGCTGATCTCACCTGTGACAAAGTGGCATAACGCTCAATCTCATTCACTACCGGCTTCAACTTGATCTGTTCCGCGTAAAACACACTAGGCATGTTATCGATGAATACCGTATACCTATTGCCATTGATGCCAATGACAGCCCCCGACTTGCTCTCATTACTGGTCAGACAGACAATGCTGCCCAACTGTATTTGACTATTATCATCGGTTTCTTGTGACAATTCATCAGCAAGCTCTGCAGGCTTGGCAGTAGTTTTAGTTAGCTCTGTGCTGATATTCTTATCATCTTCTACATCCAGAGAAAAGCGTTCCATATCCCCGGTGTCTTTCATCGAGGCCCCAAAAGCCTGCATCAAGTCAATAATCACCTGTACATTTGTGGTGACTCTCTCTTTTGTTATTTTACCGGGAGCGATATGAGCCCAATCGTTCCTGATGGCTTGCATTTTCCTGATGCTTTTCCTATCTTTATCATTCAAGAAGAAGCGACTCCTAAGTACAAACCAGCACCTGTCTATGATACGCAAATTGGCAGCCAAATCCAAACCACTGATTTCCTTGACATGTCCTTTCTCAGCGGCATCACGCTGCAAATATGTCAGGTTGCTAAAAACAAGCTCACGCCACCATTTATCCGTGATTTGAGGCAGTTTCTCTGAAAGCCAGTGCCCTAGCTGTCCGTTTAACCGAAACATATATTCATTCATTTTACTTGTAATCGCAGTTGTATCCACAGCTATATTCCCCCATTCCCTGCTATCGGGCTGCAATCATGCTCAAAGGTCAAATGTTTCTTTAATCAGTTCATCGATTTCATTGGCATCCAAACCGCCCTGCTCATCATCCATGGTCACAATCAGGTTCTTGCCTTCCACTATGCCATTCTTTTCATAAAACTTCTTTTTGTCATTCCAGTGTTTCCTATACCGCGGGTCGGTCATCATGCCACAATGCTCCCAATACCAAACCTTTCCAGTGTCGCCATCCAAAATTTTAAAATCTGGACGCTTTACATGGCCCTCCATCTCCAACACCGGCTCATATTCATAATCAATATCGTTATAGAAAAGAGCATTCGCAATGATAACTTCAGACTTGGAACGCACCAGCTCTCCCCGCACTGTCTTGTGAATCAAGCGCTCATCAAAGAACGTCCCCTTTACCTCCACAATCTGCGGCTTATAGTCATTGTCAGGGAAAACATCAGCGAAAAGGTCCGTAAAGCGACGGGCAATATCCGAATTAGCTTCATCCGCATACTGCAAAAGCTGGTATGGCTCACCCTGATAAAGAATGATGATACGCTCAATCTGTCGCGTCATTGCCGTATACATGAGCTCACGTGACGCTATCCGACAGGTTGCCGGCAAAACGAGAATGACGGTCTTAAACTGGCTGCCCTGGGCTTTATGTATCGTCAAGGCATAAGCCAGTTCCAACGTATGTGTACCGTCCTCATCGTTAAAATCCCTTCCATCAAAAGAATATGTACGTCCATTTTGCGAAGAAAATACTACATGCATATACTTCGGCCGCTTTTTTCTGGCATACAGGCCGCAAACCAGTCCCAGCTCGCCGTTTGCCACATACCCATCATGATTGGCCTTATCTGCGACATCCCAGTACTTCCTGGACTTATTCTGGACATTGATGACCTTATCGCCATACACTATGCCTTCATCGCCCATAGCCTTGGGTATGCTCCGCCATGGTGCTTTGGCCATATCCATTTGTCTTTGGCGATACTTCTGATGGAACAAATTATTGATGTTTTGTACACCATGAGGCATATTGCGAACAGGTGCCAGCACTTCCCAATCATCGACATGAGTAGCGGCATCAGCATTGAAGAAGGTCACATATTCTCCAACATCTGCACCGAACGTGCGGTTGAAACCGTCTACATCATCTGGCCCTTGCAGGCCCAATACTGCTGATACAGTATCTAGCAGCTTGCTTTCCAGTTCTTCCCTGGTATTCCAGCGCTCAATGCTAATATTCTTGCTCTTGCCTTTCTGAATAGCGGCCAGAACATCATCGTCGTCTGGCACATCTTCTGTCCGTGTAAAATACTTTGACAGAGCCACATCCAACCGTTCGCCCTGCTGTTGACGGCGATTTACAATCAGCTCGCCGTAGCATTCGCAGGTGCGTGGGAATTTACCCGGCTGCAGTTTCTCCTTCAGTAAATTCACCAAATCAACAAATGGTTTACCCGCGCCTATCGGCGGTAATTGGTTGGGATCTCCCACAAAGATTATGCGTTTGGCTTTTCTGCCCACTGCATCAAGGATTGCACCAAACATTTCCTCTGTCAGCATAGACGCTTCATCTATGATAACAGTTTCTGGCACGTCCGATGGTGTAAACCTGGCCAGTTTGTATCTCAGGTCATTCCAATCAAATCTACTATTGCGAACCAGATACTGTGCTACATTCAATGATACGAAATGGTCATCATCACTGCCCACACTCTCTTTAAGACGCACGGTAGCCTTCCCCGTTGGTGCAAGAAGCAGAACTCCACCTGTACGGATGGAGTCTTCGCTACAAAGTACGGACAGTACCGTTGTCTTTCCTGTACCTGCGTTGCCGACCAGCACTGAAAGCCTTGATTCAGCCAGTACATTCAGCACGGCAGCCTTTTCCTGCCGCGCTCGCTCTTCATCGATTGATAGCTTCTCCGTACCTTTCGAATTGAATTTAGCATCCAGCATAGACCGCCAATCAGCCCGGACTTCTATTTTTTCAGACTTGAGCCGTTTACGGACACGTTTTTCTATAATCTGATCAAACTCGTGGAGGCGCACGAGCTTATAGTACTCCGTACCATCCTGCATCTCACGCTTCATGATTAGCTGCTCCATATACTTTTCCAGAGCAGCTACCATATCCGACGTCACTTTACAAGGCGGGTCAAGATTGATCTTCTGCATCCAATCGACCAGCATATTGCAAGGCAGGAAGGTATGTCCTCTTTGGGCCGCAGCTTCGAGTACAGCTATGGCCAGGGCACGGACACGACGTTCATCATTATCAGAAGCAAGCTTTGTAGGCTCTGCCAGCGGATACAGCACAGCGATAGAGGATACAGGGAAGACAGCTTTATCGACCGTGGAGATATCTATATAGCTGCCCTCCAGTTTCAAGCGGGTTTCCTCATAAAGCAGATATGGATTTGCAATTATTTCAGCATCTGAGCACTCCAGCCCATTCTTGCGACGTTCATTTTCTTCAAACAACATCTCTGCCTGCGATAGGCTCAACGTAAATCTTGCCAGCAGTGTGAACAAAGTCCGCCGTTCCTGCCCCAGGGATTTCCATGTCTTGCGCAGGATAGGCGTTACTCCCTTGGCTACTCCGCTGGACAGATATTTCTGCGGTGTAGCCATGACATGATCCACCCACTCGCATACATCCGCCTCTGCAAAGCCCCGATCCTGCATTTCCCTTGCCATCATGACACCCTGCTTCACGCCGAATGCACAAAGCATCGGCCCCAGACCTGGGAAGGCACCACGTTCCTCCCAGACCTCAGCCAACTGGCTGTTCAACCAGGATAGCACATTGCTATAGTCCTCATCCAAACATTCATTGATGATGGTAAAGGATTTGATGCATGACAGAATTACGTCAATCACTGCATCGTAGCTGACATGCTCCGTGGCATAGGAGAATTCTGGCATGGCATAAGCAGGGGCATAGACAATAATGGACTCCATATCGAATTCAGGGTGTTCGTCTGCATAGGCCTGCATCTCCTGATACGGTATCAGAAAACCATCTTTATGCTCTGACCGTATGGTGTGACAGACCATTGTCTCCCAAATCAGTGGTCGCAGTTGTCCGGCATCAGTATGGTCATATTCCTTTGCTGGTATGATTTTACGCACATGCCCCATGCCCAAGATTACACGCCTGTGGTCATCCGTAAATGGCACCTGCTTGGCATAAGCAAGGCAGAGCGACTTTTCTGGATAGACATCGCCGTAGAAATAATCAAAGATGGCCTTATGATTGTCTCCGTCCTGCACCCAATTAGACGTAAAGCGCATCTCTGGTTCTCTGTCATCATCATAACCTACGCCATAAGTAGCAGCCCTTTCCTTAATCCAATCGCGCATCAACCAGGCAAACGGCCTTGTAGGAAAGCTATAAGCTGGATAGACTACTGACGTTGGCAACAAGTGGCTATGTGAAGGTGTTTTTATACTGACATACGGATGCTCAGCCTTGCGTGTCAAATCCTCAGGCGACATAAAGGCACCGCCTTCGGCGATACAGCATACATTTTCCATATGATCTTCCATGCGTTCCCCACGAATGGCTATTTCCACCCGGTCGTTGCGGTTCTCAGCAATGTTCTTCAGTTTCAGGCAAGCAGAGTTGCCCGCCGGATCCTGGCAGATAGTACCATCCCAGCCGTTGTCATGCCACGGTACTCTTACAGAAATATGCTGTATCATAATCCAGTCCTCCTTGCCGACATAGCTCGCGTATCCATCTGTAATGCCCTGAACAGGCTGCGCCAGAAATCGCCTACCACCTGCTCGCTGTCATCTGTCAAAAACACCTCATGCGGTCTTGCCTCGTACCAATGTAATCACGCCGTTCTGTTTCATGAGTTCCCGATAGTTGTATTTGCTGACCAGGGTCAAAAGGAAGCTCTTACCTGTACCGGAGTCACCTCCCACGATGGTCAGCCGCCCGCATAGTTTCAGATAATTCTTGTAATACTGGGCCATCTCGCCATTGATGTTCATCAGATAGTCAAAAGGTGACAAATCAATACCACTCATGGACATCTTTGCGTCGTTATTGGCAATCAACTGCCTTCTTGGATATTCCTCTCACAATTCGTCAAGAACCTGCTCACATTGTCTGTTATCCAATATCCGTGACGGACGTCTTTCAAAGCCATCCATATGCATAAGTCCTCTCAAATACAATATTCTTACTAATATTATATTGATTGATCAAGCAACTGACAACCTGATTTCTGTGATAGGATATCTGAAAATTTACACCATTTCCCGATTAGGGCGTGTTGATTAATTCGCTCAGCCCATCTTCACGGGTCTTGACTGCCCCTGCTGCGTTGACAAATCCTCAGCATAGCTCCTCAAGGTCTACATCCACGAACGCACAGAGGAGAAACAGTACAACGTGGCTGAAGCCGTGGATAAGGTATTTGCCTCACTGTTTTTTCCACCAGGAGAGGACAGTAAGGGCAGCAACTGACCACCTCCCTGCAGGTCAAAAGGGGTCACTTTTCAGCTTCTCTTATACACCAAAAAAGAGAATCAAAGAGCCGAAACCCCTTGATTCTCCTGCATTTTCCTATGGTGCTCGCCGAGGGATTCGAACCCCCGACCCCCTCCATGTGACGGAGATGCTCTAGCCAACTGAGCTAGGCGAGCAATGGTGGGGTTAACAGAATTCGAATCTGTGACCTCCTCGATGTCAACGAGACACTCTAACC
>JAGBLH010000031.1 GCA_017635515.1 Selenomonas sp.
AAGAAAAAAGGCGATTTTTGGACCGCTTGATATCTTGTGCTCATTTTTAGTGGATTTTAAAATGAATAGGTACTTCTTATGCTTTAACAAGGAAAAGGGGGCTGTGGATAAGTGAAATCATACTCTTGCAACAGCCCCTTTCAGCTTTGAGAGAATCTTTATTTGGATGAAGGGATTATCAGAAAAAGGGAATCGAAGGCCAGGACGATGGCCCAGATCATGAAATAGAAGTAGAACAGGCCGCCGTAGTTCATGAAGTCGCGGTTGAATATCTTAGACATGGCAAGGCACTCCATAGGCGGGCACGGAAGCGGTGAAGTAGTAATAGCCGTCCGTGTGGCGGTAGATGCAAGGGTCTGCTCTCTGGAAGACGAGGGGGTTGGGATAGGACTTAGCCATAAGAAACATCTCCTTCAGATTAATTAAGTATTAACTTAATTGTGATATTTAATGAACGATTTGCTTTATTAAATCTTATGGCTTTAATATACTTGTTTATTATCATCTTGTCAATAGTTTTATCTTAATTTATTTTATTTATTTTATTTTCCTCTTGTTTGACTGAGTTTGCGGCGAAATCAATGGCAGAATTTCTCGTTTGGTGGTATACTGATTAAGTAAAATCTTAATCATAGAGGTGCCTTATGCGTGAATTATATTCTATGGAAGAATTAGCCTCCTTTGGCAAGGCCATCAGCTCCGAGCTCAGGATACAGATCGTGCTCTATGTGGCCAAGCATCCGGGCATCGGCCTGATGGAGCTTTCCCAGAAGTTCGGCGTGAGCCGGGCGGCCATCACCCAGAATATCAAGATCCTCTCGGCGGCAGGGCTGATAGAGCTGGGGGAGAGCGGCGAGAAGAGCAGCGCCCGCAAGGGCTGCTTTTTGACGGAGGACGGCTTCCTGCTGAATTTCCGTCCCCAGCTGCTGACCCAGAAAATCTATGCCACGGAAATTCCCATCGGCCAGTACAGCGACTTTGCCATCACCCCTACCTGCGGCATTGCCACCCCGGAGGAGCTCATCGGCAAGGTGGACGACCCGGCCTACTTCGATGACCCCCGCAGGAGCCAGGCGGGGATTCTCTGGTTCAGCACCGGCTTTGTGGAGTACCGGCTGCCCAACTATCTGCAGCCGGGCCAGGAACTGTCGGAGCTGCAGCTGTCCTTCGAGGTGTCTTCGGAGGCCCCGGGGGTGGCGGAGAACTGGCCCAGCGACCTGATCTTCGCCCTGAACGGGGAGGAAATCGGCTCCTGGACCAGTCCCGGAGACTACGGCGATGTGTGGGGGCGCTATACCCCCGACTGGTGGGACCCCAACTGGAACCAGTACGGCCTTTTGAAGCTCCTGACCATCAATGGCGCGGGCACCTACATGGATGGCCGCATGATCTCCCCCAAGAGCATCAAGGCTCTCTCCCTCACCAACGAAAGCGAGCTGCGCTTCCGCATCGCAGCCCCCGCCGAAGCCCAGAATGCAGGTGGCTGCACCCTCTTTGGCAGAGGCTTTGGCAATTATAATCAGGGGCTGAAGTTCAAGATCATCTATACGGAGGAAAAACAAGGCTGAAGAAGGGCCCTGCGCTTTCCTTGACAGCACACTTCCGTACCAGACGGGCTACCTTACCATTGTGGGGGCTGACAGCTCAGTGGGGCCGTATGTCCTGGGCTTCCCCAATGAAGAGGTGAAAATAGGATTCCTGCAGAGCCTGTTCCCGGAATAGAGGAAAAGGGCTATGCCGCACCCTACGGGGCAGACAAGCGGCAGCTTTTCAAGATTGGCGTGAGTTTCGACTCGGAGAGCAGAAGCCTCTCGGAGTGGCTGGTGGGATGATGCTTGCTTTTGGACAGCCGACTACAGCACCAAGACCTGGAACCGGGTGAAGTAACCCCAAGGGCACAGGCAGACAACTGAACAGAGAGAAAGCCGCCTTTCCAAAAGAGGAGAGGTGGCTTTTTTGATGACATTTTCAGACATTTGTAGTAGCATGAAATCATATTATTGATTTCTGACAATTTTTATGATATATTTTGGACATAGACATAAAGGAGGAATGGCAATGACAACCTTCAGAGATGTATTAAGGGAAAATAAAGCGAATATAGAAGCTGTTGCCCGTCGTAACAGTCAAGTCAATGAAGATGGCTATGTCACTATCTCCAAGGATGACCGGTGGGCCCATGAGGATGAATGGGACGCTCATTACAAGGAGTTGAAAGATGCTGAGTACGGATATAGCATTGCAGCTCATTAGCCCCAAGCAGGTTTGGTATGCGTGGTTTCCTTTTGCCGAGGACAGGACACAGGGGAAGGATCGACCGGTTTTGATTCTCGATGTGGATGATGATAATGTCCATGTATGGGCTACAAAGATAACAAAGTCAAGACCTTATGATGAGCATGATGTAGAACTTGATGAATGGGCTGATATTCCGTTGGACTTCCCATCTACGGCAAGCCCAATCAATACGGTGATTATTCCAAAGACACAGTTACGCCGTTATGCTGGTGTTATAACTGACCATGATTGGGAACGTATCATGGAAGAATTCAGAAAAATGAATAGTTGATAGCTATCCCGCTACAGGTGGGAGTGGATATGCAAAGAGGGACTGTGCTTAGGCGCAGTCCTTTTTGGGTGGGGAAAATGGGAGAAAAAATTTATCCTGGCCGGAGGAGAAGGGCGCAACACCATCATCGGGAGCAAAGGAGAAAGCTCCCTGTGGGGAGGCGCCGGCACCGCCAACGCCAACGACTTCACCCTCTCCGATGGCATCACCTGGTCAGCCGACTACAAGACCAAGACCTGGAGCCGGGTAAAGTAACACCAAAGGCACAGGCAGACAACTGAACAGAGAGAAAGCCACCTTTCCAAAAGAGGAGAGGTGGCTTTTGACATTTGTCCTTTCCTTGACACCGGCCCCCCATTTGCTACAATTGAAGCAAAGAGAATGTTCCACCATGACAGGAGGAGTGAGGGACATGGCAGAAGAATTCAGGAAGCTGCCCATTGGGGTGCAGAGTTTTGAAAAAATGAGAGAGGACGGCTTCATATATGTGGACAAGACCCGCTATGTGCAT
>JAGBLH010000032.1 GCA_017635515.1 Selenomonas sp.
CAGCGTGGTGCTGGTGGACGAGTATGACAAACCCCTGCTTGAAGCGCTGGAGAATAACGAACTGGAGGAGCACAACAAGGCAGTCTTCAAGGGCTTCTTCGGCACGCTGAAAAGCTATGACGAATACTTGCAGTTTGTCTTCATCACCGGCGTCACCAAGTTCAGCAAGGTCAGCATCTTCAGCGACCTGAACCAGTTGAATGATATTACCATGAAAGAGGCTTATGCCAATATCTGTGGGATCACGGAGAAGGAACTTCTGGAGGTATTCGCGCCGGAAATAGAGCAAATGGCCGGGAAACTGCGGCTGGGGAGGGACGAGTGCCTGGCGGCTTTGCGCCAGATGTATGATGGCTACCATTTTGCTCCCTATGCTGACGGGGTGTATAATCCTTTCAGCCTGCTCAATGCCTTTGATGCAGGCAGGCTGGAAGCCTATTGGTTCGCCACGGGGACACCGACTTTTTTGACCAGGCAGGTGAAGAAGATGCGGCTGGAGGCGGTGAAGTTCACCAATCGCACCATCTACGCCAGCGGGGCGGTGATGACGGATTACCGCTTTGACAATCCTGACCCCATCCCCCTCCTGTATCAGACGGGGTATCTGACTATCTTCGATTACGATGCCCGCAGGCAGCGTTATGTGCTGGGCTTTCCCAATGATGAGGTGAAGTACGGCTTCCTGTCCAGCCTGCTACCCGTCTATACTCCTGCCTCTACTGCCGCCCAGGGGACGGACATCTTCACGGTGGATGAATATATAGAGACAGGCAATATTGAAGGGGTGGGGGACATCTTCAAGGCTTTGTTTGCGGGGATTCCCTACACCACCGATGATGCGCCCTTCGAGCATTACTTCCAGTCGGTGATCTATCTGGTCTTTACCCTGTTGGGTCGGTATGTGCATTGCGAGGTCCACAGCGCCAAGGGCCGGGCTGACTGCATAGTGGAGACGCCTGAGTATGTCTATCTGTTTGAGTTCAAGGTAGGCAAGAGTGCCCAGGAGGCCTTGGCGCAGATTGAGGCCAAGGGCTATGGGGAAAGGTATGGGGCTGACAAGAGGAAACTTTACAAGATAGGCGTGAGCTTCGACGGAGAGAAGCGCAGTTTGGAAGAGTGGGAAGTGGTGGAATGAAAATAAGGCGGGGGTCACTCTCGAAGTGACCCTCGCCTTTTTTAGAGGTTTTCAAATAGCTTTATTTCATTTTTCAGGATGCACATATCCTTTTCCGGCAGGCGGCCGTGCACCAGGTATTCAAAGGCCTTGTTCACGGCGGAGAAGCCCTGGCGGTAGGGGTGCTGGTAGATGGTGGCTTTGATGATGCCGAACTGCATCATTTCCACCGTGGTGGGCACCGTGTCGAAGGAGAGGACCAGGGGGCGTCTTTCCTCCGGCAGCTGCATGACTGCCCGGCAGGTGCCGTAGACACCGGCGGCCAGAACGCATATGGCATTTATCTCCGGGTGCTCCGCCAGGAGGTTTTTGGTGACTTCATAAGCGTAGATATCATCATCGTTGTGCTCGATGGTGGCGGCCAGGTGAAAGCCTGGCACTTTTTTCATGCGCTCCTTGAAGCCCTCCAGCCGCAGCCGGTGACCCCGCAGCTTCAGGCTGCCCAGAATGACGGCAATCTCTGCCTGCTGTCCCAGCAGGGCTTCCAGCAGGGCGCAGGAGGTGAGGCCGCCGTTGTAGTAGTCGCTGCCTACATAGCAGTGGCGGCGGGTGCCTTCGATGTCGTTGTTCACCGTCACCACGAAAATACCGCTTTCAACCATGCTGTTGATTTGGGTAGCGATGGCAGGGTCATCAATGGGGTTGATGATGAGGGCCTGCACCCTGCCGGCTATTTCCTGCAGGGTGGCCAGCTGCTTCTGGGGGTCGTAACCCTTCATGGTGTGATACTCAATCTGCACGCCGTAAATCTTATACTGGTCGGCGGCCTCCTCCATGCCTTTTTTCACATCATCAAAGAAGGGATTGCCTTCGGAGGACATGACGATGCTGATGACGGGACGCTTCTTGCGAGCCGCCAGAGCCTTGCCCGCAGGATTGGGCTCATAGCCCAGCTCTTTGGCAGTCCTGCGAATCTTCTCCGCCGTCTCCGCATTGACCCTGCCCCGACCGTTCAAGGCCCTGTCCACCGTCCCCCGCGAAACCCCGCAGATTTCAGCAATCTCCTTCATAGTGACCATGCGCGCACACCCCCCAAGCAATCCCATACTTTACATCTTAACATTAAATCCTCCATAGTCAAAGAGCGTTTGCATAAAATTTCTTTGAAACAGTATGTATCTCGTTGAAAATCGGCCAAGGATGGCCGACGCGGGCCTTGTTTGCAAGGATGCAAACATGGACCGCTGTCTCTTTTGGTTCGTTTTCTCTGCGCCAGAGAAAATGAACAGCCGAAACTTAACAAAGAGAGTTGCCTTACAAGGAGTCACTCAATTTCCTTGTAAGTGAAGTAATCGAAATCAGCCGGCAGGGCGGTGCCTGTAATATCTATGGCATTGATCCCCACAAAGGCTCCGGTGAAGAACCCGCCGCCGCGCACATAGTCGTCAGACAATTTCCAGCTGTCCAGCACCACGGGGATTTCCGTGAACTTCTCCCCGTCAAAGGAGTAGAAGTAACGGTAAGTCCTGCCCCGCACTTCTACCTTGAAGTGCACAGCCTTCACGCTCTCGGGAATGGCAATTTCAGACCCCTCCAGGGGCATGGAGAAGCTGCCGTTGTCAGCCACTACCAGGTCAAGGCAGCGGCCCTTTTCCTCATTCCAGGTCACATGGACGCTGGACCAGTTCTCAGTATTGTAATAGCAGGTCATGCCAGCCATCTGCTGGAAGGAATCGGGCTGGAACTCCACGCTGGTCTGGGCATCGAAGTTGAAGCTCTGCCAGCGGCGGGCCACATGGGCCTGGGTGAAGGTGGACTGGAGGGACTCCCGGCCATAGAGCCTGAGGAAGCCGGGGCGGGCGGTGAGGCTGCCCAGAGTGTCGCTGAAGGGGATGCGGAGGGTCTGGAAGTTGATATTCAGCTTGTCCCCGTCAAAGTCATCCCGCTCCGGGCAGGTGGGCGCCCATTCCTGCTGAGGCAGGTTCGGTGCCTCTACCTCCAGGCTGCCCTGCTGGCCGCCCACGACTACCGGCCAGCCATCTTTCCACTCGATTTTCTGTATGGCTGTTTCGCGGCCCAGGGGGCAGAAGGCGTGCTGCTCGCGCTCGCGGCTGGGGAAGCCCTGCGGAGCAGGCAGGGGACGGCCGGTGAGGTGGGCCAGGTACCACTGGCCGTTCTGGGTTTCCACCAGAGAGGCATGGCCGCATTTCTGCAGGGGATTGTGTACTTCCTTCCAGGCAGAGAGCAAGGGATAGTCCGGCTGGATCTCGTAGGGGCCGTGGATATCCTTGCTGCGGGCGATGGTCTCGGAGTGCTGGTAGGTGGTGCCCCCCTCGGCGGTCATGAGGTAGTACATATCGTTGATGTAGTAGAGGTGGGGCCCTTCGGTGTAGGCGATGTCCGTGCCCTTGTAGATGATTTCGGGCTTGCCCAGGAGCTTTTCTTCCTCCACGGAGTATTCCTGCAGGGCGATGCCGTAGAAGTTGTGGTGGTAGACCCGCTGATCCCAGTACATATTCACCAGATACTTCTTGCCGCTGGGGTCGTGGAACAGGGAGGCATCGAAGCCTGCTCCGTTCAGCAGGACGGGCCTCGACCAGGGGCCTTCAATCTTCTCGGCGGTGGTGAGGTAGTTATGGCAGTCTTTCCACATGCCGTCTACTACCTTGACATCCGTGTAGATAAGCCAGAACTTGCCGTCAGCGTAGGAAAGGTCTGGTGCCCAGATGCCGCCGGAGTTGGGATTGCCCTTCATGTCCAGGAACTCGGTGGTGTCCAGGGGGTGGGCTACCAGGTGCCAGTGCACCAGGTCCTTGGAATGATGTATCTGCACGCCGGGGAACCACTCGAAGGTGGAAGTGGCGATATAGTAGTCGTCACCGGCCCGGACGATGCTGGGGTCGGGGTTGAAGCCTTTGAGGATGGGGTTCTGGATTTTCATATTTATCTCTCCAATC
>JAGBLH010000033.1 GCA_017635515.1 Selenomonas sp.
GAAGATATCCCCTGCCTGCACCGTATCCGTCAGCTCATTGCCCCGATGGAGGATGCAGTATTCGCGCAGTTCCTCCGGCGCATTTTCGTTGAACATGATGAGCATTTTTGCCTCCTTGAAGGAATGGACATTGACGCCTAATTCCTGCACGGTGGTGCTGTAGTATTTTTTCATTTGCAAGACCTCCAGAAAGCTATCTTTTGCACACTTATATATGCGTTTTCATATCCGGTCATCCAGGCCACAGACATAGCAGCGCTTCACTTGGGAATTTTTCTCCGAAAAATTCCCGGACGTTCCGCTTGTGCTATGCCTGCGCCCTTCATTACCTTTAGCAAAATGCCGTTTTATGCCTCATACAAGCCGAAGCTGGCCAGCCAGGCCAGAATAACTGCAATGGGGCCGGTGATGAAGCGGGAATAGAGCACAGAGGGCACACCCACTTCCACGGTCTCTGCCTCTGCCTCAGCAAGACCAAGACCCACAGGAATAAAGTCGCAGGCACACTGGGCGTTGATGGCGAAAAGGGCAGGCAGCGCCAGGCTGGGCGGAATCTGGCCGTTGCCAATCTCCACGCCGATGAGCACGCCGATGACCTGGGCGATGACCGCCCCCTGTCCAAGGAACGGGGAAAGGAAGGGGAAGGAGCAGATCAGCGACAGTATCACCAGACCCACCGGAGAACTTGCCAGCGGAGCCAAAAGATTTGCTATCACATCACCAACTCCTGTGGTGAGAATGACACCGATGAGCATGGACACAAAGGCCATGAACGGCAGGATGGTCTTGATCATGGTGTTGATGGAATCACGGCCCGCCTGGTAAAACACAGAGACGATACCGCCCATGAACTGGCCTATCTTGGCCATGAGGCTGCCCTCAGCCTGCTGCTGGGAAATCTTCTTGCTGGTGTCGTACTTGGGCTTTTTGGCAGGAGCTTCCTCTGCCGGAGCAGGAGCAGCGCTACCATCTGTAAAGGCGATATTGTTCTCCTTCACTGCAGAAACATAGATATCTGCCTTGATATGCTGGGCCAGCGGACCGCTGGGGCCAGTGGGGTTCAGGTTGATGGTGAAGATTCGCTTCTGGGGATAGATGCCGCAGCGCAGGGTACCGCCACAGTCAATCACCACTGCCAGAGTCTCATCGTCAGGAACCTTAGTCTTGAAGCCATCCACAACCTCGCAGCCCGTCATCTCTCCCAATCTCAATGAAACCGGTGAAATCACACCGCCGGTGATATTGACAATCTTGTTTTTCTTTTCCGTCGGCGTCAGCACCAAAGGCCCGCCAAAGCCGCCTGCACCAGCTGATACCGTCACACTCTTGTATTCTGCCATGATTATTTCCCCCTATAAAATCCTCATACACTCATCAGGAACGAATTTTTAAGACTTGATAGCCACAACCTGCTTGCTGAGCTGAACGCCCTGCTGCTTCTGCACATAGGCGGTGGTCAAATCCGTCACCCAGCCACGCAGGAAGTTGATGACAATGCCGATGAGGAAGTAGCGCAGAGCCAAATCCACCGTGGGCAGCCCCAAAGCAGTGATGCCGTTGGCAATGCCCAGGAAAACGAAAAGCTCACCGGGATTGACATGAGGGAAAAGTCCGTTCAGGGTGTGGCAGGAAGCAGAACCTGCCGCATAGTAGGAAGGCTTGTAGAACTCCGGCACGAACTTGCCCAGGGACAAGGTCATGGGGTTGCAGAAGAAGAAAGTACCGACTACCGGCAGCACCATATAGCGGGTGAAGATATTGCCTGCGCAGAGATGTGCAAACTTCTCTATGCGCTCATTGCCCACCAGGAGGACAATGGAGTTCATGGCCACCAAGAGGCAAACCAAGGTGGGGATAATCCCGGTCACCCAGCCCATGAGCACTTCGCCGCCCTTGTTGAACATGCCGATGAAACCCTGTGCGAAAAAAATCAACGTATCCATTTCATTCTGTCCTTTCTCAAAATCCTTTCCTTCAGCCGGAAACCACTGCGCAATCTTCGCTGCGCTCCTTCTGCATCAACCGATAGTTCTCATAGTCCTGGCGGGCGTTCAGCACCGCCGCTTTCACCTGCTTTCCAAAACCTTCACAGTCTGCCTCTATCAGGACAGGGAGGAATTTCCCCTCCAGCCCTGCCAAGGGATGGAAGCCGGCGAACACCGTGCGGCCTGCCATGGTTTCAGCCCTCAGGATGCGGTTCTCCCCGTCTATGCAGATAAGCGCTACCGCACCGGATCTGAAACCGCCCTTGGCCTTGCCTATGGCAACCCTGCCACAGGAAGACCGCAACTCACGGACATGAGCATTGAACCTGCGGAACTGCCACAGCCCCAGCACCAGTTGCAGGCTCCACATGGCAATCGCCGTAAGAATCATCCACCCCATTGCAAAATCCCCTTTCCTCAGTCTGGCACTTCTTCGCCGCCGACGATTGTCACATATGTGATATATCATCAACTTTTATTGGTGCTTACAGGTATGATATTAGCTTATAGCAAACAGATATTCAATAGTTTTTTATCGTTTTATACTAAAAATCGGCGTTTTTCTTCGTTTTTGCTCTCACATCTTCACATATGTTATAGTTTTATATCATATGTGAAGATGTGAGAGCAAAACAGCCCGGAGGCACGGCAGAATTTTTCTGCCAACCTCCGGGCTGTTGTCTTAATCATATTCAGTTCCTGCTATGCATCAGGACTCCCCCCTGCCGTGCCAGCATCTCATTGACCTTGACCCCCAGGAAAGCCGCCCCCAGGGACTTCATAACATCTCCGGGAATAAAAGGCAGCACTGCCATGGCCAGACCAGCCATCAGATCTATATCCATCATCAGCATCATAGATATGAGGCCACCAAGATAAGTGATTGGAATGCCTATGATGATATTCATCATAGCATAGCGCTTGAAGCTGATGCTCTTGCCCTTCAGCAAGCTCACCAGATAATATGCCACCGGCCAGGCCAGATAAAAGCCCCCCGTAGGCCCAAGTATCCTGCCCAGTCCGGCCGTTCCTCCCGGCAGGACTGGTATGCCTATGGCCCCCAGAGCCAGATAAATGCAGATAGCCAGGGCCGTTTCCTTGGGAGGCAGCACGAGGGCAGTGACGCCAAAAGCCAAAGTCACTGCCGTGACCATCCCCGGCGTGAAAGGCAAGGGAAAAGTGATATAGGCTGAAACACAGCAAAAGGCCACGCACATGGCCACCATAGTTATCTTCTTCGTAGATTCCATCTTTCTACCCCCAGAAAAAGTTCTTCCTCAAAAACAGAAAAAAGCTTTGATTACAGCTTGATTATACTCAACTGCAATCAAAGCGTCAACATAATATTTCTAATAAGGTTTACCTATAGCAGTTCTCCCTGACATAGTGCTCAAAAAGGCAGTCTCCCCCAGCTTCCTGCTCCAGCAGGACAAAGCCGTCAAGTTCCGGCAGAAAGGCATCTGCACCGTGGGTGCCCGCAACTTTTGTGAGGCAGACTTCGCCTGTATAGGGCAGCAAGAGTTTATAAACCTCTGCCCCGCCTATGCACCAGAATTCATGCTGCCCCTGCAGCTGCCATTCTCCCAAGCGGTGCCAAAGCTCCTCAATGCTTCCCAGCAGTTCAAAGCCTTCTTTGAAAGTCCCGGCCAGCGAGCGGGACAGCACCACATTCCTCCTGCCAGCCAAAGGCCCCGGCAGGGACTCCATGGTCTTCCTGCCCATGATGAGCACACCGCCCATGGTCAGCTGCTTGAAGCGGGCCATATCTTCAGGCAGCCTGACCAAGAGTTTCCCTCCCCTGCCTAAGCCGCGCTCCTCATCAATGCAGGCTATCAGCTTTAGGGGAAAGGGCTCTGCCACCTCCGCCGCGGGGGTAACTGCCTGAGCTTCCTTCGGCAAGCGGTCAAGCCATCCCCCCGCGGAATGGCCCTTGATGGCAAGTCCGGGGGCAATATCTACCAAAGGCACCAGCACAAAAGCCCGCTCCGTCAGATAGGGGTGCGGCAGGCGCAGTTCCTCGGTGTCTGAGGCTACGCCTTCCATCAAGAGCATATCTATATCTATGGTGCGGGCTCCCCAATGCTCATGGCGCACCCGCCCCAGTTCCCTTTCTATGGACTGGCAGAGGTGCAAAAAAGCCAGGGGCGATAAAAGAGTTTCAA
>JAGBLH010000005.1 GCA_017635515.1 Selenomonas sp.
CATGATACTATCTATAGGCTCTGCTGTGATGGCTGGTCTGATCCATACGGTCATGTCGCCCGTATTTGTGGGCTTGGGGGTCAGCCTGGCAGTTGTCTTGCTAGGGATTGTGTGGAAGCGGATGACGAGAAGGTTTGTAATTTTAAGGATTGGGGCTGTATAATAGAACATATACACTGCAAAGGAGGATATGGCTATCAGTACGGTAATCTATTACTACTCAGCAACAGGAAATTCGCTCTATACGGCAATGGCATTGCAGGAGCTGCTGCCGGAGGTGGAGCTTCGGTCTATCCCGGAGGCGTTGGCAGAAGAAAATCCTTCAGTCAATGCAGATTGCGTTGGCTTTGTATTTCCCATGCACTACTTCGGTCTGCCGCTGCAGGTAGAGGAGTTTCTGGAGAAGCTGACTATCTATGAGTCTCCTTACACTTTTGCTATAGCCACCTGCGGGGTGCCCTACTGGGGCAGGCCCTTCCTGGATGCTGAGAAGATACTGGCAAGGAAGAATCGGAAACTGCACGGCAGATGGTTCTTGAGGCTGGTGTCTAACTACATTCCTTATCGTGACATTGCCGCTGACTGGCGAATTGCAATCAGGGCTCGGTTGGCAGAGAAGAAGCTCAGGAATATTGCAGAAGCTGTAAAAAATAGAGAAGCCCATGATACCTGGCAACTGCTGAAAAAGTTCTGCCAGAACTACCACGAGACGTGGCGGGCGCAGCAGAAAAAGATTGATGAGTTGTTCCAATGTGACAGGGGAAAATGCACGTCCTGTGGCTTATGCGAGAGAATTTGTCCCAGAGGAAATATACAGAGGCTGGATGGTTTCCCGGTGTGGCAGTATAGGTGCGTGGAATGTCTGGGGTGTCTCCATATCTGCCCGGTGCAAGCCATAGATTACGGGGAGGTCACCAAGGGGCGCAAGCGGTATCGGCATAGGGAAGTTAAGGCGGCAGAGCTTTTGCTAAGAGGAGGCGGGGCATAAATGTCTATAGATTCGGTCAGAGCATTTTTTCGTTCCCAGGGAATGGAAGATGAAATTCTGGAGTTTGATGAATCCAGTGCAACGGTAGAGCTGGCTGCTCATGCGGTTGGGTGTGAACCAGCCCGCATTGCCAAGACGCTGTCCTTTGATTTGGCAGGGGAAACCATTGTGGTGGTTACGGCAGGAGATATGCGCATTGCCGGGAGCAAGTTCAAGGCGGACTTTCACGGCAAGCCCAAGATGCTGCCAGCCGCCGAGGTGGAAGATCGCACGGGTCACGCCGTGGGAGGGGTGTGCCCCTTTGCCTTGAAGGATGGGGTGAAGGTGTATTTGGATGTCTCTATGAAGCGCTTTGGCACAGTATTTCCTGCCTGTGGCAGCAGCAACAGCGCAATTGAGCTATCGCCAGAGAAACTGGAGAGGCTATCCGGGGCTGCTGGCTGGGTAGATGTTTGCAAGTTTAGGGTGAGTACATAGATGAACTGTGCCTAAAATTTGCAGAACGGGCTATGAAGCAGTAAGAGAGGATGGAGCATTCACTATGAGCGAAGGACTGTTTACGGAGGTGGACTGGAAACTATTTCGCAAGAAGCTTCCTGAGTAGCAGGAAAACTACATGGGGGAGCTGATTAAGGAGTATGCAGCAATCCTAGCCGATAAAGGGGAGGCCTCGGACAAGTTTTGGACGCTGGAAAAACGCATACGGAGGGACAAGAAAAAGACTGCCGTATTATTGGAGGACATGAGCCGGTCAATGATGATTAGCCACATCATCGAACTGCTGAAGGAAGAGGCTATAACTCGGAAGAAGATGTCCCCCACCTCTATAGGCAATGTCATTTAGTTAGCCACCGGACAAAATGGCGTAATTTTAGTATTTATGCTGGATAGGGCAGGATTTTAGGGTTGTTACTTATGCGTAATTAAAAATGAGCATGACACTCAAGCGGTCAGAGGCCGCTTAAAAAA
>JAGBLH010000034.1 GCA_017635515.1 Selenomonas sp.
TGGGTACAGGCCAGAGAGGATGACTACAGGAATGTGCCGAATCTATTGGAATATTTCCAGCAGGGTGTAATCTTTAATCAGAATTTTTCTGTTTGTGAATATACATATCCATCTTTGGCTACTATTGAGACAGGCTTGTATCCACATCACAGCCAAATATTCAACGAGCAGGCGGCAGTTGCACTGGCTTCGGAGCACGTGACGCTGGCAGAGCAAATGGGCAGGCTGGGCTACCATTGTGTGAATGTGCAGGGAGTGGGTAATGGTGTATTCAACGGTGTTACCAGGGGCTATGAGCATCTGTTGGTCAATCCTTATTGTCTGCCGGCAGCTGAGGGAGTAGAGCGCACTATCCAGCAGATTGAGGCTTTTGATGAATGCGATCAGTTCATTTTCCTGCACATAATGGACGCCCATCCCTGGGATGTGCGGGATTATCAAGTTGCTTGGACAGCGCAGACTCATATATCCATGGCTGACAGGCTGGAGGGCATGGAGAAAAGGCAAGCCAGCGTGCGTCTGCAGTGCACACCTTTTTACATGGAGGCTAATCGTGCCGGTATCCGTAATCTGGATCGCAGTCTGGGCGTGTTGTTCGCTTATTTGCAGCAGCATTTCGCGGAAGATGAATACGTGGTGGAATTGTGCTCTGACCATGGCGTGTCCATTTATGACAAAGTTCCTTATATCATGGGCGACAAGCAGACAGGTGCGGCTCTGATGCTGCGTGGGGCGGGGGTGCCTAGTCTGGGGTTCGTTGATGATGAACTGACCAGCACGCTGGATATATACCCAATAATGTCGAAACTTTGTGGTTTTGCCTTGCCGGAAGGGCTGGACGGCAACTTGCCGGCAGCCTTCGGAGGCAGCAAGCGGGAATACTGCATCAGCAATACAATGTTCCCTGGGCAGACCTATAAAATGCGGCTGCGCATGGAGAACTGCCAAATGGATTTGGAGTCAAAGACGGAGATGTACGAGGATGGCACCGTGGATCTTACGGGAGCACACCTGTGGGCCGGCAGGCGCGATGGCAGGCCGGGCGGAGTGACAGAGGCGGAGCGGGCCAGAATGCTGGAGATAGTGCGTGAGCATACGGCTTCCTTCGATAACATGGGAATCCAATGGCCAATGCTGCAGGAAGATCTGCAGTAGCATGAAAGGGTGCAAAAAATGAAGGCATTGATACTGAATAGCGGTAGGGGGACACGGCTGGGGGAGCTGACGGAGCGTCAGCCGAAGGCCTTGACGGAGCTTGAAGATGGGGAGACTATCCTGGGCCGTCAGCTGCGCCTCCTGGCACAGGCCGGATTGCGTGAGGTGGTTATAACCACGGGGCCTTTTGCTGAGGCACTGGAGGAATATGTGCGGGTGCAGGGCTTGGGTTTGTCCTATGTTTTTGTGCCTAATCCAGATTATATGTCTACGAATTATATCTGGTCTATGGATTTGGCGAGAGAGGCCTTGAGAGGCACTGACCTGCTGTTGATGCACGGGGACTTGGTCTTTGCCCGGGAGGTGCTGGATCAGGCGCTGGGGCAGCAGCGCAGCGTGATGGCGGTCAGCAGCACGATGGCACTGCCGGAGAAGGATTTCAAGGCAGTGCTGGATGGTGAAGGCCGTATCGGGAAAATCGGCATTGAATTCTTCGAGGGCGCTGTGGCGGCACAGCCTCTATATAACCTGCGGGCTGCTGACTGGCAGGTATGGCAGGAGTCCATACATCACTTTGTGCAGACAGGGCAGAAAAACTGCTATGCTGAGAATGCGTTTAACGAGATAGCGGGGCGTTGTGAACTGTATGCCTGCGATATCAGGGATATGTTCTGCCGGGAGATAGATACTATGGAAGATTTGGCGGAAGTCAGGAAGGAGAGGTCTTTATGGAGGGACAGGTAAAGACTGTTTACATGGCCTTCAGCACCGATGTCATTCACAGTGGGCATTTGCGCCTGATTGAACTGGCGGCGAAGCTAGGCAGGGTTATCGCCGGGGTACTGACAGATGAGGCTGTGGTCAGCTATAAGCGCTATCCGCTGCTGGACTACGCGGAGCGGGCTGCCATCATCGGCAATATCAAGGGCATATCCGAGGTGGTGCCCCAGGATACTCTGAGCTATGTGCCGAATCTCAGGAAATATCGCCCGGATATGGTCGTGCATGGCGATGACTGGCAGCAGGGCTTGCAGCAGAGCGTGCGGGAGGAGACACTGCGGGAACTGCAGTCCTATGGAGGCAGTCTGGTGGAATATCCTTACGCAGACAGGGAAGCCTACAAGTTGTTGGAAGAGGCATCCCGCGACAGGCTGTCCATACCGGATATACGTCGCGGGCGGCTGAAGAAGCTGCTGGGCCTGAAAGATGTCGTGACAGCCATGGAAGCGCATAGTGGCCTTACGGGGCTGATTGTGGAGAAGACAACGGTTTACCATGAGGGGGCAGCAAAGCAGTTCGATGCGATGTGGGTATCAAGCCTCTGTGATTCCACGGACAAGGGCAAGCCGGATATAGAACTGGTGGATATGTCTTCGCGTCTGCGCACGATAGATGATATCATGGAAGTGACCACGAAGCCTATCATCCTGGACGGAGATACAGGGGGGCTGACCGAGCACTTTGTCTATAACGTACGCACGTTGGAGCGTCTGGGGGTGTCAGCTGTTATCATTGAGGATAAGAAGGGGCTAAAAAAGAATTCCCTGTTCGGCACCTCGGTGAAGCAGACTCAGGATGAGCCGGAGCATTTTGCTGCCAAAATCAGAGCTGGCAAGCGGGCGCAGAAGACGCAGGATTTCATGATTATTGCCCGTATCGAGAGCCTGATTCTGGAAAAAGGCATGGAGGACGCATTGGCACGGGCGCGGGCTTATGTGGCAGCAGGGGCAGATGGCATCATGATTCATTCCCGCAGGAAGGAGCCAACGGAGATTTACGAGTTTTGCGATGCCTTCCGTGCAGAAGACAAGACAACGCCACTGGTGGTTGTCCCTACCTCCTATAATCAAGTGACGGAGGAGGAACTTGGCAGGCATGGCATCAATATAGTGATTTATGCCAACCATCTGATTCGCAGCGGCTTCCCTGCCATGCAGAAGACCGCTGAGTTGATTCTGGAGCATCATCGTTCCCTGGAAGTGGATAAGATGTGCATGTCCATCAAGGAAATACTGACTTTGATACCGGACGAGATTTGAGGTGAGTTTATGCAGCAGGTTTTTCGGGGCCTGGCAGAGGAGGCTGCCTTTGCAGATGCATGGCGGGAAATGGGAATAAGGCGTCTGCTGTTGGTCTGTGGCGGGTCTTTCGACAAGCTGAGCATCCGTGCAAGACTGGAGAAGATAGCCGCAGAGGCTGGGACAGGCTGGGTGAGATTCAGCGGCTTCCAGCCGAATCCTCTGGCAAAGGCTGTTGAGGACGGCGTCCGTCTGCTGCAGCAGGAGGGCTGTGATGGCATTCTGGCCGTGGGTGGCGGCAGTGCCATGGATGTGGCCAAGTGCATCAAGCTTTATGCGGCGGAGAAATTCGAGGGAGAATGGCTGCCCCACCCGCAGCAGCCGAATAGTCTGCCGCTGCTGGCAGTGCCGACAACGGCAGGCACAGGCAGCGAAGCCACCCGCTATGCGGTGGTATACCGGGAGGGCGAGAAGCAGTCGGTGACAGATGACAGCCTGGTGCCGCAGCTGGTATGGCTGGAACCTTCCGTGTTGGACAGCCTGCCGCGCAGGCAACGTCTTGCTCCCATGCTGGATGCTTTCTGTCATGCAGTGGAGGCGGCATGGTCGGTGAATTCTACAGATGAAAGCTGGGGATATGCCAGGGAAGCACTGGCCCTGTGGCAGACTGCCCGTGCGGGGTGCCTGGCTAATGACCCCCGGGGCAATGCGGGGATGCAGCAGGCAGCGTATCTGGCCGGCAAGGCCATTAACATCACCCAGACTACAGCCGGGCATGCGATGTGCTATAAGCTGACCAGCAAGTACGGCTGGCCCCACGGACAATCTGCAGCGCTCTGCGTGGCGGTGCTCTGGCCTTATATGCTGGGGCATCTTGATGATTGCCGGGATGCGCGGGGGGCGGCTCATCTGGCGGAGGTGTTTCGGCGGTTGGCTGCGGCTTTGGGGGAAACGGAGCCGATGGCTGCGGCGGTCAGTTTTGGACATCTGCTGAAGGAGTGGGGGCTGTGGCCGGGAATGGAGACTAGCGAGCAGGAACTGCAGGAACTGGCACTTTCGGTGAATCCTGTCAGGCTGAAGAACCA